>CAIOHN010000180.1 GCA_903858105.1 uncultured Pseudomonadota bacterium | reverse complement strand
TTGTTCCGTCAATTGCCCCTGGCCAAAACCGTCGAAGACTTCGAGGCATTGCTACCTTGGCAACTCGTCGAGCCAAAAATCGCATAAACTGCTACGGCTTTTTTCAAAAAATCAATCGCGTGGTTTAAAGGGCGCATACGGTAGGTTTGCTGATAAGGCTGATTTTGCTGAGGATAACCTTGTTGCTGTGGGTAACCTTGCTGTTGATACGGCTGACTTTGCTGTTGCTGCGGGTAACCCTGTTGCTGTTGCGGCTGCTGGGACGCGCCGGCATTTTGGTTGGCTTTGATCGACAACTCTACCCGGCGATTGATTGCCCGGTTAGCGTCGCTGGTGTCAGGCACTTTGGGTGAACTTTCGCCCATGCCTTGTTGCGATACGCGCGCACGGTTTACCCCGCGTTGGCCTAAAAAGTTGGCAACACTGGTGGCGCGGGCTTCCGATAAACGCTGGTTGTCTGCATCAGAACCGACATCGTCGGTATGGCCAGTGACCGACATAGTGGATTCGGGGTAATTGTTTAACACGCGGGCAATCGGATCAAGCGCGTTTTGGGCTTCTGGTGTCAAATCAGCTTTGCCAAAGGCAAACGTCACATCGCTGGTGCTGGGCATATTCAGCGTTAATTGATTTTCGGCGGTACGTTGCACTTCAATGCCGGTGCCTTGCAACGATTGCTGCATTTCTTCCTGTTGTTTGTCCATGTAATAACCGATACCGGCACCGACAGCAGCACCCGCCAAAGCGCCCAGTCCGGCGTTTTTCCAGTCGTTACCACCAAACAAAGTACCTGCACCTGCGCCCACGGCCGCACCCACGCCGGCGCCTTTGCCGAGATTGCTCATGCCGGATTGGCCGGTATAAGGGTTGTTGGCGCAAGCGCTTACCAGGCTGGCGCAAATGGCGGTGGCGAGTATTTTTTTAGTCATATTGGCTGTCCTCATTGGAGTTTAAAAAGTCTTAAGGTATCCCGCTACAAATTCCCTCTCCCTCAGGGAGAGGGCTAGGGTGAGGGGGTAAATAATTGATTTTAATTCCCTCATCCCAACCTTCTCCCTCAGAGAGCAGGAGAATCTCTAATTTTTAGAGGTTCCTTAATTTTAAGGGATGCTTGAACCCGCTTGGCCGAAGTTCAGTATCTCCGGTTTATTGCGATGTGGCGATTTAAACCTTGTATTCTTAAATGGCTCTTAAAAATGCCTTGTCTTGTGCTGCGATCACCTGATTAAAGCTCAGGCTGCACTGAGCGGAGGTTGTGCATCGCCAATCTCGTCAATCCGCACAGTTTGGCCTACCGACAAACTGCCGCTACTGTCATGCAAGGCATTTTGGCCAAAATACACTTTGTTTTGCGACTTGCGCAACTTATTCAAGGTAGTCAAAGGTTCCTTTCCGCTAAGCGCCGTTAAGGGATCGATGGTCGGCACCGAGCAGCGCGAGCAAGGCTTGGGTAATCTAAAGCCAATAGCGTTAATAGTGATGCGCCGCCACGTGTCTTCTGCATAACTGTCGCAGTCGCTAAGCACCAGATTAGGCCGAAAGCGGCTGATGCTGAATTGCAACTGCATGGCCTGATTGAGTGCGTTTAACGAGTTTTCCGAGACAATCAAAAATGGATAGCCGTCGGAAAATGAAGTTTGGTCCTTGTCCGTGGCATAGTTCGGATCAACTTTACGCACGTCATGCTCGGCTTGATAAACCAGTCTGCATTCTATCCCCAGGAAGCGACTTAACCAGGCATCGGCTGCGTTACCGCAGCTTTTGGCTTGACAATGATCATGCCAGACTATCACTTCAAGTTCTTCGCCGTCAGTCGGATGCAGCGGTAAGTTTAGATCGGTTTGGCCGGGTGCCGATAAAATCAGCTGGTCGGCTTCAATGCGGGTGCCTATCAAGGCCATTTCCGGCAAGCGCCGCTGGCTAAGGAAATGCCGATTACTATCAACCAACATCCATTTTCTATCGTATAACAAGCCCCGCTTGTCCACCGGCCAATTATCCACCGGGATGCCGGCCAGGGATTTGACCGGATAAATATAGATTTGGCTGAGTATAGGCATGGTTGGTTTGAAAGTTAGCCGAACAATAGCTCGGTTTGAGTGTGTAACAAGTGTTCCGCCAAGGGTTTGTCGATATTGTCGAACTTAATACCGTAGCGGTGGTTTTCATGGTCGCAATAGGCCACAGTAGCATTAATGTCGAAACGACTGCCGTCTTTGAATAGCAAGTACAAGCAGATACGCTTATTTTTACCCAGTTTTTTTTCGCTGAACACCGCAGCCCCCCGGCTGCTGACATCTCGCAACAGAACCTGAACCAGACGCGGATACCAGAAACTGTGAATTTTTATGGTAGCTTTGATGTCGTTACGTAAATAACGCACGGCAACCCGCTTATTGGACCACGAGTTATCCAGCTCAATTTCCTGATCGAGAAAATCCAAGGAGAAATCTGGCTCTGACATGTTGCACTCTGCGAGTGTAAAGGTGGCTAAGTATTGACGTTAAACCGCTAAAATTCAATAGACATTAAGCGATTTTTTGCCCAAGCCTAGCGCACGGTAATCCGTTAAAATTACGCTTTGTACTACCGACTTATAGGGAAATCATGAAAAAAACCAAGTGTTTGAAAGTTTTGGTGCTGACACTGAGTGGGCTGGCAGCCACCACACTGCAGGCCGCGCCAGCCAAACAGCTGGTCAAAATTGCTTATTTTAGCCAGGAGCAAACCGCGCCGGCGGCTTTGTCCAATCTTGATCCGTTTATTCCCAACAAAGGCCAAGTCGGTGCTGAGTTGGCAATCAATGACAACAATACCACCGGCCAATTTACCGGCCAGCAATACGAATTAAAAAAAGTCGTGGTGCCAGTGGCTGGGGATATGGCGCAAGCGTTTAATCAGCTAGGTAATGATATTGCTTTGGTCGTGTTGAATGTCAGGCCCGATCAACTCAATGTTTTGGCCGATCTGCCGTCCGCTCAAGGGAAATTATTGCTGGACGCCGCGACTAGCGACGATGACTTACGCAACACCGATTGTCGGCATCAGATTTTACACATCTTGCCCAGTCGCGCCATGCGCGCCGATGCCTTGGCGCAGTACATGCTCAAAAAACGCTGGCAAAATTGGTTTTTGGTTGTCGGCCCCAGCCCGGAAGACAAACTCTACGCCACAGCTATCAAGCGCGCCGTAAAACGCTTTGGCATTAAATTGGTAGCGGAAAAGGCTTGGACAAATGATTACGACGCCCGCCGCACCGCCCAATCCGACGTGCCGGTGTTTACTCAAGTCGATGATTACGACGTATTGGTGGTGGCCGACGAACAAGGCTTGTTTGGCGAGTATCTGGATTATCGCACCTGGAAGCCCAGGCCGGTGATCGGTACCCAAGGCTTGACCGCCACCGCCTGGCATAGAAGCCACGAGCAGTGGGGCGCAGTGCAGTTACAAAACCGTTTCAAGGACGCCGCCGGTCGCTGGATGGAAGAGCAGGATTACGCGGCGTATCTTGCAGTCAGGGCTATTGGTGAGGCGAGTGTGCGGAGTAAATCCAATCAAGTACAAGCCATAAAAGACTATATGCTGTCAGCAGCCTTTGCTTTGCAGGGTTACAAAGGCGTTCCCTTGTCGTTCCGGCCTTGGGACGGGCAGTTGCGGCAACCAGTGTTGCTGGCGGCGCCACGATCTTTGGTGGCGGTCGCACCGGTGGAAGGATTTTTACACCCTAAAACAGAACTGGATACCTTGGGGTATGACCAACCGGAATCGGCTTGTAAATAAATCGGATTTTACGACTGAATTCGTAGCCACACGCCCATAGTATCAACTCAAACCCAAGGCTTACATTTTGCAAAACCGCATCCGGTGGATAGCATCAAACAAGGACAAGCAATGAGCGATAAACGCCGTATGGAAATCAGTCACTCGGCCATTACTGGCGTTTTAGCGGTGGAAGAGGCGGGGCCTGGCAAAAAGGGGCCGGCGAATAAAGCCTTCAAAATCCATAGCCGTTATCAACCGGCTGGCGATCAACCTGCCGCCATCGCGAAACTGGTAGAAGGCATTAACGATGGCGAACTGCATCAAACCTTGCTGGGCGTGACCGGCTCCGGCAAGACTTTTACTATCGCCAATGTTATCCAGCAAACCCAGCGGCCGGCGATGATTATGGCGCCCAATAAAACTCTGGCGGCACAGTTGTACGGCGAGATGAAGGAGTTTTTTCCAGAAAATAGCGTCGAGTATTTCGTGTCGTATTACGATTATTATCAGCCGGAAGCTTATATCCCGGCGTCGGACACGTTTATCGATAAAGACGCCTCGCTCAACGAGCATATCGAACAAATGCGGCTGTCTGCCACCAAAGCCTTGCTGGAACGGCGCGATACCATAGTGGTGGCCACGGTTTCAGCGATTTACGGCTTGGGCGAGCCGGAATCGTATTTCCAGATGGTGTTGCATTTGGTGCGTGGCGACATGATCAAGCAACGCGATATTTTGCGGCGCCTGGCAGAGATGCAATATACCCGTAACGACACCGAATTACGCCGGGCGACTTACCGAGTGCGCGGCGAGGTGATCGACGTGTTTCCGGCCGAGTCGGAAGAGCAGGCGCTACGCATAGAATTGTTCGACGATGAGATAGAGCGCTTGTCGATGTTTGACCCCTTAACCGGCGAAGTCACCCAGCGCATGGCCCGCTTTACCTTGTATCCCAAAAGCCATTACGTCACCCCGCGCGATCAATTGCTGACGGCGGTAGAAAAAATCAAGATAGAACTGGCTGAACGGCTGGAACAATTGCGTGACAATCATAAACTGGTCGAAGCCCAGCGCCTGGAGCAGCGCACCTTGTTTGATATAGAAATGATTATGGAAGTGGGTTATTGCTCAGGTATCGAAAACTATTCGCGGCATCTGTCCAGCCGCGCCGATGGCGAATCGCCGCCGACCATGTTTGATTATCTGCCCAATGATGCGCTGGTGATTATCGACGAAAGTCATGTCACAGTGCCGCAGATTGGCGCAATGTATAAAGGCGACCGCTCGCGTAAAGAAACCCTGGTGGAATATGGCTTTCGATTGCCATCGGCTTTGGATAACCGGCCGCTGAAATTTGATGAGTTTGAGCAGATTGTCGGCCAGCGCATTTATGTGTCGGCAACACCCAGCGTTTATGAAAAGGAGCATTCCGGCGCGGTGGTGGAGCAGGTAGTCAGGCCGACGGGTTTGGTCGATCCTTTGGTAGAAGTGCGACCGGCCACGACGCAGGTCGATGATTTGCTCTCGGAGATTGGCAAACGCGTTGCCGTGCAAGAGCGGGTGCTGGTGACTACTTTGACCAAACGCATGTCGGAAGATTTGACCGATTACTTGCTGGAGCATGGCGTTAAAGTGCGTTATCTGCATTCTGACATCGAAACCGTGGAGCGGGTGGAGATCATTCGCGACTTGCGCTTGGGCGTGTTTGACGTGTTGGTGGGAATCAACTTGTTACGCGAGGGACTGGATATTCCAGAGGTATCGCTGGTGGCGATTCTCGATGCTGATAAAGAAGGTTTTTTACGTTCCTTGGTATCGCTGGTGCAAACCATAGGCCGGGCGGCGCGTAACTCAAATGGCAAGGCGATTTTGTACGGCGATAAAATTACCCGCTCTATGCAATTGGCAATCGACGAAACCGAACGCCGCCGCGCCAAGCAGATCGAATTTAACGCCCTGCATCACATTCAGCCCAAAACCATTTTCAAATCTGTGACGGATATTCTGGAATTGGCGATTCCCGGGTCCGGCGGATCAATAGCCTATGCCCGTGCTAAAGTGGCAGAGCCTGCCGCTCAATACAAAGCCATGACGCCAAAACAGGCGGCCAAGGCCTTGAAACAACTGGAAGAAAAAATGTATCAACACGCCAAAAACCTGGAGTTTGAAGATGCGGCCAGGGTTAGAGATCAAATAAAACTGCTACAGGCGGAGATGGTGGTTTGATGGTAAGGGCTTACTATTTAGCGGTGTCACTACTATGCTTAGGCACAAATTTGCTGCAGCGAGTTGCGCTAAAAACTATGCAACAAGTTATCGATTATTCATTTTGTTGACTCAGCCAATGTCGTTAAACATCACGGGAAAAATATGATTGTCGCCAAGAACATGCTGACCGAGAACGTAAAAGTTCTGAAAAGCGAAGTATCCAAAACCACCTATCAAGGTGTGGCGGTGGCGGTGGCGAGTATTCTCTGTGCGCTGTTGGCGTTGAGTTATTACTATACTGGCGAAGTGTCGCTGAACGGCGTGATATACGCACAATCGGTAAACTACGGCTTGTGGATGCTGGAAGGGCTGCCGTTTATTTTCGGATTTTGGGGGCAATATTCCAGTTCTATGATCGCCTATCAAGCCGGGGCGATGATCTTCGACCAGACCCAGGAGTTGCGTTCTCGCGCTGATTCTTTGGAAAAACAGGTCAGTTATTCCACCACTCACGATCCGGTAACGGATCTGCCAAACCGGGCATTGTTCTATGATCGGGTCGAGCAAGCCATTTTATCTGCCGGTAATCAAAACAAAATTCTAAAGTGGACCCCACTGTCCAGACAAATTATTACTCAGTTTAAGATAGAGCCCTGTTCATACTCCAGCTGAATGGCGCTGTCCCCATTTTTCTACACAAGAACTGACGCTTCCGTCGCCTCGTTAAATTTATC
>CAIOHN010000179.1 GCA_903858105.1 uncultured Pseudomonadota bacterium | reverse complement strand
CGGATTTCGTGGCTCATATTCGCCAGAAACATGCCTTTGGAGCGAGCCGCGGCTTCCGCCTCTTCTTTGGCTTGCAGCAACTCAACGGTGCGTTGCGCCACCTCGGCTTCCAGGCGATCGCGGTGCTCAGTAAGATTTTGGTCGCGCAATTGAATTTCGCCCAGCATGGCATTAAAAGCCTGCACCAAATCACCAATCTCGTCCTTATCCCGCTGCTCCACGCGCAAGCCGTAGTTTTTATCATTGGCGATGATACGGGCCGCTTTGGCCAACTCTTCGATTGGCCGTGAAATGATGCGTTGCAAGCAGATTGCCAGCAGATAAACCAAAATCAATGCCAGACCGGCTGCGGCAACGCCCTTCGCCAAATCGGACAATTGCTCATTCCACTGCGCGGTAAAATCGGCTTCCAGGCAGACATAGCCCACCAGTTCGGTATTTTTGATCACTGGCATGAACAACTCGGCGCGTCTGCTCCAGAAATCAGTGCGCAGTTGGCGATAAGGTCGCCGACAATCGGCGGGCACCGCTGCGGCCAAGTCATTTCGTGTCCAGGATGACAACGCTGCGCCATCAGCAGACACCATCCAGGCAGAAACGACTTCCGGCCTATCGTCTAATGACTTCAACAATCTCCCGGCTTCGCGGGTATCGGCAAAGGCCAGCGCCGCTTGCCCGTTTTGCGCTAATACATCAGCCAGACTGGTCAATTCGTGTAGCACATCCCGGTAACGGCTAAATACCGAACTGACCAGCATGGCTGACAAACTGACCAGCAGACACGTCGCGCAACTGAACATGATGATGGACACCAATTTCCGGCGTAGCGACCAGTTGCAAAAATGAGGCAGGATCCGCATCTAACTATCTCCCGTACACATAGGATGCGATATTTAACAGTTGGCCTGGCAAATGCAGCCGCGCGTTACGAATCGGTTCTAAATTAACTTCAAACACCACTTTGTTATCCCGAAACAGCAAGCTGATACCGCCGCCTTTTTCCGCAAAATCATCGATGTCCGACAAGGTGAGTACCGGCACATCGCGCAAGGCTTTGAGGGTAACCAGGTAGTGCTGTTGCTCTGAACTGCCAATAAACAATAACTGGCAACGGTTTAGATTTGGATCATTACGACTGCGCGACTCTACCCGTAACACGTGCTCGCCGGCCTTGCGACCATCCAGCGCCTGCAAAGCACCATCCAGCACGTTATTACCCAGCACACATAACAAAAGATCGGCATCAGCCGGTAGCGCCTCGACCGGCCATTCCACGAATTTAGCAAAGTTATAAAGATAGGCGGCTTTAATCTGCGCTTCTGATAAGCCATCAGCCGGCATGGGTTGGCCACTGCCGACAACCAGCAAAATCAGACAGGATAAAACAAGTCGCTTCGAGCGACAAAGCCAAGACCACACGCAGCTAACAGTCCAGATAAGCTGCTTTGCGCAGGACAAGCGCGCTGTAAACCGCAATCGTTTGCCGCAAGCCCTCTGCTGTGATGTACGCTGTCCTTGATGCATCATGTGTTAGCTAAGAATCGACTCGACCAAATAGTTGTAGTGTTAAACGCTGAATAGCCGCTTTAGGCACGGCTGAAAAACTGTCGAGCATCACATGTAGAGGCGCAACAGGGTTGCGCCTCTAAGCAAACCGTCTCTAACCGACTTTCCTGGACGGACAACGGCAATAGCCGTTGAGCTCAACGTAAGCTTGACCTGCAACCGCACCGGCTACACTGCATGCGCCTTCCCAATATACCGGGCCAACCCACAACTTATGCTGCGCGCGTAGCTCCTGATCGTCTACCAGCGGCTGTACGCTAAATTTTTCGCCACGGATTTCCAGCTCCCAGCCGGACGGATAGCTGCAACCGGTATTTGGGCTGGTCCATTGCCCCAGCACCGTGACTTGAAACTCGTGCGCCGCCAGTGTCACAGTCTGGCCTTGGGCATCGGTGATGGAGCCGGATTTTTCGTAAGACGAATCACTGCCTTTAAAATCAAACAGCATGATTTGCCGGTTGTCTGCCAATTCGATGGCAAACCATTGCCAGCCTTGCAAAATTGCCTGATAAAGCTCGCCGTATTGCCGATCAAACCAACTGTTGCCAGTAACCTGTAAGCTTTGGCCGCCAATGGTAATGGTGCCCGTAGTCTGCATCTTGGGCCGCGAATAATAGTACGTATATCCGCCAAACCGGTAGGGATGCGCATCGCCGCCATAATGCAGCGCTGGCGCTTGGGTTGCCGTTAATTCCAGATCCAGCACATAGTCACCGACTTGGGCGTGCAAGCGGTCATGGCCGTCACCGCCAATCGCCGTCACCTGGTTGCTGGTGCCGGAGCTAAGATTGAAGCCGTTTTTGCTGCGATTGGGCAGATGAAATTCGACAAACTCCTCAAATGAAAAGCGCTGACCTTGAACATCGGTTACCGCAGCTTGCACCAACTGATCGCGAAACAGCACAAAACTGTCAAATGCAAAGAATACGATTTCAAAGCCAAAACGCCTGCCATCGTCGGTGAATAAATGCCCGGTCCAATACCACCATTGCACTTGCTCGGTCGGCAGAAAAGCGTCATGTGCTGGCAACTCTACCGGCCCGATCAAACCGCGTCGTGGCAAAAACAGGCAGGCTGCAATCACTACCAAGAGCAGCGCCCAAGGCAATGCTGTCGGCATCAGCCAGCCTATAAACAGTAAAATTGCCGCAAGCAGCCAGGGCAGTTTTTTCCAAAGTTTACTCATTGCCGATAGTCCGTAAAAAGTTGAAGAATTAAAAGCGCCAGCTAAGTTTGCCGTAAAGCGAACGCGGAATTTCGGCGATGCCAGTCATCAGTGAGCTTGCTGGTGCGTCGCGATATTCCAAATGCTGCGGAGAGAATAGGTTCTGGGCGACGAAAGATAACTCAAGGCCTTGCAGCGGCTCATAAGCCAGTCGGGCATCGAAGGTGGTGTAGGCAGGAACTCCATGATCGACAGCGGCGAGTTTACCGACATGTCGCAAAGTGAAATCCAGCTTAACGTTCTGTGGCAAATCCATTTGCCAACGTAAAGAACCGCGATGCCTTGGGCTGAGACCGGCTGTATCGGGATTATTGACGTCGTAAGGCATTTCTATTTTTAAGTGACTGTAATTGCCGGTAAAACGCATCCAGTCCAATACCTGCCATTCGCTGGAGAGTTCTATGCCGCGGGTGGTAACTTCTCGGCTGAGATTGGACCAAGTCATTGGCAGCACCCAAGGCGGCATCGTTAAAGGATCGACACTTCCTCGGCTAAACATAATCAAGTCGGTGTAATGATTACTGAACGCGGTAACATCCGTAGAAAATGTTTTAGTCCATTGCGCACGATAGCCAATTTCCGCTGCAAACACTTTTTCGGCGCGCAGATCCGGATTAGGCTGCGCCACGATTTGCACTTGATCGAACGGTGCCGGTAAACCAGTCGGAGCCCCACCAAGCCCGACACTGGCCTGCGCCTCCCCTCTAGCTGGCGTACGCGAAGCCCTGGACACCGAAGCCCAAACCGAATGCACCCGATCCGGCGTCCACATCAAGCGGGCATTGGGTTGCACCTGGGTATTCCCGAAATGGCTTTCTTCCAATTTGGTGCCCAGGGTTAAGCGCAAGGTATCGTCGATCAAGGTGATGTCATCTTGCACAAACACGCTGCCATTGTGGTAGCCCAGACTGTTGGGATTAAAGGCAATAGCCTGCGTACTGACTGCAGAGCTGTGGATGAAACGGTAATTGGCACCCCACATCAAATCGTGGTCGGCGTTGGGATGTAAGCGATGTTGAAAGTCAATATCCAACATATCCTGGGTATCGGACAAGGCTGCAGCATTGAAACTGACCCTGTCATAATATCCTTGCAGCATTATTTCCGAGCCGTCGCTGAGATTGCCGTCCCAGCGGGCTAGCAAATTGGCACCGTCGGCATGATCGTCCACGGTAAAAGGCGCGTTAAATGGCGGCAACACCGTTTGCGGCGTTACGGTGTTACCGATGTTTTTACGGTAAACGTCGCCTTGCACGGTATAGCGATGATCGCTGGAGATGCGATTGTCGATACGAAAACCACCCTGTACCGAACGCCAGTCGTCATGCAGGCCTTGGCCTGTGGTATCAACAAACGGGTTGCGTTCAAAGGTTTTGGCATAAACCCGATAGCTGCCATCGTCACCGACTTTACCCCCATGCCGATAACCGGCAAAACCCTGCTCTTGATTTCCGCCACCTGCTACCAGCAGATTACCTTGGGTGTCCTTGGCTTTTTTGGTGATGATATTGATGACACCGTTGACCGCATTGGCGCCCCACATCACCGCGCCGGGGCCGCGAATGACCTCGATACGCTCAATATCTTCCATCAGCGTGTCCTGCAAATCCCAGAACACCCCGGAGAATAGCGGCGTATACAGCGTGCGACCGTCCATCAGCACTAACAGTTTATTCGCATAGCGACCATTGAAGCCGCGCGCGGTAATAGCCCAGGAACTGGCATTGATTTGCGCCACCTCAATGCCGGGCGCCATGCGTAAAGCATCCGGAATACTGGTAGCACCGGAACGGCGAATATCCTCCTGACTGATGATAAACGCTGCGGCTGCCGTATCCGACAAGGCTTGCGATTTTCTGGATACTGATGACACTTCCATCTGCATCAGCTCGTTAATCGAGAAATCTTCCGGGCTGGGCTGCAACTCCCCGGCCACAACCCTTTCTGCTAAACCGATTGCAAAGGCAACACTTAACAGAAAATAGCCGGACGAATAGGTGCTTCGCTTATGAAATTGGCAATTTCGACGCATCGTGAATTCCGTGGCTATTTTTATTATCGAAAAACGAAGCATAGTCGAATATTCTGCGGACGAGGTTGCCACAGCAAAGGAGCCATAACCTAGCGCCTAAGGTTTAAAATGCGCCTACTTAGCCAGATATTTTTGCTTTTGGTATAGACGGCAGAGGCCTGAAAATATGCCTCTGCGCGAAAGAAATCGAAACAATGGGCCGGGCGTTTGTGTCAGCCGCCAGCCGAATAGCCCGCAAACTGCACAAGCCGCCCCGGCTTTAACTTGGATTATTTACCGATCAGTTGCAATCGATTTTCTACTTCTGCGGCAACCAAAGCATCGTAATGCCTCTGTAGCATAGAATCACTCGGCCTTGGAAACAAAGTAGCTTCGATCTCGCTTTGCAGTTGCGTCAAAAAATGCCTTCTGAGGATAGAATCTTCCGGCAATGCATCGCCAG
This sequence comes from uncultured Pseudomonadota bacterium, assembly GCA_903858105.1. Classification (GTDB taxonomy): domain Bacteria; phylum Pseudomonadota; class Gammaproteobacteria; order Methylococcales; family Methylomonadaceae; genus Methylomonas. Next base: position 14,476 of record CAIOHN010000179.1, on the reverse strand, counting down.
AATCAGCTGCATTACTTTTTTTGACATCTTTCACTTTGGAATACACCGATATGGCGCAACCCAGAGGCGCAAACGCGCAAGCGGCGACAATCAGCATAATTAAACCCAACAATATAACTTCACTCATTTTCATCACCTCAATGACATTGCCAAAATTACGGCGACAGGCGCTGGCCCTTGCCTGTCGCCCTCTTGAAAATCCGAGTGGTTTTCAATTTACCAACAGCAATATCAATGCCATGGAAAAAAAGTTCTGCTGGGCTGGTTTTGCCGGGTTCCATCACAGTTTGACCGCGTCATTGCAAGGCAGGTTTGCAACAACCGCACAATATCCGCTCACTATTGTCGAGCACCTGACAGTTGTAGATCGCCATGCAGCTTGATACCCGCGCTGCACCGCAATAGACCAATCCTCGGCAAAAAGGCACAATAGCCAGCTACTTTGTATGCTTGGTTGCTCATGCTCGCACTCCTGATCCGCTTTTCCATCCGTTATTCCGGCATTGTCGTGGCCCTGGCGCTGTTGCTATTTGCCTACGGCAGCTATCGCTTTGCCGGGGCTGGTCTGGATATTTTTCCGGAATTCGCGCCCAAGCAGGTCATCATTCAAACCGAAGCGCCAGGACTGGCAGCCGAACAAGTGGAAGTACTGGTAACTCAGCAGATCGAGAATGCCGTTAGCGGCTTGATTGGTTTGCAAACCTTGCGTTCGCAGTCGATCCAGGGACTATCCATCGTCACGGCCACGTTTAACGAACACAGCGATGTATATCGCAACCGGCAACTGGTCGGCGAACGTCTTAATAGCCTGGGGCAGCATTTGCCGCCAGGCGTGGGTTTACCGATTGCGGTGCCGCTGTCATCCTCGTCGGCCACGGTGTTGACGCTAGGCATTAGCTCTGAGAGCAAATCCTTGATGGAACTGCGCAGCCTGGTCGATTGGAGTCTGGTGCCACGCCTGCTGGCGGTGCCTGGTGTAGCCGACGTCAACGTGTTTGGCGGCGATATTCAGCAATTACAGGTACAGTTGCAACCGGCAGCTTTGCAACGTTTTAATTTATCTATCGACGATATAGTCAACGCCGCGGCAGGTGCGGCGGAAATGAACGGTGCCGGTTTTATCGAAAACACCAACCAGCGCTTTACCCTGCAAATCAGCGGTCAACCGACTAATCCTGAGCAGTTCAAACAACTGATCGTCAAGCGTCAGGACGGCATCAACATCACGCTGGGCGATGTCGCACAAATCAGCTACGGCCCGGAGCCGCCAATCGGCGCGGCTCAGATTATGGGCAAACCCGGCATTGTAATGATGGTAATTGGTCAGTACGGCGCCAATACCTTGTCGGTTTCGCGCCAGGTGGAAGCGGTATTGGAAGAGTTTCAGCCGGTGTTTACTCAACAGGCAGTGGATTTTTATGCGCACTTATTCAGACCTGCTGATTACATAGAAACCTCGCTGCACAATTTGTCCGGGCATTTACTGCTGGGCGGACTATTCGTGTTAGTCGTGCTGTATCTGTTTTTATTCAATCTGCGCAGCGCCTTTATCGCCGCTACGGCCATTCCACTATCACTGCTGACCGCCGCGCTGGTGCTGCTGGAGTCTGGTATCAATTTGAACATCATGGTGCTGGGCGGCTTGGCGATTGCACTTGGGGAAGTGGTGGATGACGCAATTATCGACACCGAAAATATCTATAGGCGGTTGCGGGAAAACCGCTTGAAAACCTTCCCGGAAAGCGCCGAGATTGTGATTTATAACGCCTCTTTGGAAGTGCGCAGTTCCGTGGTGTATGCAAGCTTCATCGTGGCGCTGGTATTCGTACCCTTATTGACGCTGGAAGGCGTTAGCGGGCGACTGTTCGCACCACTCGGCGTTTCTTATATTCTGGCCATATTGATGTCTCTGTTGGTCGCGCTGACTTTAACCCCGGCGCTTTGCCGACTAATGTTTCGCAACACCCTAACCGAAGACATAGACCCACCTTTATTGCGCCAGATTAAACCGCTGTATGCCAAGCAATTGCGCTGGGCGATACGCCATTTCAAAACCGTGACTATCGCCGGGGCGATAGGCTGCCTGGCAGGCGTTGCCGCCTTTTTGCAATTAGATCACAAGTTTTTACCGGAACTGCGCGAGGGCCATTTCATCGTGCATACCGCCAGCATTCCCGGCACCTCGTTGCAGGAATCAATCCGGGTTGGCCGCTTGCTAACCCAGCAAATCATGGCTGTTGAAGGCGTGGAATCGGTATCGCAATGGGCCGGTCGCGCCGAACGCGGTGCCGACACTTACGGCAGCCATTACAGCGAGTACGAAGTGCGTTTAAAGCCTTTATCCGGCCAAGCACAACAGCAGGTGCTGGATGGCATCCGTGAGATTTTAAAGCAGTTTCCCGGCATTAATTTTGAGGCCAACACCTTTTTAACCGAACGCGTGGATGAAACCATCTCCGGCTACACCGCGCCCGTGGTGGTCAACATTTATGGCAGCAATCTGGCGCTATTGGATAGCAAAGCCGAGCAACTGGCGGCCTTGATCAAAACCATCCCCGGCGCGGAAGATGTGCAACTACGTTCGCCACCAGCCACTGCGCTGCTGCAAGTGCAGCTCAATCTGGAACAGTTAAAGTTTCGCGGCATCAGTCCGGCGCAGGTGATGACTGCGCTGCAAACCGCTTACGAAGGCCATATCGTCGGTAAAAATCTGCAAGGCAACCGGATATTTAACGTGGCAGTGGCGCTGGCACCAGAATGGCGCAGCCAACCGGATTATCTGGCGCAACTGCCCCTAAAAAACAGCGAGGGTCAACGGGTACTACTAGGCGAGGTTGCCGAGATTCGCCACGGCGAAGGCCGCTACAACATTTTGCATCAAGGCGCGCAACGCATTCAGACCGTGACCTGTAAAGTCGAGGATCGGGATATGGACGCGTTTATGCAGGAACTAAAACAACGCGTACAAACGCAGATCGCTTGGAACGACGGTAGTTACCCGGAATTTATCGGCGCGGCCCTGGAGCAAGCTAAAGCCCGCGAAACCCTGATCATCCATGCCTTGCTAGCGGGCGTTGGTGTGCTGATTTTGGTGTACATCGCGCTGGGCAGTCTGCGCCACATGCTATTAACGCTTTTGAATCTGCCGTTTGCCTTGTTGGGTGGTGTCGTGGCGGTAGTGTTGACTAACGGGACGCTGTCGGTAGGCTCGTTTGTGGGCTTTATTACTTTGTTTGGCATCACTGTGCGCAACTGCATCATGCTGATTTCGCATTACCGGCATTTAATCGAACAGGAAGGTCAGGACTGGTCAATCGCGACCCTGACCCGTGGCGCCCAAGAACGACTGCCAGCGATTTTGATGACCGCGCTGGTGACGGCGTTAGCGATGCTGCCGATTGCCATTGGCAGCGACAATCCTGGTCGGGAGATCATGGGGCCGATGGCCGCAATCATCATCGGTGGACTGGCCTCATCAACACTATTAAATTTGCTGCTGTTGCCAGCGATTTTGTGGCGCTATGGCCGGTTTCAGCGTAACGCTGAGCCCGTGGTTTAACCGCGCACCCAGCGCTATCTGACTATCCTGCTGGTATATCCAACGCAAGACTTGATTTTGGACGGCGCCCCAAACTGACTGATAAACTACCTCTGTTGCCGCCATCGTTAAGGCGCGCAACCCGTCGGCGTAATCTCAATCAAGCCAGGAGCACCCACCATGTCACGCACTATTATTCTGATTTGTCTAACTATGTTTTGCGCCCAGAGTTGGGCCGATTGGGATCCTGAACTGGAAGCCCGCGAGCAGGCAGAACGCGAAGCTGCGCAACGCGTCGAGCAGCAAAAACATCAGGAAACCGAAAAAATGCTCAACCAAGCCAAAGCCAAGGCCCATAAAGAATTGATGGACAGCAAGCGTAAAACCCTGGGCGCAGCAGCCAAAGGCAAATCGGACGCGGAAATTGATCAGTTGTATGACGCGAAAACAGCGGAAACTAACGCAACTGCCCAGCGCGCAGTTCAGGAAGGCAGAGCCGCGCTTAGCCAGGGCCAAGGCGCAAAGGCTTTAAAACAGGTCACCGGCAAAACGCTACAGGAATTGGAAAATATGTCGGATGAGGAAGCCGAAGCCTTGTCCAAACAATTGGAACAAAAATACGGGCAATAAGCCGATTTCTAGCGAAAGGCAATGCGCGCTTTGCCTATTGGCAATTTGATGAGGTTTTAAACTACTCGTCGTCTATCTCTTGTTCCAGAATGGCTCGCAGCCCAGCCGGCATTTCCAGGGTTTCCCTATCCCAACCTTCCAGATCCAGAATTTCGCTCAGACACTCTTCCATAATCAAGTGCGCTTTTTTGGTGGCGTCCGCAATCCGCTGGTGCACTTGGGTCTGCACATCGTTTTGGCTACGTTCCGAACAATTGGCTTGATAATCGAACAGTTTGCGCAAACTGTCGATCTGCGCTCCGACCTGCGAAGGACAGGAGCACATGTAAAGCATCGCCTGGAGATTGATGCGTTTGAGTTGCGAATTGCTAAATTGGGTTTCCAGTTTCATACTGCCAGCTCTCGATTTTTATTTATTATAATTATTAGGGGGGCGGTGAACCCTGGCTCGGATTGCTCCGCCAATTGTTCTACATCCCATTAACCGGCGGCTAGGCTATCAAAGCCACGGCAAGTTATCAACTTTCAGCTAAATACTTGTTTTTATAGGGGTAGCCACGACACGCATTAACCCCAGCCTGATGGTCATTCTGAAAGCCCAATCAATCGCTTAATCTTACGTCCGCTTAAAGCCGGTACACGTCACCTGTTTCAGGGTACGGTCGTAAGTTTCCTGGATGATCAAGGCATCGGTACTGGCGCGATGCCGAACCAAAGCCAAATCGTCGATAACCTGGCGCTTGGTCTGTGTCCATATCTCCATTTGCTGTTCTTTCAAGATCATTTCCAACGCGCTCAGGTAAAAACTCGGCTTCACCCCCGACTGATAAAACAGCCGTGATAGCCAAGGCTTGTCCACCACCCAGCCATCGCTGTAGACCGTTTTCTCGGCTAAAAAGGCGTTCAATTCGGTGGCAACCACGGCGATGGGTTTGCCGCGATCCAGTAAAATTTCACGACTGAGTCCATGCACTCGTTCAGCTTGTTGATCCCAATAGATCCAGTTGCTGGCCGGCTTGATCAGCGCGCAGTATTTTTGCCCGGAGCCCAGTACCACGCCGACTTCGATAGGATAACTCTCGACGCCAAACCCGGAAGCCTCAAAATCAAGCACATTTGGTCTGCTAGTTTCCAAGTGACTATTCCTTTGCAAAGCATAAAAACCATAATCCTAGACCAAAACTGCGCATAAGACCTTTAAAATCGGGCTTTTAAACGATAAAACACCCTAATCCCCAGCAATAGCGCCAGCACTGCGGCAAACAGCAAGGGTCGAGTTAAATCTTTTTTAACCAGCCAGATAAAATGCACCACCCCAGCGCCAGCGATAAGGTAGCTTAAACGATGCAGACGTTTCCAATGTTTGCCGCCGAGTCGACGCTGCATGGCATTGGTTGAGGTGACGGCTAAGGGCATCAGCAGCACAAACGCCGTAAAGCCAATGGTGATGTAAGGACGTTTGAAAATATCCTTGGCTATCGCCGGCCAATCGAAAAACTGATCCAGCACCAGATAGGTTGTAAAGTGCAGACAAGCGTAAAAAAAAGCGAACAAACCCAGCATCCGCCTAAACCTGAGCAGCCAGTTTGCGCCGCTTAGCCGCCGAAACGGTGTCAGGCTGAGACTAAGCAATAAAAATGTCAGCGTCCAATAGCCGGTTTCATGGGTGATTTTTTCGATGGGATTTGCGCCCAATTCGTCTTGCCAGGCCGCGACCAGTAACAGAGCCAATGGTATTAGCGCCGTCAGAAACGCCAGGGCCTTGAAGCGGCGTAGACTTTTATCGTCCAGGGATTTTAAATTCACGGCTTAAAAGTTTTTGGTTAAATCCATGCCGACATAAAGTCCGGCCACTTGCTCGGCGTAGCCGTTAAACGGTAGCGTTGGTCGTTTTAAAAAATCGCCCAGTCGTCGCTCCTTGGCCTGACTCCAGCGCGGATGATCGACAGCCGGATTGACGTTGGCATAAAAGCCGTATTCACTGGGGCCGGCCTGCATCCAACTGGTAACAGGCGGCTGTTTTAGCAAACGAATCTTGACGATGGACTTGGCGCTTTTAAATCCGTACTTCCACGGCACCACCATTCTGACCGGCGCGCCGTTTTGATTGGGCAGCATTTCGCCGTACAAACCAAAGATCAGCAAAGCCAAGGGGTGCATGGCCTCGTCGATGCGCAGACCTTCCCGATACGGCCATTCCAAAACCGGCTTGCGTTGGCCGGGCATTTGCTCCGGGTCGGCCAGACTAACAAATTCCACAAAGCGCGCCTCGCTGGTCGGCTCTACTTGTTTAAGCAATTCCGCCAAGGGATACCCCAACCACGGAATTACCATCGACCAGGCTTCCACGCAACGCAAGCGATAAATGCGCTCTTGCATCGGTGCCAGCTTTAACAAAGCGTCGATGTCAAATTGTTTGGGTTTACGCACTTCGCCTTCCACGCTGACCGTCCAGGGCCGGGTTTTCAGGCTGCCCGCCAATTTGGCCGGGCCTTCTTTGCTGGTGTCGAATTCGTAGAAATTATTGTATTGGGTAACGTCTTTTAGAGGCGTCAACTTGTCGGTCAAGCCATAGGCTTCAGAGAGGGTTGCGGGCAGTTTTTCACCAGCAAATACCGACTCAGCCAGCAAGCCCGCGCTGGCGCCAAGCGCCAGTTGCATAAAATGCCGGCGTTGCTCAAACAAGGCGCGCGGGGTGATTTCGGAAGCAGGAATAACGGATTTGCCGGATATTTTCATGGAGCGCCTCAGATAAGTTTGAATTTACTCGACTATCAAGCAAGTCGTCAGTTCCAGACTGCCGACAATTTAAGCCGAGAGCGAAAACCCAAACTACTTACGCGAGGCTTTTTTACCCGCGGGCTTTTTGGCGCTTGATTTTTTAGAAGCAGACTTTTTTGCCGATTTTTTATCCGCGCCCGCTTTTTTGGCGAAAGATTTTTGCTGCGCTTCTGCTTTGGACGGCTTGACGGGCACAGAGTGCTCAGGCGTCTCTACAGCATCTTCAGGATCAGGCGGCAAGTCCGGCATGGGCAAGGTGACGGTTGGTGCGGGATCGTTGCCATCGTCTACCGCAGACTGGTCGCAATCCGGTAAATCTTTATCTTCGGCTGAGCAAATCACCCGATAAATAATTTTTCTGTCGTTTTGTTTGGCAGCTTTTGTCTGGGTTGGATCGGTAAGCGGTGCGGTTTCGTCAGATATGCTGCCCAACAGCTCGGCGTTGACCGTCGGCACCGACAATATGCAGCAAACTAACAAATACAGGCAAGATATAAGTATTTTCATCACTTAAGCGTTTTTAGATGCAACTTGGCTTGGTTCCACAAGCCATCCAATTCAGCCAGTTCACAATCGCGCAATACCCGGCCTGATGCCTCTACTTGCTTTTCGATGTAGTTAAAGCGGCGGGTAAACTTCTTGGTGGCTTCGCGCAAGGCGATTTCGGGATTAACTTTAAGATGCCGGGCCAGATTGACCGCCACCAGCAATAAATCACCAATTTCTTCCTGAATATGCGCTTGATCGCCGGATTGCCAGGCTTCATGGACTTCGTTTAATTCTTCTCTGACCTTATCAAACACCGGCTCGGTATCTGGCCAATCGAAACCGTGACTGGCGGCCCGATTCTGAATTTTTTCGCATTGCACCAAGGCTGGCAAACTTTGCGCCACTCCAGCCAATACGCTTTCACTGGTTTCCGTCGGCTGTTTTAAGCGCCGCTCTTCGGCTTTGGCGGCTTCCCAGGCTTGTTGGCGTTGTTCGTCGTTATGATACTTAACGTCGGCAAACACGTGCGGATGCCGACTGATTAATTTCTCGCTAATTGCCGCCGCTACTTGCTCAAAATCGAACAAGTCGCGCTCTTTGGCAATCTGCGAATGAAAGACGACCTGCAACAATAAATCGCCCAGTTCCCCACGCAAATCATCAAAATCATTGCGTTCGATGGCATCGGCCACTTCGTAGGCTTCTTCGATGGTGTAGGGAATTAAACTATGAAAATCCTGCTTGATGTCCCAAGCACAGCCCGCTTGCGGGTCGCGCAAACGGGCCATCAGTGCCAGTAATTCCTGGGTTTTACTCAGACTCAAAATGTCGAACCAAAAGTATCCTGATAGCGTTGTTTAAATTCCGCCATCGTAAACGTATGGTTTTGGGTACCGTTGTGCTCGATTTTAATCGCGCCCAACAAAGAAGCGATGCGGCCAGTGACATCCCAGTCGTAATCATTAGCCAAACCATATAGCAGGCCGGCCCGGTAAGCGTCGCCGCAACCGGTAGGATCGAGAACTTGTTTGGCTGTCGCCGACGGAATATCGATACATTCGCCGCGAGTGTAGATTTTAGAACCCTTGCCACCCAAGGTAATTATCAGGGCATCGACTTTCTCGGCGATTTGTTCCAAAGTCAGTCCGGTGCGCTGTTGCATCAATTCCGATTCATAGTCGTTAAAAGTGGCGTAGTTAGCCAATTCTAAAAACTCCAGCAACTCGGCGCCGTCGAACATCGGCATACCTTGACCTGGATCGAAAATGAACGGAATACCTTGATCGACGAATTGCTGCGCATGTTCCTGCATGCCCTGCTTACCGTCCGGCGAGACGATGCCGATACTGATTTCCGAGTCCAACGGCACGATGTTGAGGTGCGAAAAGCTCATCGCGCCGGGGTGGAAGGCGGTAATTTGGTTATCGTCGGAGTCGGTGGTGATATAGGCTTGACCGGTGTAATGGTCGTCCAGCACTTTGATGTAACGCGTCGAGATAGCGCATTGGCTCAACCATTGCGCGTAGGGTTCAAAATCGTGGCCGACAGTGGCCATAATCACTGGCTCTTCCTGCAGCAACTTTAAATTGTAGGCAATATTACCGGCGCAGCCGCCGTATTCGCGGCGCATGGCCGGCACCAGGAAAGATACATTAAGAATATGCACTTTCTCTGGCAGGATGTGGTTTTTGAATTTGTCGTGAAACACCATGATGGTGTCGTAGGCCATGGAGCCACAGATCAAAGCACTCATTATTATCCTTTGTTAACTATTTCAGCGGCCTAAGGTAACGGATGTTTGAAATAGGCACAAGGCCAAATATTAACGGATTTAGTCTTCGCTTTGCGCTTTCAACTTAAGGCAAAATCAAGGCCCAAGTCACGCCAGCCCAAATCAGGGACAGCATCACCGCCGCCGAGCCAATATCCTTGGCCCGACCCGACAGTTCGTGGTGCTCAAAACCCACCCGATCAACCACCGCTTCTACCGCAGAATTTAGCAGTTCCACCAGCAATACCAACACCACGCTGCCGATCAACAGTACTTTTTCGATGGCAGTTTGACCCAACCAGATCGCCAGTGGCGTCGTCACCACGAACAACGCCACTTCCTGACGAAACGCTTCCTCATGTTGCCAGGTGGCCTTAAACCCGGCGACTGAGAAAAAACACGCGTTGATGAGTCGTTTAAAGCCTTTTGCGTTTTGGTTTGCCATCAGTCAGTCTCTTATTCCTCTATAAAATTGCGATAGCCATCCGCATCCAGCAATTGCTCCAGTTCGGCTGGATTATCGGCTTTGATGCAAAACAGCCATGTTTGATACGCCGCATCGTTGACGTGTTCAGGTTCATCCTGCACCACATCGTTAACTGCGACCACGCTCCCACTTACCGGACTGAACAGGTCGGACGCGGTTTTTACCGACTCCACCACCGCCAATTGTTCGCCCACTTTTACCACCCGACCCACGTCAGGCAAACCGATAAACACGATGTCGCCTAATTCGGACTGGGCAAAATCGGTAATGCCCACCCGCACGATGTTGCCGTCTTCCAATTTGGCCCATTCGTGCGTTTCGGCGTATTTCAAATTTTCTGGTGTATCACTCATTGCATTGCCCTCAAACCTGATTAGTAACCGAAAAGCATAACCGGCTAATTTTTTTACACAACAAAAAATTACAAGCCGACCAGTTCAAACTTTATAATCCGACTATCCGGGATTGGCTTGGGTAGACAAGCAAAATCGTGCGCCTCTAAAATTTCCGGCCATTGCGGCAGGTACAGCCTTTAAACCACTTTGAACAATTTAATGCGTATTGCACTTTCTCTGGCTTGTTTACTTGGCGTATCCGCTCTACTCACGTCCGCTGTTTGGGCAGATGACGACGATATATCGCCCGCCGCCAATCAAGCCAAGCCCGCAACCGGTCATGTCGACCCGGATGCCTTGACACTGGATCAGGCCGCTCAAAAATTGGCCGGCATTGCCACCCAAACCTTGGCGGCGGTAAACCAGCAAGCAGAATTCACCGCTTACGGCATGGTGCTTAATCCAGAGCCGCTGCTGAATATCCGCCAGCAATATTTAGCCGCCAGTGCCCAACAGGACAGCGCTCAGGCCCGCTACAGTGAAGCCGAGCACAATCTGGCGCGCACCCGTAATCTGCATCAACAAGACATTGTTTCCACCCGCCGTCTGCAAGAGCAGCAAGCGGTTTGGCAAGCCGACAAAGCCAATCTGGCTTCTAATAGTTATCAGCAGCAACTGATCTCAGCCAATAGCCGACTGCTGTGGGGCGACACCTTAACTAGCTGGTTTACCCGCGCGCAGGACAAAAACGCCGCGCAATTACTCGAACATCGCGCGCAATTGCTGCAGATCACCTTGCCGGCCAACACGCAACTCAATCCATCCGTAAAACTTATCCATATCCAGGCCCAAGGCCAGCGCCAAACAGCAATCCCAGCCAGTTTTATTGCCGCCAGCCCGCAAGTCGATCCTGTATCGCAAGGCCAGCGCTACTTTTTTAAGTGCGAGCCATGCCGCTTGCCGTTCGGTGCGCATATTACTGCCTGGATTCCTACCGACCAGCAAACCAGCAGCGGCGTGGAGATCCCACAATCGGCTTTGGTCTGGCATCTGGGGCAGGCTTTTGTCTTCGTTAAAAACGATGCCGAACATTTCAGTCGCCGGGCGCTTAATCAATACACCGCCAACAGCCACGGCTATTTTGTGGCCAGCGGTTTGCAAGCCAGTGACCAACTCGTCATTACTGGCGCACAAACCTTGTTATCACAGCAATTGAAAGGCTTGATTCCTGACGAAGATAAAGACTAACGTAGCCCGGATGCAGTGCAACGGAATCCGGGGTGTTCGCAGCAGCGGCTTATTTAGACTCAGAAGTTCTTTGCGAAATTCCCCGGATTCCGCTTTGCTTCATCCGGGCTACATTTTAAGCGTGCTTAACCTGCAACACCTCAACCGACTCCCAAACCCGCTCGGTAAACTCGGCATCCATCGCCGGCATGCCGTTTTGTATCCATTGCACGATAACTTTTGCAATATTGGGATAGGTCACATGCACGGCATGCGGGTTATGCAGCCAGTCTTCGATCACTGCGTCGTCCAAATCAAACATGGTGTGACCGTAGCCCAGTTGTTTCAAAGCTTCGGCATTGGAGATTTGTTCCATTTGCGCATGTAATGGCTTGACCAGAATCTTTTTGCCCAATTGCAATGACTCGCTGGCCAGCTCAAAACCGGCGTTGCTGATAATACCGGCGCAATCGTACAAATCCGCTTGAAAGCCAGCTCTGGACAAAGGCTTGCAGGTGATATGCGGATATTTCGAGACCACAGGCTCCGGCGAATACACATGAAACTCAAAGTTTTCAAAGGGGCACAACAATTTAATCACCGTCTGCGCATCTTCAAACGGCAGATACACCACAATCTTGTTGGCTTGCGTATAAGTCGGAAACGCCGGCGTATCGATAATCGGCGGTAAAATCGGCTGCCCAAAATGATGCCAGTGCAAGCCAACGCCAACATCTGCCGGTGCGAAATACTTCATCACCTGTTCGGCAATCGGATCGCCGCCAGCGCGCGGAATATCGTGCCTGAAAGCATATTGATGACCAATGCCCAACACTTTTTTCTTTTGCCGTCTGGCAGCCCAGGCTGTGACCGGCTCAAAATCGCTGATGACCAAATCATAGCTGCTCAAATCCAGCGTATTGATGTCTTTGACAAACCGAATCGGGCTGGCGTCTAAAGCGGTTTTCACATAACTGACCTGACCTTTGTTGGTGTTAAAGGTCAAGCCGGTTTTGACTTGATACCCGTTGAACACTTCCATGTCAAAATACTGCTCTGCGGGTCGGCCGGTAAATTGAAACTTTACATCAATACCCGCCGCATATAGTTCTTTCGCCATCACTCGGGCGCGGGTGATGTGCCCATTACCCGTGCCTTGTACGCCGTAAAATATTTTCATCATAAAATGTAGTTAAGACTAAAAATTGCCACGCTAACGCCCAGCACCATGCCCATCAGCGTGTCGGTAGGAAAATGCACGCCCAACACCACTCTGGAAAATCCCACCAACGCCGCCCAAACATATAAAGCCGGTAGCAGTTCCGGCAGAAAATAACCCAGCAAAGTGGCGACCATGAATGCTGCCGAGGTATGCCCGGAAGGAAAGCTGAATTGATCCGCTGGCTTGATAACGCTGCAAAAATTTTCTAAAGCCTGTTGCGGGCGGTTGCGCTTGCAGCTTTTTTTAAGCAGCAGATACACCGGTCGCTCGATCAAAAACGCCAGAATCATGGCTTGCAGCAAGGCATCGTCAACACCCTGATCCCAACACAACCAGGCCGCCACCAGCACGTATAAAAAACCGTCGGCAGTTCGGGAGATAGTGCGACACAAGCGCACCAGACTGGCGTGGATAAGGACGTTGTTTAGCCAGGTAAACAGCGTTACATCGTATTTATGAATGGCGTAAATCAGCTTCATAGTCATGCCCTCACTGGTTGCGGCAGGTGTCGACCGCGATCAACCCGCTGCGTTGGAAATAGTCGATTTTCCGTTTGCGGTAAATTCCTTAGCTTGCGGATTCAGCTTAGAGACGCTATGTGACAAATGTATGAAGCTTTGTTTAAGGTTATGTGACACGGTATATTTGGCCGATTGTTTGTTACAATCGCCGGTTGCAAAGGGTTAGGCTGATTCGACAAGTCGAACGGTTTTAAAAACTCTAAACTCCCAACAACACGGCAAAACCTTTTTGGTTTTAAATCAGGGCACTATGCAACGATTTTGTACTCTCGGCTTTGTTCTCGGCCTGATCCTGATGGTCTTCGGCGTGACCTATTCGCTACCAATCCTCACATCCCTGTATTTCGAGGACGGCATGGTCGAACACTTTCTAAACGGCATGTCCTTAAATATCGGGATCGGCAGTTTACTGTCAGGCCTGACGATGCGCTTTCGCGGCGATTTAAAAACCCGCGATGGCTACTTGCTGGTTGCCTTGTTTTGGGTGTTGATGTCGGCCGCAGCGACATTGCCACTAATTTGGGGCATTCCCGGATTATCCTTTACCGACGCATTTTTCGAGACCATGTCCGGGTTTACGACTACCGGCGCCACCGTCTTGGTCGGTTTGGATTCGCTGGCACCCTCGCTAAATTTATGGCGGCATGAAATGATTTGGATCGGCGGCTTAGGCATTATCGTGCTGGCCGTGGCGATTTTGCCCCTGCTGGGTGTCGGCGGGATGCAGCTGTATAAAGCCGAGATCGCCGGCCCGGTTAAAGACAGCAAAATTACCCCGCGCATTACCGAAACCGCGCGTTTGCTGTGGCTGGTCTATGCCGGCATTACCCTCATCTGTATTTTGGCATTGAAATTAGCCGGCATGGGTTGGTTTGATGCCATCTGTCACGCTTTTGCCACCTTGGGTCTAGGTGGGTTTTCCACGCATGATGCCAGTGTCGGTTATTTCGACTCGGCGGCAATAGAACTGGTTTTGACCGTATTCATGCTGATTGCGGCGATCAACTTTGCCACTCATTACACCGTGCTGCATCATCGCAGCCTTAAGCCCTACCTGCTGGATCCTGAAGCAATACCGATGCTGGGCGTCATCGCCGGCAGTACTTTGCTATGTGCCGGTTATTTGTGGCATTTCGATGTTTATCCAGACTTTTACATCGGCTTGCGCCATGTCACCTTTAACCTGGTATCGATCGCCACCGACTGCGGCTTTGCCAGCCAGGACTTCGACAAATGGCCGCCGTTTGTGCCCTGGTGGATGCTTTATTTAAGCTGCGTCACCGCCTGTACCGGCTCAACTGGCGGCGGTATCAAAATGTTCCGCACCTTATTGCTGTGGAAACAGGCTGGCCGGGAAATGTTCAGCCTGCTACATCCGCGTGCGGTTAATCCGGTAAGAATTGGCAATACACCCATCGCCAACAAAATCATTTTTGCGGTATTGGCGTTTATTTTTCTGTATTTCATCTCGATCG
>CAIOHN010000178.1 GCA_903858105.1 uncultured Pseudomonadota bacterium | reverse complement strand
GATTCACTCGGGGGTCTTGAATGGCGGAGAAATGATGCGGTATCGAGGCGGTTGGCTTTGTTGGCATTGGAAATCAAATAGATACAGCTACTACCTTATTTTGTTTCTATTTTCAAACGATTTTAAGCGCGATTGCCCTGCCGTGCCGAAACGCTTTCTTGATTTCCTGATTTAGCCGGTCTAAAAACATGTTCCGGTTCGGCAAACCGGTGAGCGGATCGAAATTGGCTTGCTGCCAGATCAGTTCTTCAGATTTTTTCCGCTCGGTAATATCGGCAATCAAGGCCACCCGTCTATGCACCCCGCCGCTTTCGTTGGGAATGGTATTAATGGTGACCCACTGGATGCACTCGTCGCCGTTTTTACGACTGCCGCTAATTTCGCCGACCCAATGCCCATCGGTGTGGATGACCCGCAGCACGGTTTTATAAAACGCCTGATCTTGATATTTAGCCGCAGCGCTGACAAACTCCCGGCCTATCACATCATCCGCCAAATAGCCGGTCACTTTGGTAAACGCCGGATTAACCGTGATAACCATACCTTGCTCGTCGGTGACCATCATCGCTTCGCTGCTATTCATGTACACCAGCGTTGCCAGCTGCATTTCAGCTTCCGCGCTTTTACGCGCACTGATGTCCTCGTATACCCCCAACACGCCAATAACCTGCTGTTGCAAATTAAGCAGCGGCACTTTTGAAGCCCTAAGACACAGAGTTTGCCCCTGTGGTCCGGTTTGTGTTTCTTCGTAATTCAGCTTTGCGCTTTGGGTCTCGATCACCTGCCGATCATCAGCTCTATAATCTGCCGCCTGCTCGCGCCAGATTAAATCGCTATCCAGTTTACCGATCAATTCCGCTGGGCTCGCAAGCCCCGCATCGTGGCTAAACGCCAGATTGGCACCCAAATAGCGGTAATTGACATCCTTCCAGAACACGCGACTGGGGATGGTGTTAATCACGGTTTGCAGCATATTCACCGAATCGGCCAACTGATGCATGGTCTCCAGTCGCTCGGTAATATCCCGCAAAATCAGCAACTGATTACCCGCCAAATTGTCACCCAGCGAAACCACGTTGATCAACACCATGCGGCAGCGACCATCCTTGCAACAGACCTTGATTTCGCTCTTTTCCAGCGGCATGTCAGCAGCGCCCCCCTGGTAGGCATGCCAGTTTTCTATAACGTTTTGCCGATATGTCGGGTCAGGATGCGCCTGCCACCACCACTCGGCCAAGCTTGGAATATCTGCCAGGGTGTAGCCAAAGGTTTTTATAAATGCCGAATTTAAATAGCTGATATTGCCCTGGCTATCGAGCAAGGCATAGGCAATCGGTGACTGTTCAATAATGGCGTGAAATTTGGCTTCGCTACTGGAAAGCGCTTGATGTGTCTGCAATAAACGCTGGTAAGGCAGGCGGATGCTGCTAAGAAATACCGCGCGATAAATCAGGGCAGAAGCAATTACTTTATAGACATGCCCCAGCAAGATAAACAAATCGGTCACGCTGGCGTAGAAGGTCACGAACAATTCGCTCATTGCCATAACGCTGGCGGCAACCGCCAAACCGACTGAATCGTAGGAGGGTTTCGAGCGGTTTTGACCTAAATAACCCAAAGCACAAAAGCCATAGATAGCGGCAAGCAAATATTCGCAGTTCTTTTTGAATGCGCTTAGGCCATTGATCGGGTCGAATGTGCGCGGCAACCAGGCTTGATGGCCAAACACCAACCAAGAGGCGAGCGTAATGCACAGCAATACCCCGCTCAACACTAACCAACTGCCTAAAGCAGTAAGCTGCCGCTGCGGCAACAAACCCATCATTAAGCCAAGCGCGGCAAAAAAACGCGCCAGCAACCAAAAAGCAATGGCTTTTTCCGGATTGCTGTCAGTGATGAACGTCGGCATGCCCTGAAATGACAGGGTATGCAGCAAATCAAGCATTGCCACCCCTAAAAAACAGCAAGCCAGAAACATCAATCCGGCTGAATTCTCTTTTTGATAAACGCTCCAGCCCACCGCAAATACCAGCGTGGAAATGACGATAGCAATGCCTTCCATCAGCGTATGCAAGCCCAGGGACTGACTAAGCAATGGCTGAAAATAGTCGGCGACAGGCGTGTAGAGCGTGGCCAACTGAATCAGCAAAAGCGCTATTACCGTCCAAAGCAGATGCCGTGCTTGGTTTTTGTCGCTATATGGCTCCACAATTATCCTTTGCTTTTTACAGTCTGCTGGCGCTTGGAGCGCCATATTGCTAGTAGCATATTG
>CAIOHN010000177.1 GCA_903858105.1 uncultured Pseudomonadota bacterium | reverse complement strand
TATTTGGAAATATCGTCGGGCTGTTTTTGAAAATTGAGATACACCCGATCAAGCTGATGCGCCAGATCGGTAACTTGTGGCGGCAATAATCCGTCCAGGCCCAGTTCGATACGCTCTGCCAGACTAAAAGCCGTGCCCTTATTGATCGCCGACAGCCTGAGCAAGCTGACGCCTCGTATCGAAACCTCCACATATTTTTTACCGTCGGCATCAAGTCGGTAATTAAAATAATCGCTTAGCGTTGTCATAGAGCTTCCTTAAATTTGTTGAGTTCGACAATCGCGGTTCGCAAGCACGCGGTCGAATGGCCTTTACGGCACCAGCTTTCTTTATAACAGCCAAACCGGCGATTCGATACCCCACAAGGCCCGGATTAGCTGGTTTTTTTTCAATCCCGATGTTTTTGGACAGATTTGAACCAAGCTTGGGCTTAAAACCCGGCTAACGCACCATGTTGGCGATTATGATCTTGCGCGCAGTACCGGTATCATCAGCGCTTTAGCCGACAGTTATCGCCGTGCATCAGCAAAGCCTATTTGGTCATCCACCTGGTCTGTTTGTCTTATTTTTCACCGAGATGTGGGAGCGTTTTTCCTATTACGGTATGCGCGCCTTGCTGGTGTTATATCTTACCCAGCATCTGATCCAAACTGCACATACCGACACTGTCTTGGGTTTTCTTGCCTTACAGAGCAGCTTGGAAGCACTATTCGGGCCATTGTCAACGCAAGCCCTGGCCTCGCAAATTTATGGGCTTTACACCGGCTTGGTATATCTCACCCCTTTGTTCGGCGGCATTCTGGCTGATCGGCTTTTGGGGCAGCGCAACTGCGTCATATTGGGTGGCTTATTAATGGCGACTGGGCATTTCCTGATGATTTCGGAAGCGTTTTTCCTGTTAGCCTTGCTG
Organism: uncultured Pseudomonadota bacterium; assembly: GCA_903858105.1. Lineage (GTDB taxonomy): Bacteria > Pseudomonadota > Gammaproteobacteria > Methylococcales > Methylomonadaceae > Methylomonas. Next base: position 2,480 of record CAIOHN010000177.1, on the reverse strand, counting down.
TTTTTAATAGTGGGCAATGGATGTTTCAAACCCAATATCTCCACGCAGGTCGGCAGCTTATATCCAGTCGGCGACCCGCGTCGCGACGGCGCATTTACCATTTTTTACATGGGCATCAATCTGGGTGCGTTTTTTTCGCCACTGATCTGCGGCACTTTGGGCCAACGCTATGGCTGGCATTATGGCTTTGGCGCGGCGGGCTTTGGCATGTTGCTGGGCTTGCTGGTGTATTTGTTTGGTCAAAAATACTTGGTCGGCGCGACCAGCAGCCATAAAATCCTGGATACAGAAGTATCTGCCCCACTTACCGGCAAGGAATGGCAAGCTATAGTAGGCTTACTGACATTAGCCACGCTTAACATCCTGTTCTGGGCGGTTTACGAACAACAAGGCAATACCCTGCAGTTATTCGCCGAGCATAATACCGATTGGCATATTCTGGGTTGGGAAATGCCCTCCACCTGGTTTCAATCCCTGAACCCGGCATTTATTTTTATCTTGGCACCGCTGCTCGATCGTTTATCCCGCCAGCAGCAAAGTTCCAGTATTAGCAAAATGGCGTTGGGTGCCATTTTGCTGGGCGGGTCTTTTTTAGTGCTGATTTTTGCGATTGACGGTGTGCAGTCCACAGAAAAAATCAGCTTTTTGTGGTTGGCGCTATGCACCTTGATTTACACGCTGGGCGAGTTGTATCTGTCGCCGGTTGGTTTGTCTTTGGTCAGCAAAGTCGCGCCACTGCGCTTAATGAGCATGTTGATGGGCGTCTGGTTTTTATCCTCGTTTTTTGGCAATTTTCTGTCGGGTTATATCGGCAGCTTTTACGAGAAAATGCCCAAGCAGGACTTTTTCATGCTGTTGGCGCTGTTGGGTATAGGCACCGGTTTGGCGATATACACTGTGAAGTCGCTGCTTAAAAAGGCGGTTGGTGTAGATTGAAGCAACAACTTTTCTCGAGAATCAGCTAGTTTGCGGTAGGGTCGAATTTATTCGACCTAAAAACACCCGTAGTGCGAATAAATTCGCACCGACAACTATTAACTTAACGGCATTGCTCCTAGGGGGAGGAATCTTTTTGAGCCCCTCCCATAAATCACACTCGCCCATGAACAAACCGAATATTATCGATCACGCCTCCAGCCCACCAGCCCGACTCTATCTATGGGTGTTACTGGCGATTGTCTTAGGCGGCTTGCTCGGTTATCTGGACGCCGAACACGCGGTAACCCTAAAACCCATCGGCGACGGCTTTATCAATCTGATAAAAATGTTGATCGCCCCGGTGGTGTTTTGCACGATAGTCTTGGGTATCGCTGGCGCGGAAGACATGAAAAAAGCCGGCAGAGTTGGGGTTAAGGCCCTGCTTTATTTTGAAATAGTGTCCACCTTTGCGCTGGGTCTGGGGGTGTTGGTTGCCAATGTAATCCAGCCCGGCAAAGGTTTTAACGTCGATCCAGCCACTTTGGACGCCAATGCGGTATCCGCTTACGTCAAACAAGCCAGCCAGCAATCCACCGCCGAATTTATCCTGCACATTATCCCCAAAACCTTCACCGACGCTTTCACCGGCTCTGGGGATTTGCTGCAAGTGTTGCTTGTATCGGTGCTGTTTGGCTTTGCCTTGCAACAGATGGGCAGCGCTGGCAAATCGGTTTACGGCTTTATCGAAGAATGCTCGCACATCTTTTTTGCGATGATGAACGTGATTATGAAACTAGCCCCATTCGGCGCCGGCGCTGCCATGGCCTTTACTATCGGCAAATACGGCGTGGCCGCGTTGAAACCGCTGGCGGCCTTGATGGGTAGTTTTTATCTGACCTGCGGCCTGTTCATCGTCTTGATTTTAGGCGGCATTGCCGGCTTGACCGGCTTTAATATCTTTAAGTTATTGCGTTACATCAAAGAAGAAATGTTGATCGTGTTAGGCACATCGTCATCCGAGTCGGCCTTGGTGCCATTGATGAATAAGCTGGAAAAACTGGGGTGTTCACGCTCGGTGGTAGGCTTGGTGGTACCGTCGGGCTATTCGTTTAACTTAGATGGCACCAACATCTATTTGACCATGGCTGCGCTGTTTGTGGCGCAAGCCTTAAATGTCGATTTAAGCTTATCCCAACAATTGACATTGCTGTTGGTAGCCATGCTGACCAGCAAAGGCGCATCCGGCGTAACCGGTGCCGGTTTTATTACCTTGGCGGCGACATTAACGGTGGTGCCTGCGGTACCGGTCGCGGCGCTGTCCTTAATTTTGGGGATAGATAGATTTATGTCGGAAGCGCGCGCCTTAACCAATATAGTCGGTAACGCCGTGGCGACAATAGTGGTGTCAAATTCCGAAGGCGAGTTGGATAAGGCAAAAATGCTTAGCGAGTTATCGCCAGATAAATAAGGCTATATTTGCGTCAATAGTTTATGTAAACAGCTCTAAAAATATCCCACCCCACTCAAACAGAGCGGGTGGGAAGGTGAATTTTCACCAAATC
>CAIOHN010000176.1 GCA_903858105.1 uncultured Pseudomonadota bacterium | reverse complement strand
CTGATGCGCCAGGTTATCAACAAAATCAGCGGCGTTGATTTTAACGATCTGGCCGAGCGCAAACACTTCGGCGATATTTACGAACAACTGCTCAACGACCTGCAAAGCGCCGGTAATGCTGGCGAGTATTACACCCCGCGCGCCGTCACCGCCTTTATGGTGGATCGTATCGACCCCAAGCCGGGCGAAATCCTGTTCGACCCGTCCTGCGGCACGGGTGGGTTTTTGACTTGCTCGATTCGGCATATGCGCGACCGTTACGTCAAAAAAGTCGAAGACGAACAAGCGCTGCAAAATAGTCTGCGCGCCGTCGAGAAAAAACAGCTGCCGCACATGCTCTGCGTCACCAATATGCTGTTACACGGCATAGAAGACCCCAGCTTCGTGCGCCACGACAACACGCTGGCCAAGCCCTACATCAGTTACGGCCAAACCGACCGGGTTGACATTATCCTGACCAATCCACCGTTTGGCGGACGCGAGGAAGACGGCATAGAGTCCAACTTCCCGGCGCATTTCCGCACCAAGGAAACCGCCGATTTGTTTTTGGCTTTGTTCATCCGCCTGCTTAAACCTGGCGGGCGCGCGGCTATCGTTTTACCGGACGGCTCGCTATTCGGCGAAGGCGTCAAAACCCGCTTAAAAGAACACCTGCTGGCAGAGTGCAACCTGCACACCATTGTTCGTTTGCCCAATAGCGTGTTTAAGCCTTATGCCAGCATCGGCACCAACTTGCTGTTTTTTGAAAAAGGCCAGCCGACGCAAGACATCTGGTTTTACGAACACCAAGTACCGGCCACGCAAAAAGCCTATTCCATGACCAAACCCATCCGCGTCGAACAGCTGCAAGGCTGTGTTGACTGGTGGGGCGGTGCAGACCGACAAGATCGGCAAGAGACCGAGCAGGCCTGGAAAGTCAGCATAGCCGACATTAAGGCGCGTAATTACAATCTGGATTATAAAAACCCGCACACCATCGCCGCCGATCATGGAGACCCGGCAGAGCTTTTAGCCAAGCTGGAGCAAGACGAACTTATCGCCGCTGGCCTGCGTGACCAGCTTAAAAGCATATTGGCGGAGGCCTTGTTGCGATGAGCCAGCTTGTCGCCAGCGACTTCACCGAAATCACCCAACTCATCATCAGCGCCCGCCAGCGCGCGGTGCAGGCCGTTAATACCGCCTTGATTGATTTGTATTGGCAGGTCGGCCAAACCATCAGCCGCAAAATTGCCGCCGCCGAATGGGGTGATGCCGTGGTGCCGCAACTGGCCGCGCAATTGGCGCAGACCCAACCCGGCTTGCGCGGTTTTACCCGTGCCAATCTGTTTAGAATGCGGCAGTTTTACGACGCTTACCGGGATGACGAAAAAGTCGCACCACTGGCGCAACAATTACCCTGGACGCATAACCTGATCATCCTCAACCAAAGTAAACGGCCCGAAGAACGCGAGTTTTACCTGCGTCTGGCGATTAAAGAGCAATGGAGCAGCCGCGACTTGGAACGCCAACTTAAAGCCGCCTTGTTTGAGCGCACCGTCCTCAATCCCACAAAAGTGTCAGCAGTGCTGTCACAAATTCACCCCGACACTTTGTCCGCCAGCTTCAAGAAATTCGTCATTCCGGCATGGATTCGCTTTCGCGCTCTAACGGGTGCCGGAATCCAGCCCACATGGATGTTGAAAAGCCTCTGATGACAAAACACCCCTGCGTCTACCTACTCGCCAGCCAACGCAACGGCACTCTGTACATCGGCGTCACTTCGGACCTAATCGGCCGGGTCTACCAACACCGAAACGAACTGGCCGAAGGTTTCACCAAACGCCACAAAATCCACGATCTGGTGTGGTACGAACCCCACGAAACCATCGAAAGCGCCATCCAACGCGAAAAACAACTTAAAAAATGGGACAGAAAAGCCAAAATAGGCTTGGTAGAAAAGAACAACCCGCAATGGCAGGACTTATGGCCAGAATTATCCATACCTTAACCAGTACCGTCGTCCCGGCAGGGATTCGCTTGCGCGCTCTAGCGGGTGCCGGGACCCAGGCTGCAAGGATGCGATAACTGATCACCTAGCTAGACATGTCTTACATCCCTGTAAACTGGATTCCGGCAATCCCTGCCGGAATGACGATGACTTGAACGTAGAACCCATAATAATGGTAAGAAACCAGCGCATAAACCCGCAACAATTACTGCAACATTTCGGCCGTATCAGTGAAGCGCCGGACGCCAATCCGAATTTCCGACAATTAATTTTGGAATTAGCGATTCGTGGGAAATTGGTGATGAAAGATCCGGGTG
>CAIOHN010000175.1 GCA_903858105.1 uncultured Pseudomonadota bacterium | reverse complement strand
GTACACCGCGCGACAGCTGGTGAGATTTTCGGCGTCACCCCGCTGGAAGTCGGCCCCGACCAGCGCCGCGTCGCCAAGAGCATCAACTTTGGCCTGATCTACGGCATGAGCGCCTTCGGCCTGGCTCGTCAGCTTGGACTTGAGCGCAGCGCGGCACAAACCTACATTGAACGCTATTTCAACCGTTACCCCGGCGTTGCCCGCTACATGGAAGAAGCACGCGAAGCGGCCCGTCAGACTGGCTACGTCGAAACCGCCTTCGGCCGTCGACTATGGTTCCCGGAAATCCGCTCAAGTAACGGCAACCGCCGCCAAGGCGCTGAACGCGCCGCAATCAACGCGCCGATGCAGGGCACGGCGGCTGATCTGATCAAAATGTCGATGATCGCCGTCCAGAACTGGCTGGAAAAATCAGCGCTGAAATCCCGCCTCGTCCTGCAGGTGCATGACGAACTAGTACTTGAGGTGCCGGACGACGAGCTGATGGAAATCCGCACCCACCTGCCCAGGCTGATGGGTCAGGTGGCTGAACTGAAAGTGCCGCTGGTGGTTGAAGTCGGCATCGGACCAAACTGGGAGGCGGCGCATTAGAGTTAGCGCCACCCGTCACATCAATGCAATCCAGTAGGGGATTTTTCCAGCAACCACTCCAGATCCTTGGCCAAGTAGCGACCCAAGTCACGAGATGCTGCACCCGTGATATGGTCATCGTCGTAGTACATTAGCTTGCCATCTCGATAGGCATAGCACAAATCTTTATCGCAGAAATAGTCCATTACCCGCAGTAGTTTTGTATTGGGGTGCCGAGCCACGACCTCAGCCAGAGCAGCTGTAGCATCTACCAATAAGGTATCGTTAAGAGCACGCGGCGCATGGCAAAACTCACCCCGATTTAAGCCAATACACTGCTGTGGATCGTAGACCAGCGAAGGTACCGGGGCGATTACCGCAACGCGCAATCCAGCCCGTTCCAGTATCTCTAACTCCGCATCAAGATTTTTTTGCATAGCGGCACGCATAAGCGCCTTCTTTTCTCGACTCACCGGCTCGATATTCAGCCGTTGATCGATCACAGAAATACTCTCGTGCCAAAGATAGTTTTCCCACCTGGCCGATATCACAACTCCAGCCAAGCCCTGCTTACTTCTTTCAAGAATATTATTCAGCGCAATCTTATTAAGTTCTTTACAGATCTTTGTCGTACCTGGCATTCCATGCTCTTCATAACCAATCACAGGAATGCAACCAGGCGATGTCAATTGGTAAATATTGGTATCGGGCAAAGCCTCTACCAGCATCGCAGCCTTGTCTTGAGCATGCGAATCACCCCACAATACAACTTTGGTTGGCAGCTCTTTCGGGCCAAAAAAACACTCGGCCCCAGGAAGTTTTTTTAGGGGCTTATCAGGCGGAATAGAGCAACCCATCTGAATATCCTCACGCCCAGACTTTAGCCATACATATAAATCCGACGACTTTTGATGCGTACGCCACAACATCAACCCTCCCGCCATCAGTGCCATGCTTATCGATATTCCGACCCCGGCCAGCAAGGTCGATCTCACCGAGTTAAATACCCAGGGGCGATGCATCCTGACCGGCCGTTCGATCCAGAGGTAGGTCAGCCAGGCCAAGCCCAGCGCCAATGTGACGATCATTGCATTCGCCGCAATATCCAGAACACCGAGATTTTGTATCCGGTAAATCGACAGTAGTGGCCAGTGCCACAGGTACCAGGAATACGACAACAGTCCAATCGCGACAAATGGCCTCAGCGACAGGAAGCGTCGCACCAAACCACCGGGATAGGCCGTCATGCCGGCAATCAACAGTGTTGAGCCAAGTACCGGAATAATCGCTGCCGATCCCGGAAAAGAAGTCTTGTGGTTCAGTTCGACAATTGCATAGCCGATCAAAGCCAAACCAATGAGGGCAAGCACCCCGCCGGCACGTTGCAAACGTGAATAAAAACGTTCGTTGGCAAGCCCCAGCATGCCGCCAATAGCAAACTCCCAAATCCGGCTCGGCAACAGGTAAAAGGCAAATTTCTGATAATCCGCAGTCGTCGCAATGCACAGCACAAGGGAAGCCACAAGCATGAAGCCCAACACTGCGATGACCCACATCCGGGCTTTAGCTTCGCTGCCAGTCAAACTCTTGAAACGAAAGAGCAGGAGCATGAGCAGGGGCCAGATCAGATAATACTGCTCCTCCACTGACAACGACCAAGTGTGAAGTAAGGGCAGCGCAAAGGATGGCGCATCGAAATAACCGCCTGAGCTATTGAAAAAGAAGATATTCGAGAAGAAAAATCCCACAGCAATCGCTGAGCGGGCCAATTCAGCCATGTCTTTCGATGCGAATGGCAGCAATGCTCCGCCGAGCAACAATGTGGCGGCAACGACAACAAGACTGGCCGGCATCAACCGGCGGACACGTCGGGCGAAAAATGCACTGAGATTTATCCGCCCCGATGCCACAGCCTCGTTAAAAAGCAAGGATGTAATCAGAAACCCGGAAATCACAAAAAATATATCGACCCCGACGAACCCCCCGGAAAACCCTGGAAACCCTGCATGATTAAAAACCACAGAGGTAATCGCAATCGCCCTTAAACCATCGATATCGGGTCTATATTTGCCTTTTGATTGTTCCATTTAACGTAATTCTTTCTTAATTTTAATTATTACTGAGTTACCGCATTTTCTGCAGGCCAGTATTTTTTACCCAATAACTTTCTGGTATCAACTCATCAGCCGTGCGAATGCTGCCGCAGCCTCATCGACGCTGATTTCGGAAACATCCCGCGACGGCTTTTGCAGCAACTCGTAAGGCACGCCCCAAGGATGCCAGCGTTCGGCTGACGAATTGCCGAAGAAGCAGACCAGCGGCTTGCCGAGCCCGGCCGCAAGGTGCATGCCACCACCGTCGGACAACACCGCTGCATCGCATAGCGACAGACCGGCGATCAGTTCGGAAAGATGCTCGGTGCGCATGGGTGCAGCAGGCAAGTCAGCCAGGGCCGCAAGCAGGCGGGCCGCCTTGCCGTCATCACCGGGGTGAAAGGGATTGTTCTCGTCGCCCGGTGACCAAAACACGAGGAAGCGAGCGCCATGTTGCAAGTGCAGACGGTGCGCCAGTTCGCTGAAATTTTCCACCGGCCAGCGCTGTTTTTCCTTGCGTGCGCTGATGTGCAACGCGACCAGCGGACCAGCCCCTTGGGCGACGGCTACCGGCAGTTGCTGGCGCAAGCCGCTGGCAATTGCCGCATCAGCCACCACGGTCAAGCCAGGAATCGGCTCGGAAATGCCGAGAGGCGCCAGCAAGCGAAACATATCCTCAGTTTCGTGCAAATCCGTACCACCGGCATGGGGGATGGCCAAATCAATCTTGCTTGAATTCGCCTGCTCGGTAACAAAGCCGACGATATGTTCAGGTGCCAGCATTTTGGCCAGCTTCAGCGAGCGCGCCGCAAAGCCGCTGGTGGCGAGAATCGCGTAGTCAAACTTCATCTGGCGCAATTGCCACAGCAATTTCATCCGCCGCCAATAAGCCTGCCAGACCGACTCACCCGCCGCATGCTTACCCTTGGTATAGGCAAAGATGGCGTCGAGATGCGGGTTACCCTTGATTGCGGGTTCGTTGTAGCTATTGACCAGTGCTGCGATGTAGGCCTGCGGATACTGCCGGCGAATCGCCTCGAACAAGGGCGTGGTGCAGATCAGGTCGCCGATATTGTCGCGGCGGATGATAAGGATTTTCATGCCTTGGCACTTTCGTCGTATAAGGCCAAAGCCATCCCGGCAATTGCTACCGCCAAATTTGCAACACCACCAACCCAATAACCGTTATTAATATTGCTTAAAAAATAACCGATCAAGGTGAGCAGAAGAACACCGCTCCAACGGGCTATCACCCCCTTGTGATAACGAATAAGACGAATACTGGCAGTAACCACCATGGCCCAAAAGCCAAATACCAACACCAGACCAATGACCCCAAGTTCAAAAGCCACCTGCAAAATGTAATTATGAGGATTGACTCGACCATATGAAGCGGTAGCAGAATCGCCCAAATAATATTGGGCCAGATCAGGTTCCTCTGCACGCCACCGTGCTGCAAAGCCCTTTTCATTGATTACCCAGGCTAGTTTTTTCCAACCATAGCCGAACCCCAGCCATGGTCGTTCAGCAATAACTTCTGTCACGCCTTGCCATACAGCGAGGCGCAAACCCAAACCCTGATTGGTCACATAGGTTTCTGGCTTGGTTAGCGACTTGTATTTGTTCAAATAGCCCAAATCAGCCTGGCTATAAAGACCAGTGAATACAGCAACCAGCAGCGCCAATAGAACCAATAAAATCCGAAAGCGACGGACCAGAATAAATCCGGCAATGCCCGTCAGAAAAACAATCAGCAGTGCGCTACGAGACCCGTACAACACCGTCAATAAAAGAACAAAAATGATCAGGGCGACGACGCCCCCACGCCATAGGGGCCGCATGGGGAAAAGCACAGCAATTCCCACCAGCATGGGCAGATAAACCGAGGCTGAAGCGGCATAGCCACCCCAAAATGCGTTATGCCGACGTGGTGCCTCTTCAATATTGGCTGAAAAAAGCGACGAAAAGCCGCTGTCGGCAATCTCCCCTGCTGACAAAAATGAAACAGTGAGAAAACCGGCAAGTGCAATAAGTAGAGAACGCTGGATAGTTTTCTCATCACGAACCAGTCGCCATGCACCCGCAACCAGAAGCATCTGGATAAGCAAGTCCTTACTGATTGCACTCATACTTTCAGCAGGATAAGGGCCAAAGATGGAAACAATCAGCGCCCAACATACGACCAGTAGGCCCATCATCAAACCGCGTGAATGGGTAAGCCGACCTGTCGTCGGAACCATTCGCCACAAAGCCAGAAGACTGATCAGCAAAACCAGTAATGCGGCATTTCGAATTCCACCAAACCGATTAAACGGGAGCAAAAAGAGGGCGACTCCCCAGGCCACCGAAGCCAATTGGTAAATCCGACTGGGATCGAAAAGCCTAGCGTTGAGCATCGCCGCCCCCGAGCTTCACTTTTTGGTAAGCCTCAAGGATTCTTTGTGCAACCAGGTCATAGGTGTAGTTCTTGCGCACATGCTCACATCCTTTAGCGGCAATCGCCTGCCTTTCATCTGGCGCTGCCAGATAACGGCGCACTTGTGTTTGCAGATCAAGTTGATCGCCATAAACCCCAATATGTACGCTGGGCTGCAAAAACTCATCCAACTCACGGGAGTCATCTGTCAACAAAAAAGCCCCGCTTGCTGGCACTTCGAATATCCGCATATTCATTCCGCTACGTGCTTTGCCTGAGCCAGATCCCCAATTTGTAACATTAAGGACTATTTTTGACTGGTTATATAGCTTGTTAAGTGCTTCACCGTCGATCCAGCGGCCTTTTACCGCTGACAATATCTTTCGGTTGGTCAGATTATTACGTATCCACTTGCGACCATAAATCGCCACATTTGGCGTAACTTCCAAAATAGCTTCCAAGTGTTTCTGGCGATGTTTTGACCAATTGCCAACAAAACAAACATCATGCACAGCGCTGCTATTCGGTAGTTGGCGAAAGCGCTCAGGATTGACCACATGACTTTGATAGCTGGCGTTTGAAAACCCCGCCGAAACGGTTGCTTCAGTAGCAGCACGGCTAATGAAAAAATACCAAGCAAAATATTTTGCCTCTCGAGTCGCTTCTCCGACCCTCTCTTCACGCTCAATCCACCAACCATAAAGATTTGGTAGTGAAGCCATCAAATCATGGGTGAAATTTATCCCCCGAATCATGAATACAAGATCAGGCTGAAACTCAGCGACTTTAGCGGCTACTTTCGCACTTCTGTAATTAAGGTGAGCCCAAGGATGCTCAGCAAAAACAACCCGATTTTTTGGCAAAATCCTGAAGTTATGCAGTTGCTTGTTAACTTTGCGTATAACCCAGCGGTCAAACCAATGGGTTTCGTCGACATATACGTAGTCTGTCTGTACACCCAGACGATGAAATGCCACCGACAAATCATCAATAATTGGCGGTTGTGACGAGTACAAAATAAGTATTTTTTTGGGCAACATGAATATTTCAGACTTTTCTGCTAACTGCATCTATCGATAACAATTTTATTGCTTTATCTTGCAATTCAAACAAAGGCAAGCCGGTAATACATGCCCGGGTTCCCAAACGACAACGATAAGGCGCATCAAAAGCGTGAGAGCACGGGGCGCAGGGCTCAGTGCTACGAATTACCACGGCCTGCTGACCGATTGGCCGCTGGTCCTCGGCATCGGCCGGCCCCATGAAATCGACCACCGGCACACCTAGGGCGTCGGCAATATAGGTCGCGCCTGAATCAACGCCGACGTAGCAATCGAGTCCCGCGAGCAATGACGGCAATTCTGCCAAACTAAACTCGCCCGTCGTATCAATTGCCCTGCCTGCGGGAAGAGCAGAACACAGTTCAGACGCTATTTGACGATCTTCAGCCGTACCGATCAAGACCACGGTGGCCGTGGTCTCCGCTGTGATTTTTAGCGCAATTGCTTTCAATTGCTCTGCTGCCAGTGCCTTCATTTTATTCCCTGCCCCCAGCCCCAATCCCAGCAGGGGCTTACCCTGACCTAAAAACAACTGGCGCTTGGCAATACCACTGGCAGTAAGAGAGATTTCATTCGGCAAGGCCAGCAACGCTGCATCGACTTCCACCCCAAAACCTGCGAGCGACCTTAAAGCCGTTTCACGAAACATCCGGCCTGAAATGTGCGCCTCGCCGTGCGTCAGAAAAGGCCACGCCAGACGGGCACTGCCCTGACGGCGATCGGGCAACACGGAAACGCGTTGCGGCACACCGGCCCAGAACGGGGCGAGCAAAGTCGTCAGGTTTGGGCTGAGAATAAGGACGCCGTCGTAGCCTTCGGCCAGTTGGTCAAGCAGCCAGCGCTTGCCAGCCCAGCCCTTAAAGCCCTGTTTCGGTAACGCAATGATCCGGTCAATACTATCCAGACCTTCGGCCAGCGGCACATTGACTGGGTGCAGCAAGGCAACGATTTCGACCTGCGGCAGACGACAGCGCAAGGCGCGAAAAACCGGAGTCGTCGCGACAAAATCACCAATTTTTGCCGTCTGGATGACCAGAATGCGCCGATTCACACCGGGCTGGC
>CAIOHN010000174.1 GCA_903858105.1 uncultured Pseudomonadota bacterium | reverse complement strand
GTCGCAGAGGGTACTACCTTAAAAATAGAAAAACTTGAGTTGGGCGCAGGCGACAGCGTAGAGTTCGATAAAGTACTGATGATTCAATCAGGTGACTCTGTGAAAGTAGGTCAGCCATTTGTCGAAGGCGGCAAAGTAACTGCGACCGTTGTTTCTCAAGGCAGACACAAAAAAATCAGAATCATTAAATTCAGAAGACGTAAGCACCACATGAAAAAGCAGGGGCATCGTCAATACTACACAGAAATCCAGATCACTGGCATTTCTGCATAATATATCGAGGATAGAACATGGCTCATAAGAAGGCAGGCGGTAGTACTCGTAACGGCCGCGACTCACAGGCGCAACGACTGGGTGTAAAAAGATTCGGTGGACAAGTAGTTAAAGCAGGCAACATTCTGGTTCGCCAACGCGGCACTCAGTTTCATCCTGGCACCAATGTTGGCATCGGCAAAGATCACACATTGTTTGCAACTATTGACGGCAAAGTGGTTTTTGAAGAGAAAGGCCCTAAAAATCGTAAATACGTCAGCATCGCAGCAGCGTAAATTTCTTGGCTGTGCTTAATCGCACAACTAAAATAAAAAGCCTCGTCTTCAACGGGGCTTTTTTGTTTATACCGGTAGATTATGAGATTTGTTGACGAAGCGGACATCCGCGTAGAAGCAGGCGACGGCGGCAATGGCAAAGCCTCATTTCGCCGTGAAAAATATATTCCTCTTGGCGGCCCAGACGGCGGCGATGGCGGCGACGGCGGCAGCGTCTATTTAGTGGCCACTGAAAACGTCAACACCCTGGTAGATTTTCGCTACAGTTCCGTGCACAGAGCCCAGCGCGGCGAAAACGGCGGCAGCAGAGATTGCACCGGCAAGAAAGGCGAGGATTGTTTTGTTCCCGTCCCGCCCGGCACTGTCGTTTACGAGGCCAATACCGGCGAAAAAATCGGCGACCTAACCCAACCAGGCCAGCAATTACTCGTTGCCAAAGGCGGCTTTCACGGGCTGGGTAACACCCGCTTTAAGAGCAGTGTCAACCGCGCACCCCAGCAAACCAGCAAAGGCTCTGCGGGCGAACATCGCATATTGCATCTGGAACTGATGGTCATCGCCGACGTCGGCTTGCTCGGCATGCCCAACGCCGGCAAATCCAGCTTGATACGTACCGTATCATCAGCCCGCCCGAAAGTCGCCGACTATCCCTTTACTACTCTGCACCCTAACTTGGGCGTGGTTAGAGTCGATGATTTACGCAGCTTTGTCATCGCCGACATTCCTGGTGTTATTGAAGGCGCAGCGGAAGGCGCCGGACTGGGCCTACAGTTTTTAAAACATCTGTCTCGCACCGGCTTACTGCTGCATATCGTCGATATAGCGCCTTACGAGAGCGATGAAACACCCGTAAGCTCCGCCCGCAAAATCATTCACGAAGTGGAAAAGTGGAGCGATGACCTGGCCAACAAGCCCCGCTGGCTGGTTTTAAATAAAATCGATAATGTGCCAGACGATGAAGTTGCACAACACTGCCAGGCCATCATCGACGAACTTGAATGGACCGGCCCGGTATTTCATATTTCTGCGCTTAAAAGCCAAGGCACCCAAGCCCTGATGTACGCCATCATGGATTTCTTAGACCAACAAAAAGCAGAGCGACAGGATTTGCCCAGTGAGCCGATCTGAATTTTCTCAAGCCAAACGGGTTGTCGTAAAAATCGGCAGCTCTTTACTGACTGACGGCGGTCGCGGCCTGAACAAACAGGCTATTGCCGGTTGGGTTGCCCAAATGGCCTCGCTCAGGCAGCGCGACATTGACGTGGTGTTGGTGTCTTCCGGCTCGGTTGCAGAAGGCATGTCGCGCCTCAAGCTAAAAACTCGCCCCAAGACCCTGCACGAACTGCAAGCCGCCGCCTCGGTTGGCCAAATGGGCCTGGTCAGACGCTTTGAAGACGAATTTCAAATCCACGATTTGTTAGCCGCTCAAGTGCTACTGACCCATGACGACCTGTCTGATCGCCAGCGTTATCTTAATGCGCGCAGCACTCTGCTGACGCTGCTGGATTTTGGTGTAGTACCGGTGATTAACGAGAACGACGCCGTCGCCACCGAAGAAATACGCTTTGGCGACAATGACACACTAGGCGCATTGGTGGCCAATCTAGTCGAAGCCGACTTGCTGATCATTCTTACCGACCAAACCGGCTTGTTCGATGCCAACCCCAGCCTTAACCCCGAAGCCAAATTGATTTCCAGCATCAGCGTCAACGAAAGCCTGCTGGATGAAGTTGCTGGCGGCAGCATCAGCGGCCTGGGCAGAGGCGGCATGTACACCAAGGTTCGCGCCGCCCGTCTAGCCGCGCGCTCTGGCGCCGCTACCGTCATCGTATCCGGCAAAATTGAAAACGTGATTGGTAAAGTATTCGACGGCGAGGAACTAGGTACATACTTAATCCCCAATATCGCGCCGCTGGTTGCCAGAAAACAATGGCTGGCTGGCCAACTGCAGCTAAAAGGCAGCGTAACCCTGGACGACGGCGCCGTAAGAATTCTGAAAGATGCAGGCAAAAGCTTATTGGCGGTGGGCGTAAAATCTGTACACGGGGCATTTAAACGCGGCGATTTAGTGTCCTGCCTGGACCTAAAAGGTCAGGAGATCGCTAGGGGATTAATCAATTACGGCTCGGAAGACGCCGCAAAAATCCTTGGCAAATCCAGCAACGAATTTGAAGCCTTATTGGGTTACGCCGACGAGGATGAGTTAATTCATCGGGATAATTTAGTTTTGGTCTAAGGCAATCTACGCACATAACTGCCCAAACAGCATCATTAAGTCCAATCTCTGAAAGCCAATTAATTTGATGCTCAAGTTAAGCTGAGCATCAATCAATTTCCACCAGTTATCACACCAAACGCCTACGACCCAACATCAAACCCCGCAGTGAGCTTGCAAACAAGCAGACGGATGCAGGTAATCGCCCTGTAGTTCGGGCTAAAGAAACTATCTGCAAAATCTCCGTAAAGATAGCAATCTCGCTATGCTGCAACGTGGCGGGATACAATTACTGCAACCAGCAAGACCTAGTCGTTTGCCAGCTATTTTGTTACGTAACAGTGCGAGCGCGCCTATCAAACGACCTGGACTTACTGTTAAATGATGCTCATAGACAGGCTAAATGCACATGAATCCGTATACAGACCATACAAAAAAAGCCATTGTTATTCTGGGACTTTTTCTCGTGGGAATAACAAACCTTCTAGCACAGGACACAACATACCCACTGACTGAATCAAGCCAACCAACACCAAATCCCCCGGTAACTGCCAACGGGCCGACTATTACCAAAAAAAAGTTTCACACGTGCACGATGACCTACAGCTTAAAAGGATTTTCATTAGCCTATAAGCAATATGACGGAACCGGCGAAGTGCAGTGTAGCAACGGCCAGAAAGCCAAGGTTGTGCTTTCATCCAAAAGCATTGGCTTTAGCATCGGCAAATCCGAAGTTGAAGGCACCGGCTTCTTTACCGATTTAAAAGATATTAATGAGGTCTACGGCGACTATATTTCGCTGGGCAATCACTTTGGTTTTATCAATTCGGTTGATCGCGAAATATTAACAAAAGGCGAAGTGTCTTTAGCGCTAAGAGGCATAGGAAAAGGCTTTGATATTGGCGTGACCATTGGCGACTTGAGCATTAGACGGCACTAGCATTGCCCACAACGCTTATTTTTGTCCGACTTAAAAAATAAGCAGATTGCAACTTGGACTTACTTTGAT
>CAIOHN010000173.1 GCA_903858105.1 uncultured Pseudomonadota bacterium | reverse complement strand
TGCTGGCGTTTTGCGCGCGCTTTATAACGGTGGTCGATCAACTGAATAGTGCCGCAATCGCCGCTCAAGTGGCCTTGTTGCCCAATAATACTATTTCTGCTATTCCGGTTATCGTAGAAGTAGACGAAAAAAGTCTGGCGGCTTATGGGCAATGGCCTTGGCCGCGCTATCAGGTCGCGCGTTTATTAGAGGCCATTGGGCATGCCGGCGCGTCTGCCGTTGGCATTGATGCTTTATTTGTTGAGCCTGATCGAACGTCGCCAGCGGCAATACGCCAGACTATGCAAAGGGACTTTAATCAACAGTTTCCGCTGGATGCTATCGATAAATCGCTTAGGGACTATGACGCTGTTTTTGCTGATACCTTAAAAAGCGGGCCTTTTGTACTGAGTTATTTTTTTAGATTTGACGCGTCCAGTGCGACTAGCTGCCAACCTAAATCTGCCGGTGCGGCATGGTTTACAGAGGCTGTAGCCAGCAAACCGTCACATTTACCTAATGCACATAGCGTCATTTGCAATATCGCGCCGTTACAACAAGCAGCAAATTACGGTGGATTTATCAATTCTGCGCCTGATAGCGACGGTATCTATCGTAAAACCCCTATGGTGATTGAGTATAAAGGCCATTATTATCCAAGTCTTGCCTTGCAGACGTTTTTAACCGCGCAGGCGATTCAGAGTTTTGTCATTTCACCCAGCACTACCGGGATACTGCTGCAGATAGGCAAAATGCGCGTACCCCTAGATAGTGCAGGAAACTTATTTATTCAGTTTCCGCCATCTGGGCAATCCTTCCAGAGAATTTCTGCTTACGATGTGTTATCTGGTCAACTGCCAGCCAAAAGCTTGCAGGGAAAAATTGTGTTTGTGGGATTTTCGGCGGTAGGCTTGCATGAGTTTGGCCCTACGCCGTATTCATCGCAGTTTTTGGGCGTCGAGTTACATGCAAGCGTACTCGACAATTTAGCGCGCCAAGCCTTTCTGTCTCGTCCAGCGTATGCCCAGACTCTGGAGCTTTGGTTGGCGGCCTTTTTGGGTGTGTTGTTACTAATGCTATTAGCGAATGCCGGGCCGCTAGTCATCGTCGGCACAACCAGTTTTATGCTGGTTGTGCTGTTCGCGGTATCGCAGTTACTGCTGGCTTATACCGGCATTGCCCTATCGCCTGTGCTGCCGGTGATGACGACATTGCTGGCTTTTTTGACACTGACATCATTAAAGTACGCCCGCGAATATTTGCGGGTGCAGAAAATGGCGTTTATGGTTTCCAGCGCCCATGAAGGCATTATCCAAAGTTTGAGTTCCATGTCGGAGTTTCGTGATCCAGAAACCGGTGCGCACATCCAGCGCACCCAAAACTATGTCAAAGCTTTGGCTCAACAACTGCAAAGTCATCCCAAGTACCACAAAAAGCTCACAGACGAAGTGATCGACTTATTTTTCAAAGCGGCACCGCTGCATGATATAGGCAAGGTGGGTATACGTGATCATATCTTGTTGAAGGCAGGCAGTTTGAATGAGGAAGAGTTTGAGATTATGAAGTCGCATCCGCAAATCGGCGCCAAAATCATCCAATCTGTAGCCAAACAAAGCGGCATGAATCTGTTTATGCAGATTGCGCACCAGATTTGTTTATCGCATCAGGAAAAATGGGATGGCAGCGGTTACCCGCAAGGTTTGTCAGGTGAACAGATCCCGCTGGTCGCCCGTTTGATGGCTCTGGCGGATGTCTACGATGCGTTAATCAGCAAACGCGTTTATAAACCGGCTTTTTCGCACCAAAAAGCGATTTCCATCATCAGAAAAGGCAATAACGCCCACTTTGACCCCGTGGTTGTCGAGGCGTTTGAAGTGATTCACGAGCAGTTTCGGGATATTGCTTTGTGTTTTTTAGACAGCGACCAAAAGAAGGCTATTTTGCTTGCGGATGAAGACTAGTTTGTCTGATTAAATTAGTTTATTTAAACCGATTGTCTTGGTCTTGTAGGCCGGGATAAGCGTCAGCGTTTCCGGCAACTAAGCTACCCGTGCGCATAAATTATTTTTACTTAATTTTGGGTCAAAAACTGTTCAAACTGATCGATAGGCATCGGCTTGCCAAATAGGTAGCCTTGATAATCACGGCAGCCATGAGCAGCCAGAAATTCTCGCTGCGCTTCGTTCTCTACACCCTCGGCGATCACGTCCAGCCCCATACTGTCAGCCAGGGCTATGATCATTTTTGCGATAGCGACATCGTTAGCATCGATAAGGATGTCTCTGACAAAACTTTGATCAATTTTTAGCTGATTGAGTGGCAAGCGTTTTAAATAATACAGCGACGAAAAGCCGGTGCCGAAGTCATCCACCGAAAATTTAACGCCTTTGGCTTTTAACGCCGTCATTTTGATCATGATATCTTCAATATCAAATGCCAGCAGGCTTTCGGTTAATTCTAACTTTAGTTTTTCAGGATTAGCCCCAGCGTACGCGACCGTCGATAACACCTGCTCGACAAAATCGATCTGGCGGAACTGCCGAACGCTGACGTTTACTGAAATAGTCAGGTCCGCAAATTCAGGCTGATCAGCCCATTTAGCCAACTGGGCGCAGGCAGTTTCAAGTACCCACAGCCCCAAGGGCACGATTAAGCCGGTGTCTTCGGCTAACGGAATAAAAATGGCCGGACTCAGCATGCCATGTTCGGCATCCTGCCAGCGCACCAAGGCTTCGGCACCCGTTATCACGTTATTGTTTACTTGCGGTTGGTAGTGCAGCAAAAACTGTTTTTCCCTTAAACCACGGTGCAGTTTTTCTTCCATATTGGCGCGCGCCGTGATCGACGCTTGCATCGAGGGGTCAAAAAAACGCAGCGTGTTGCGGCCCATGGCTTTGGCTTGGTACATGGCTATATCCGCCTGCTTTAGCAAGTCATCGATACTGTTATCCTGACCGCTAAACAGTGTGGCACCAATGCTGGGTGTACTGTGATGCTCTCGGCTTGCAAATAGGTAAGGTTTATTTAAATTAAGCAGAATTTTTTCGCCCACAGTCTCGGTTTGAATGGCTGCATCGGTAAGCAATGGCTCTAGCAATGGGTGGGCCCTGTT
>CAIOHN010000172.1 GCA_903858105.1 uncultured Pseudomonadota bacterium | reverse complement strand
TCCCCTCCCCCCAACCCTCTCCTGCAAGGAGAGGGAGCTTTGACGACGGTCTCCACAGGGAGAAGAAATTTTAGAGATTCTCTTCAATAAAACACCCGAAACAAACGCTTAATCTGTCCAAATTCAAACAGATACGGCTCGGCTACCTGACGATTGGCCGCCACCACGATCAAATCGTGTGAGAACACCGAGGTGTTGTACCAGTTAAAGCTGCCGTCGATAACGATATAATCGTCGATAACGCAATATTTGCTATGGATAGGTGAATACGGCACCGGCAAATCGTCCTGACCGTAGACCAAGCCCACGCTAATACCGGCATCGCGCAACCGCTGGATGGCCGGTAACAAGGGTCTGGCCAGTTCATCCGCCATGCTGCGTTCCACGCCGATTTTACCCTGCCGGGCTAAATGGCCGTTGAACAGTAATTGCACATCCACGCCGCGATCACGGGCCTGAATTAAGGCATTAACCACGCTATCGTGATGATCACCCAGCAAATCGCCGATCAAAAACAGACACAGCTTGAGCGAACGACGGGCACGGTGGATTTCGGCGAGAATGGCATGATGCGGCCGATATAAGCGGCCGTTTGCCATCGTTTGCCGACCAAAGGTGTATAGCAAATTAAACGGACTGAGCGGATCGACGCCGTATTTTTGAATCACGCCGCCACGTTGGCTTTGGAAAATATTATCCAGCAAGCGACAGACGCCTTTGGAATGAAAACTCATCCCTGATTCCCAGTTGGCCCACCAGCGATCAAAGGTGATATTGAACGAGCCGATTATGCAGTCCTCGTCGTTAAAGATCACGAACTTGGTGTGCATATCCGGCTCCACTTCGATCAAGTGGTGTTTGGGCGTACAAAATACGCCGATCAACTCCACGCCGGAGCGCTTTAAGGCCGCATAATTCTGGCTGTTGGTCAGCGTCATCTTGCGCCAGTCCACGACACATTGCACCCAGACGCCCTGCTGGCTAGCGTGTATCAGGTGGTTGATAAAGTCGCCGTCATCAATACAATCGACGCTGACTTTAATGGTGCAGAGTCGCTCCGGTTGCGCGCGTTTGGCGGCGATGACCTTATCGATATGATCGTGAATAAAGCGCTTGGGATGATAAGGATGAAACTGCTGGCCTTTGGTGAATTTGGGCGTCAGGTTCAAAGAATCGAAATGCTGGTTATACCAATCCACATCACCCTGTAATTGCCCGGCATCCAGCTCGTAACTACGGAAATGATTGGGCGTGGCCCAGTGCTCGTTAAGTCGGCGATGCTGCGGATGATTGTCGTGCAGTTGGTCGCCGTCCATAAAGATGTAGTCGTGCCGCGAAGCGATGGAATGCTCGCCCAAGTGCACAATAAACGAAAACTTGATGCAATTAATCCTGCCAAACTGCCCGGAATACGGCATGACATAAAAATCGCGGGTCGAGCGCTTGTGCTTATCCCATTCCACATCGTAGGCGTCGGTATCGACCACATAGGTCTCGCATATCGAATCGCGATACACCTTTAACACCACTTTCAAATTAGCCGAGATGCCGTGCGACATCTCAAAATCAATCTTGCCCCAGCGTATGTCAAAACTTTCTCTAAAGTCATTGCCACGCTGAAAACAGCCGCCTAATTTGCCAAAAACCGGTTTGGCGTAATGTTCTGCTACTTGCATATCGTGCTGCCTGGTTGTATCAATCGTAAACGTCGGGGCCTATTGGGGCTCAAAAGTCATCAAATAACCGCAATGATCGGATACTTGTCCGTAATCCTGCTCGGTAAACAGCGTACGCGCGGAACTAACCCGCAACGCGCTATCTTTATTCATAAAAATGTAATCGATTCGGTAATCATCCGCCAGATAATCTCGCCAATGCGCATCATTGACCCGAAAAATCTGCTGAAACAAGGCTGGGGCATTGGCTGCCAGATATTGATCTTCGTATTGATGCGCGTTGACCACCAACTGATAACCGGTGGAACCGGCGGCGATATTAAAGTCACCGCATAGCAAGGTAGCATCGACAGCCGCGCTGCTTTTATTGTCGGCCCATGCCGATAGGCGCTGAAACTGCTGCTTAAAACCGTCTTCCCACCAGCTTAAATGCGCCGAGAACACATCGATAATACCGATGTACGGCACCTTGATCCGTGCCGACACCACTTTTCTGGAATGGATGCTGTAAGCGTCGCTGCTATCCGAGACATAGCGCGCCTCTTGCTCAGCCAAGGGAAAACGGCTGAGGATAGCCACACCTTCGCGGAATTTATCAAAGCCCAGATGCGACCAGTCGCTATAAAGATGAAACGGCTTGGGCAGGCGCTGATTGATGATATTGGCAGAATTTGAAGGCCAATCGCCATGCCCATCATTCCAGTATTCCGCCACTTCCTGCAGGCAAACCACGTCTACCGCCAAATCGTCGATCGCTTTAGCGATTTGCCAGAACTTTCTGTCCTGCTCGGCTTCCTGGTAACAGTGCAGATTTAAGATCAGCAGCTTTAACGGTTCCCGACTTAAAACATAATTTTGGTCGGCATTGTTATCCCACAGCGTCTGCTCCTTGCTCTCGTAGCAAATGCTGTATTGCAACCTAAATCCCTCACCCACCCTGATCCGGCCGCGCCATAGCTGAGCGGCGTGCAGGCCAGCATAGCCAGCAATACTGGTGGATTTTTTTTGCGCTTGCTGCCGACACACCGACTTGTGGCTACTTTTCCAGTTGTCCACAGTCCAGTGCAGCGTGACTTTTTCTACCGCCAGCGTGGCATTCACGGCAATTTTAATCGGCAAGGAATGCTGCTCGGCAAGCTGTTGCCCCGGCTGCAATTGCAAATAGCTCAAGCCTACGGCCAAGCGCGCGCCACTACCGGCGCCGCTGAAATAATCCGCACCTTGGTTATTATCCCAATAGTCGCTGCCAGCGCAGCGCACATGCACAGCAAAGCGGATATCGCCGGGTAATTTGCTGCGTGGCTGCGTCGGGAATGTTATTTCGGCGCGCCAAATCTCGTGATCATCGGCGCTGTCGCAGTAACTGGCAGGCAAATGCTGCCAGGCTCCGTCCTCGCCGCTCCAGAGCACTTCCACGGTTTTGTGATAATCCAGTTTGGCCACCCGCAGAAAAAACAGCAGGGATTGCTGGCTGGCGGCAGCTTTGCCGGTCATGTTATTAGCTACATACAACAGCTGGATAGTATCCATCGCTCCCTCCGGAGGTGTTTTTAGGCAGCGCCTGCAACCGGCTACTACCTAAGCAGCATAATCGCAAAAGTCGATGTCGGGAAAAATATCATCCATGACTTCCAGCGCCGTCAAATAGCGTTCGTCGATACGGTTTTTACGGATAGCGTCGTGCAGATAATTAAAACGGGCTAGGTGATCGGTAATTCGCTTGCGAGCATAATCAATCGTGGTGCCGGCCTTCATGATAAACGGCCAGTCGGAAGACTGGGCCAGTAACAAGGATCTGGCAGCCTGATTTAAAGCCCTTTGCTGCAGCGGGCTGACTTTAAAGCCGCGTAAATCGTTAGCCAGTTTTTCCATCTCTGCCGCAGCCTTGTGCAGCAGGGGATAAATCCAGTCGTTACTGTCGTTTAACCAGTAACTGGAATAACCGTGCTCGCCCCAACTGGAGGCAGCCGGGGTAGCTTTGACATGCTGCAGCGCTAATTGCAGATAATCGCCGCAACTGATGGTCTGCACACCATTGTCGCTGCTCGCAGCCAAACGCAATACCTGCTCCAGCCACAATGCACCTTCGAACCACCAGTGGCCGAAAAGTTCAGCATCATAAGGCGCGACGATAATCGGCGTTTGCTGCATTTCCCCGGCCAAGCTATCGATTTGCTGCTGGCGGCGCAGGATAAAGTCTTCAGCATGCTGCCGCGCCTTACGTTTGGCCTGTTCCGGCTGATACGGTTGCTTGGGCAACTTATCGCCGGTAATGCGGTAATATTTGATGCCGGTATTGGTGCGGGTTTCACCGTCCAAAATGTAAGGCGCGATGTATTCCAAGGGCAAATCAAAACCAATATCCCGGTAATACTCGCGGTAATCGCCGTCACCGGGATAGCCTTCCTCGGCACTCCAGACCTGTCGCGATGACGCCGGATCGCGACCGAATGCCGAGACACCGTTGCCGCAATCGAGTGGCGCGTAAACTCCGTAGCGCGGTGCCTGGTCAGCATCGAGTATGCCGTGGCTATCGACAAAGAAATAATCAATCCCGCAAGCTTTAAGCTCGCGCTCCACACCGGGATAATAGCCGCATTCCGGCAACCAAAAGCCGCTGGGCGCAAACCCAAACTGAGCTTTAAAACTATCGATCCCGACCGCTATTTGATTGCGCACCGACACCGGACTGACATTTAGCAAGGGCAAAAAGCCGTGGGTAGCGGCGGTGGTAATCAATTCCAGCCGCCCCGCGCTTTGGTGGTGCTGAAATGCGGCTAACAAATCACATTCATAGCGCTGTTGGTAGCGATGCAAGGCATCTTGAAATAATTGTTGGTACAGCAGCGCCAGCGGCTGAAATTGCGGCAGTCGCCGGGTACGCTCCACCTCGCGATCAGCCAGCTCCTGCCGATTTTGCAGATAATGCAAATAGCGACTTTGCAGCAATGGGTCGCGCAACATGGTCATCAGTGTGGGAGACAGCGATAAGGTCAGCCGATACGCCACCTGATCGTATTGCAGGCGCTCCAGCATCGCCAACAAGGGCAAATAACATTCGGTAATAGCTTCAAACAGCCAGTTTTCCTCGAAAAAACTGGCGTGTTCTGGGTGATGCACATAGGGCAAATGGGCATGCAGGACGATGCTGAGATAGCCTTTGTTCATCAACTTTAATTATTATTTTGACCGGATGCGTTGGCGGCAAGCGCCGAAGACGCTTGAGATGGCAGTATTATAAACTGCGCCATGCCCGGTGACAGCCTTTCCTTGGCAGGCGAGATTTGTGGTGCGGTAGCCGCAGTGTTGGAATAAGCCAAAGCACTAAATTCCTGCAGTGCATCCAGTCGACCGATCGCCACTTGGTAAATACCCGCCATGCAGGCTGCGCCGGGCGGCAAGGTGATGTCCTGCTGGTTCTGTGTGGATCGCTCTACCGCTACATCGAACCACGTCGGCTTGGATTCCACCGGCCCAATGGCTATTGCGTTAGGCTCGGCATGACTAAAAACCCGCAAAGTCAGCGGCGGCTGTTTTTCGTTTGCCGACATTTCCAGGGTTTCCGGTAACTTCTGCGCGTCATCGAGTTGCCAATAGACATGCAGATGCTCTGGATCCACCGGCAAGGCGACCAGCTTTGCGGCGCGAATAGTCCCGATGCGCGGCGCAAACTCCCGGCTGATTTGCTGACTGATGCTTAACAATTCCTGCGGCGAAAATCCGGCAGTGGACGACCTGACTACGCTGGGTCTAAACCTGCGCGGTGCAAAGCTGCGACTGATCTCCTGACTGATACCCAGCATGTCCTCTGCAGTGAGCTGCATGCGCGGTAAAGGCAGTGACGGAGAAAATGCCATGGGCGTTGTAACGAGTCGGGTGGCTGAGTTATACCCTGTCAACAAGCGCAATACTGTCGTTTGCTACGAAGTGCCCAGGGTTTATAGACTCTAACCGTTGTCGATTATTTACGCAAGGCATAGGCCTGGAGGGGCTAATTGCAGTAAAATCAGCGCAACTCACAGTTTTTTGGTCAAGGGCATGCACAAACAATTCGGTTTAAAGTCAGGGAGTCCGTATCCGCACGGTGCCAAAATAAGCGAGGGCGGCGTCAATTTTTCGATTTCCAGCCGCCACGCCACAGACGTGGAATTACTGCTATTCGATAGCGTTGACAGCGAAAAACCCTTACAAGTCATACCCTTACAAAAAGATAAAAACCACACGTTTTTCTCCTGGCATGTATTTGTAGAAGAACTGCCGGTCGGCACCTGGTACGCCTGGCGCCTCGACGGCCCGGATAATACCCGTGAGTCCGGCTTACGCTTTGATCGCGAAAAATTATTGCTAGACCCGTGGGCCCGCGCCGTTAGCGACAAAATCTGGAAGCGCTCTGCCGCCTGTTTACCGGGCGACAACCACCAACATGCCATGCGCGCGGTGGTAGTCGATGACCGATATGACTGGGAAGGCGACACCACCCTGGCGGTCAGAAGTGAAAAAGCCATTATTTACGAATTGCATGTCGGCGGCTTTACCAGGCATCCGTCTGCAAAAGTTAAACACCCCGGCACTTTTGTGGGCTTGATCGAAAAAATCCCTTATCTGAAAAAGCTGGGTATAACCCACGTTGAGCTATTGCCGGTGATGGCCTTTGACGAGCAGGACGTGCCGCCACATACCTCCGATCTTGGCTTGAAAAACTACTGGGGCTATAGCACGCACAGCTTTTTTAGCCCGCATCCCGGCTATTGCGTCACCCCAGAGCAAGGCACACATATCCGCGAGTTCCGCGATTTGGTCAAAGCCCTGCACAAAGCCGGTATCGGCGTGATTCTGGACGTGGTGTTCAATCACACCTCCGAAGCCGGTGCAGACGGCCCGGTGATCAACTTTAAAGGCATCACCGGCAACAGTTTTTATTTAACTGATAAACACGACAAACGCATCTTTCACGATTACACCGGTTGCGGCAATACGGTCAACGCCAACCATCCTTTAGTCACCAACTTCATCATTAGCTGCCTGGAATACTGGGTGCGGGAAATGCACGTCGACGGCTTCAGGTTTGATTTGGCCAGCGCACTGGCGCGCGGCGAAGACGGCAGCGTGTTGCAGGATCCGCCCTTGGTGTGGGGCATAGAACTGTCGCAGCAATTGGCTAAAACCAAGTTAATCGCCGAAGCCTGGGATGCGTCCGGCTTATATCAAGTCGGCAATTTTCCTGGCTACCGCTGGGCCGAATGGAACGGTCGCTACCGCGATGTGATTCGCCGGTTTGTGCGCGGCGACACCGGCATCATCGCCGAAGTAGCCACACGTATTTGCGGCAGCAGCGATTTATATCAACACCAACATCGCCTGCCGATCAGCGGCATTAATTTCGTGACTTGTCATGACGGCTTTACTCTGAATGACATGTTTAGTTATACCGAGAAGCACAACGCCGCCAACGGCGAACACAATCGCGATGGTTGTAGTAATAATCTGAGCAGTAACTGTGGCGTTGAAGGCCCGACCCGCGACGCGGCAATTCAGGCGCTGCGACGTAAGCAGGTGAAAAACTCGTTTGCCATTTTGTTGTTAAGTCATGGAGTACCCATGCTGTTGGCTGGCGACGAAATTTTGCATACGCAGCAAGGCAACAACAACTGCTATTGCCAGGACAACGAGTTAAGCTGGTTAAACTGGGACAAAGCCAAAGAAAACGCTGATGTACTGCACTTTGTACAGCACATGATCCGCTTGCGGAAACGCCACCCGGCCTTGATGCGCCGCAACTTTCTGACCGGTCGGCAGATGGAAGGCAAGGACATGGCAGATATTACCTGGCATGGCATTGAAGCCGATCAAGCGCCGCGCTGGGACGATCCCAACACCCGTACGCTGGCGTTTACCCTGGCAGCACTGGGTAAAGATGAAGCCGACTTGCATGTGATCATGAATATGTCCGATACCAGGCACAATATGCACTTACCTGCGATTGAAGGTAAAAGCTGGTGTCTGGCAATCGATACCGCGCTGAAATCGCCAAATGACATTGTCGAACCCGCGGAACAAAAACCCTTGAGTAAAGTGCGTTACATGATCGACGCACACGCCATCGCCGTGTTTGAAAGCACACCGCAACACCTGCACGATGGTGACGCCAGCATATCCAAGCGCTCTGCGCATTTTTTCAGCAAACTGACTGGCATTAAACTGGCCGATCAAACAGCTGCAGATCACGGATTGGAGTAAGGGCTTTAGTCGAAGACATCGCCCCAGTCAGGCGGTGGCGCCTCCTCCTCAATCGCGGGGGTTTCCGTCAACGCCGCGTCTTGCGCGGGTGCCGGATCGGCTGATGGGGCGTTTTCTGCGGGTTTGGCGGCAACTGGTTTTGCAACAGGCCCTGGCATGTTATCGAGATAACCATCCAACAACACGCACAGGTTTTCGTAAAAACTATCGATGGGCTGTTGCTGCATTTGTTGTTTTACAAACAGTTGCAAAAACTGCTTTTCGGCAGCGATAAGACTATCAACCATCGGTTTCGCGGCCGATTCGTCAACGCCAAATTTGCCGACCAGCGCCCTGGCGAGACGATCAACGCGTGGCGTTTGTCTGTCCTTGATGTCGTCAAGCAAGGCTTCGATACCGGCCTGCCGTCGGCGTTTGTTGCGCCACTTAATGCCCATTAACACGCTACAGCCCACCAACAATACCGCGGCCAATTCAATTAAGCCGATCACCAACAGCGGCTGATTCATTTACTTAACTCCGCCAGACTCAGGCGAATCCCGTGTTCAGCATCGTGAAAGATCTGCAGCATTTTTTTACTGCTATTTTCCAACTCCAAAGCAGTTTGATTGCCGCTAAATACGCGAGTGTACTCGGCAGACATTTCATCGATAGTGGTCATTGCGTTATCCAACTGTTTTACCAATTGTTGATTGATGCGTTCCAAACCGGCAATTTGATTGGTTTGCTGCGACTCACTCGCAGGCGCTGTGGAAGCTGCGCCGCCAACTCCATGACTAGATAGCAAATTCTGATACGGCTCACTGATTTGACCGACCCGTTGTTCAATCTCAGTGAGCAATGCCATTTCCCGCTTTAACAACAAACGAATCACGCTTTGAAATAAAGACCGCTCCGAGGTATTCACCTCCAGCAATAAGGATTCGATTTCGTCAGACGGCAAACCACAGTTTTCAGACATAAACTGTTCCAGCCAACGATTTTTTACCGTCGCCTGCTCTTCCATATCTTTGATGAAATTGTCGATTTCGGCTAACTCCTTGCCCTGCTTTTTCTTTGACATAAAAAATAGCACACCGCCCAGCAGAGTAACAACCACCAGCACTTCTACCGCTAATAAAACGACTACAGGATCGAACGGACTCATGACAATCTCTCCAATAACTGCTGATGCTTGTCAGCTTGTGATTTTTTCAGGTATCGGTAAATAAAAAACCCACCGCCCGCTAACAGTAAGTTGACGGCAAACAAGATCCCACCCACCAGCAGCCAATTGATAGGCGCATCATCAGTGGGCTGAGATGGCTCGTGAGCGGCTTCTGTGTGCTCATCGGCATGTGGCTCAGCTTCATGCTCTTCCGGCTTGGCAACCGGCTCTGCCTCTGTCGGAGCAACTACAGCAGGCGCTGCAAACCAGCTATCGTCGATAGTTAAGGGTTTAATCGGCGGCGACACCGGCTTGCCATCATGATCTTTGGCCATGACGTTAAAATTAACCCGGGTAACGCCAGCAGGTGGCGGGCCAGGCAAATCCAGGGTCCAGACGCCGTCTTTGCCGTTCATCGGCAAGGTCTGCGGCGCCTGGCCGTCCTGGCTGATCACCGCATCAATCAGCATGCCTGTCGGATTGAGCGCTTTCAAATCCGGCACCAACTTTAAGCTGACCTGACGCTGCTCGGCATTGACCTGTTTTTCGACGCTTATCGGCGTGGCGACTACCTCTATTTCGTGGACGATTTCGCGTTTAAACGTCTTGCCATCCGCAAGCACTTTCAGCACATGTTTACCCAAACTTAACTCGCTGACGCCGTGTTCGTAAAATCCTGGCTGCACGTTGACGGCAGCCATTTTGACCGGCGCTTGCTGATCGACGACTACATCCAAACTCAACATGCCCAGAAAATCGGCCCGCGTGATTAAATTATCTTTGTCAGTAAAATGCGCTTTCACGCTAAACGAGTCGTGTTCGCCGATAAAATTGGGAATTTGCTCAAGTTGCAGTTTCAGGTCGGTGACGATCATCACCTGATTATCCGGATCTACTTCCGCTAACAACCCCCAATTGCCGGTTGCCGGTTGCTTGACAGTGATCAGATCGTAGCCGGGGCTTTCCAGCCAGGACAGATTGGCAGTCATGCTTTGTTTGCTGAGTTTTTTACCATCTGGCGCTACCAGTTGCGTGGCCGCGGCATGCGGTTTTTTGAAAACCAGTACCGAAAACTCCTGAATTCCACCATCCACGCCAAATTTATTATCCGTCAAAGGTAAGGTGTCTTTGGGCGCGGCTTTTTGCGCCATTTTTAAAAATACCTTTTGCAGGCGCTCGGCGGTTTGCGCGGTTTCCGCCCAACCGCCGGTATCGAAGGCCAGTTTTTCCAACAATTCCTTATCAGCCTCATCCGATAAGGCTACGGTTTGCACTTGAATGTTTTGTTGCTGCAATTTGGGTATCAATTCGCTGAGAATACGCTCCCGCGAGTCGGCGCTTTGCATGATGTCTTTGGAGGTATCGACAAAGCCATCGGTCAATAAGATCAGATGCTTGCTGCCGCTACCGCTAAAGCCCTTAGCCAGCACTGTTTGAATGGCATCTTCGATATTGGTACGCAAACCACGCGAATGAATGCTGGAGGAGGCTTTGATGGCTTGCTGCTTCCAGGCCGCGTTGACCGTATCAGTCGCAATCAGTGGTGCGGTTTTTTCTGCAAATAGCCACAGTGCCACTTTGGAGGCGTCGGGCAGCAAATTGATCAATAAGCGGCTGGCTTCGATACGCAAATTATGCGGATCGTTTTGTTTCATGCTGCCGGATACGTCGATTAACACCTGTAGCTCATCAGCCTTTCCCGCACCAGGCGCAGGCTCGGCACACACAAATTCCCCAGCGAACACCAGCGCGTAGAAAAGCAAAAATATAATCGACTTGTACATAAGTCCGCCGGCAAAAGTTTAGGCAATGGTTAGCAAATATAGCCCAAGCGCCTGACTAATTTACTATTTTTAATTCAGGCTGCGACCAGCGTTACACTTTATAATGTTTTCACTATTTCAACCGAAGGAGAACTTATGTCTATTAAACGAATGGTCGACCTGGATTTAGCGGGTAAACGCGTCCTGATTCGCCAGGATTTAAACGTGCCGGTCAAAGACGGTAAAGTCACCAGCGACCTGCGCATTCAAGCCAGCGTCCCCACCGTGGAAGCCGCATTGGCTGGCGGCGCGGCAGTGATTTTAATGTCGCACCTTGGCCGCCCTACCGAAGGCGAATACGACGAAGCATCCAGCCTGCAACCGGTCGCGGAACGTTTTTCCAAATTGCTGGGCCAGCCTGTGCGCTTGGTCAAAGACTGGCTGGATGGCGTAGAGGTTAAACGCGGCGAAGTAGTGCTGTGCGAAAACGTACGCTTTAACAAGGGCGAAAAGAAAAACAGCGCAGAATTGGGCCAAAAAATGGCCGCACTGTGCGATATTTTTGTGATGGATGCCTTCGGCACCGCTCACCGCGCAGAAGCCTCCACTCACGCTGTGGCAGAACACGCTGCGATTGCTTGCGCCGGCCCATTATTGGCTGCCGAGCTGGATGCACTGGGCAAAGCCCTGGAACATCCCGATCGTCCTTTGGTGGCGATTGTTGGCGGCTCTAAAGTATCCACCAAATTAACTGTGTTGGAATCCTTGTCCAGCAAGGTCGATCAATTGATCGTCGGTGGCGGCATTGCCAATACTTTCATCGCAGCCGCTGGCTACCCGGTGGGTAAATCCTTGTACGAAGCGGACTTGTTGCCTGAAGCCAAACGCTTGATAGCGTCGGCTAAAGAACGCGGCGCAGACATTCCGGTGCCAGTTGACGTGGTTTGCGCCAAGGAATTTTCTGAAACAGCAGTAGCCACCGTCAAAAACGTTGCGGACGTGGAAGCAGACGATTTGATTCTGGATATTGGGCCTGAGACTGCCAAGCAATACGCGGAAATCCTGAAAACCGCTGGCACTATCGTCTGGAACGGCCCGGTCGGCGTATTTGAGATTGATCAATTCGGTGAAGGCACCAAAGCGATGTCTATGGCGATTGCCGAAAGCCCAGCCTTCTCCATCGCTGGCGGCGGTGATACTTTGGCGGCTATCGACAAATACGGTATCGCCGATAAAGTGTCATACACCTCTACCGGCGGCGGTGCGTTTTTGGAGTTTTTGGAAGGTAAGGAATTGCCTGCGGTAGCCATACTGCAAACTCGCGCTTAAACCAGACGGCAGGCGGCTTTAAACAGCCGCCTGCTATCGCTTTACAATCCCGCTACTTTCTTTTTTTCGTCTTCCTGATAATCGCGGTAGTTAATGGATATTTTCAATCCGGCAAAACGACCCGACATTTTCACCATTTCGGTGGTTTCTTTATCAAACATCAGCCTGACTTCGCTTAAAGCCCTGTCTTCGTAGCCTTCTTCAATATCTTTGGCATCCAGTCTGAAGTGGTACAGATAAACTTCCTGCTTCTCTTCTTGCGTGATTTCCAAAGGCTCACCTAGCTGTTTAATCACCGTGGCTTTTCTGGGCAACAGCGCGGCGATTTTTTCCAGCTGGTCGGCCTTGGCTCTTAGCTGTTTCTTTTCTTCGTTAATTTCCGCGCCACCCAGCGAGCGAAATGAGGCTTCCAGAAATTCCGGCGGTGCTATCTGCAAAAACAGATTGGAAAACGTCCAATCGGTAACCTTATCTTCCTTGTCAAACGCCAGGTCCAAATAAAAACTGGTTTCCGGCGTAATCAACTTGCTGTCCTTATCGATCTTCCTGAACCAATAGCGCCAGCGTTTGCCGTCAGCGGTTTTTTCCTCGGTACTGGCGTGTAACTTGGCCAGGGAGACAAAATCCTCGCTAAACAGCTTGGGCTTCTTGAAATGCACGGTAAAGTCCTCTTTGGAGGTTACCGCAAAATAACGGTCAAATTCGTCCATTTGCAGATAAGTCTGATAGGCATGCAGCCAATGCAAGCAGCCGGTCATGCTGCTGAGTAGCACGAAGGCCAGAAACAGCCGAAAAAAGCGATTAAGTTTGTTCATGACGCCCTCAGTGCTGGGTTGGGGAGTTAGTGTCGATTTCCGCGACCGGATTGGTCAGCAGGTTTTCCACATCGACCTTGTCGAAGTGGTATTGAGCGCCGCAGAACTGACAATCCACTTCGATGTTATCGCGTTCCTGCAAAATCGCCTGTAGCTCTGACCGTCCCAACGCAGTTAAAGTGCCGCCGATTTTTTGCCGCGAGCAGCCGCATTTAAACGCCACGTCTTCAGGCTCGTAAATTCTGACTTTTTCTTGATGAAACAAGCGATGCAGCAAGTCTTCGCAATCCAGCGTTAATAGCTCGTCTTGGGTCACGGTATTCGCCAGCGTTTCCAGGTGCTCCCAGTCAGCTTTGTCTTTAGCTTCGCTGGGCAATTCCTGTATGAATAACCCGGCGGCATGGGTTTTATTGGCAAACAACCACAAGCGGGTATCGAGTTGCTCGGATTGATCAAAATAGGTTTTTAGCACATCGGCCAAGGTCGCGGCCTCGACGCCGACAATACCTTGATATGGCTCGGCGTTATCCGATTCCACCGTCAGCACCATGCGCCCGCCCTCGCCTATCATGTCCTGCAAATTGCTGCCGGTCACACTGGCTTCGCTACGCACCAAGCCGCGGATTTGACGGTCATTGCTGGATTGCGCCACCAAGGCTTTCAAATCGCCGCCGCCCTGGATCTGCATGATCATCGTGCCTTTAAACTTGATGGTGGCCGACAATAGCACCACCGCCGCCAAAGCCTGCCCCATTTGGGAATCGACTGCGTCATTAACCAGGCGCTGATGTTGCTTGGCTTCCTGCCAGCTTTTTTCAAGCCGCACCCATTCGCCGCGTACTCCGTGATCTTCAAAAATAAAGCGGCGTAAACAATCTTGTTGTTTCATGATTTTTGTTGGTTCCTCAATGCTGAGGGGCGATTATAATCCGCTCTACCCTATCATTCGACCTCGGGATGTTTACTTATGTCTTTTCTTTTCAAAAAAACCGCTATGCCCGACGCCGACAAAGCCTTACCCGGACGCCCGGATGCTATCGATAGCGGTCAATCTCACGCCGTCAATGGCAATCCGCTGCACCCGCCATTTCCAGCGCATTTGCAACAAGCGGTGTTTGGCATGGGTTGTTTTTGGGGGGCTGAGCGCAAGTTCTGGCAGCAGACCGGCGTCTTCGTTACTGCAGTAGGTTACGCCGGCGGTTATACGCCCAACCCAACTTATCAAGAAATCTGTACGGGTATGACTGGTCATTCCGAAGTCGTGCTGGTGGTATTCGATCCAGACATCCTGCCTTATCAAGACTTGCTGAAGCTGTTTTGGGAATCGCACAACCCGACCCAGGGCATGCGCCAAGGCAACGACGTCGGCACCCAATACCGTTCGGTACTGTATTGCTACGACGACGATCAATATGTTCAGGCGTTGCACAGCAAACAGCAGTATCAAACCCGGCTGAATGCGGCCGGATTGGGCGAGATAACGACAGAAATTATTCATGCACCCGAGTTTTATTATGCCGAAGAAGATCATCAACAATATCTGGCGAAAAACCCATCCGGTTACTGCGGCCTGGGTGGCCTGGGCGTCGGTTTTTGCGGGTAGGTCAACCTGCAAGGCTTGCTAAGGTATTATAAGACTTGAGGTTATTGCTCCATAGCAATCCCGGCAGAGTTGTTCCGGTTGACTTTTGGGAAAAAATCCTTCAATTTACGCCTCTGGTGTGGCTCTCACTCGGCCCTCGGTT
This sequence comes from uncultured Pseudomonadota bacterium, assembly GCA_903858105.1. Lineage (GTDB taxonomy): Bacteria > Pseudomonadota > Gammaproteobacteria > Methylococcales > Methylomonadaceae > Methylomonas. The sequence goes on along the minus strand of CAIOHN010000172.1, from coordinate 198 downwards.
AACGCCGAATCAGCCTTAAAGGTCAGTCATCCAAACAGAGCTTTAAAACTAATATTAGTCTTAACAACACAAAACCGTACTCTGTCTCATCAACAGATTACCAGGAGGAAACATATGAAGAAGCCTGTAAAAAACTGGCTGCTTGCTTCGACTGTAGCTACTTTACTTGCTGCACCAACTTTCTCAACTGCGAATAGC
>CAIOHN010000171.1 GCA_903858105.1 uncultured Pseudomonadota bacterium | reverse complement strand
TCAATGATCGTCACGCCGTCAGCCAGGGTAGCGGCCATCAGAATGTTTTCGGTGCCGGTCACGGTGACTTTATCCAATACCAAGTGGCAACCTTTCAGGCGTGCGGCTTTGGCGTGAATGTAGCCGGATTCGACTTTGATATCTGCACCCATTTTGATTAATGAGTCAAGGTGAATATCCACAGGACGCGTACCGATGGCGCAACCGCCCGGCAGCGATACATAGGCTTCGCCAAAACGCGCCAGCAATGGGCCCAATACCAGAATCGAGGCGCGCATGGTTTTAACCAGTTCGTACGGCGCTTCGTATTTGTCGATGGTGCTGGTATCGACTTCGATGTTCATCTTTTCGTCGACAGTCAGGCGTACGCCCATTTGCCCCAACAGTTCCATGGTGGTGGTGATGTCGTGCAAGTGCGGAATATTGCCGACGCTGACCGGTACTTCGGACAACAAGGTGGCGGCCAAAATAGGCAAAGCGGCATTTTTGGCGCCAGAGATTCTCAATTCGCCGTTCAGCGGTTCGCCGCCGGTAATCAGTAATTTGTCCATGGATTCACTATGGTCTGTGGATAAGAACGCAGCTTAGTGCGTGTGGTTTGCAAAGTATTCGGTTTCGTCGAAGCCACTTAGTTTGGCTAACGCCAGCAACTGCGACGGGATATTCTTGAAGGTCAACTTGACTCTGCCCATGCGGCTAAGCCGGATCCACTCGATCATCAGTGCCAGGCCGGCGCTGTCGGTGGTTTTTACTTTGGCCAGATCGATACAGATGCTATCCATACCTTTTAAAAACTTAAAAGATTGTAAAGTTTGCTGGTCAATGCTGGCAAAAGTCAGGCTGCCCTCGACAGTAAAATGGCCGGGCGCCTGTTCGATTAATGTCAGTTTGGGCATTACTTGCCTTCAGCCTTGTTCAGCATGAACTTGCCGATCATTTCTTCCAGAACAATCGCCGAGCTGGTGATGTCGATAGTGCTTTTGTCTTTTAAATACTCGTCGGACGAGCCGGGATCCAGACTGACATATTGTTCGCCCAGTAAACCGGCGGTATAGATGCTGACGCCGGAATCGCTGGGTAGGTTGTTGTATTGCGATTCGATGCGCATTTCCACGACCGACTCATGGCTTTCTTTGTCCAGCTTGATGGCTGAAACCCGGCCAACCCTGACACCGGCAACAGAAACCGGCGATTTGACTTTCAGCCCGCCGGAATTTTGAAAGTGGGCGATGACGGTATAGCTGTCGTCGCTAGCGTAACTGCCAAGATTACTGACTTGCAGCGCCATGTAAAACAAGGCGGCAACACCGCTGGCGACAAAAAAGCCGACCAAGGTATCCTGGGTTTTGGAATGCTGCATGTTAAATGTCTCCAAACATGAGTGCGGTTAAAATGAAATCGAGTGCTAATACCGAGAAAGCCGAGTTGACGACGGTTCGGGTCGTGGCGCGGCTGACGCCTTCCGAGGTGGGAATGGCATCGTAGCCTTCAAATAAAGCAATCCAGGACACTACAAAACCAAATACCACGCTTTTCAGCATGCCGTTGATGATGTCTTCCTGAAAGTCGATGCTGGCCTGCATTTGCGACCAGAAGGCGCCGTCGTCTACGCCGAGCATCCCTACGCCCACCATATGCCCACCCATGATGCCGATGGCGCTAAACAGGGCTGCCAACAAGGGCATGGAAATGAAACCGGCCATAAAACGCGGCGAAATGATGCGTTTGATCGGATCAACCGCCATCATTTCCATACCGGAAAGTTGTTCTGTGGCTTTCATTAAACCAATTTCAGCGGTCAAAGCGGAACCGGCTCGACCGGCGAATAGTAGAGCAGCGACCACCGGCCCCAGTTCGCGCACCAGCGAGGCGGCAACCATCACGCCCAGAGATTCCTCAGCGCCGAAATCAGACAAAATATTAAAGCCTTGCAAACCCAGCACCATGCCGACAAACAAGCCGGAGATGGTGATAATCAAGAACGACAACACGCCGACTGAGTACATTTGTTTAAAAAGTAAATTAGGTCTAGCCAACACCTCGTTGATTCCGGCCAGGGTATGCGTCAAAAAAAACGAGGCGCGACCCAGCTTGGCAAAGCTGCTGCGGGTGGTTTTTCCCAGATTTTGCAGAAATTGAAGCATGCTTATATGACTCGGTTATTTGCTGGACAGCAGGTCGTCCAGATAATCGGCCGCCGGATAGTGAAAGTGTACAGGGCCATCGGCATCGCCGTGCATAAACTGTTGCACCCAGGCCGAATCCGATTGCTGCAACTCTTGCGGACTGCCTTGGCCAATGATTTTGCCTTCTGACAGTACGTAAATGTAATCGGCGATGGCTGCGGTTTCTTGTACGTCATGCGACACGATAATGCTGGTCAGGCTGAGAGTGGTGTTCAAGGACTTGATCAAATGCACCAGCGCGCCCATAGAAATCGGGTCCTGACCAGTGAATGGTTCGTCGTACATGATCATCAGCGGGTCTAGCGCTATGGCGCGCGCCAATGCCACGCGTCGGGCCATGCCGCCGGACAGTTCGTTCGGCATCAAATGCCTGGCGCCGCGCAAGCCGACGGCTTGCAACTTCATTAACACCAGGCTGCGGATCATCGATTCTGGCAGGTGTGTGTGTTCGCGCAGCGGGAAGGCGACATTATTGTAAACATTCATGTCTGTCAGCAACGCACCGCTTTGGAACAGCATGCCCATACGCTTGCGCAGGGCATACAAATCTTTGGTGCTCAAGCGATGTACATTTTGCCCATCGACATGAATTTGTCCGCGATCCGGCGCCAGTTGGCCGCCAATTAACTTGAGCAGCGTGGTTTTGCCAGTACCGCTGGGGCCCATGATAGCGGTGATCTTGCCGCGTTGAATGTCCAGGCTAATCCCGTCGAAAATTTTTCTGGGGCCTCTGGAAAAGCTCAAGTTGCTTATGGAAACTATATTGTCTTCAGGACTTGCGCTATTGGCCATCTACCGGAATCACAGGAGTTTTTTGATTGGGAACTGGCTATTTTCTATGAGTCGTTAAGAATAAGTCAATGACTTGGGGTGAAAAGACGGATAATAACATGCAATAATGGTTCCTTTTTACTCGTTGCGTGGAGTCGATTTACGTGGGTTGCGATCAAGATATACAAGCGTTGGCGTTGGCGGTGATACAAACCGAAATGCAAGCGGTTGCCGGCTTAGCTGCGCGTATCGATCAGCAATTCGTAAGCGCCTGCCATTTGCTGTTGGCTTGCAAAGGCCGAGTGGTTGTCACCGGCATGGGCAAGTCCGGGCATATTGCCGGTAAAATTGCGGCAACGCTGGCTAGCACCGGTACTCCTGCCTTCTTTGTGCATCCTGGCGAGGCCAGTCATGGCGATTTGGGGATGATCACCCGGCAAGACGTGGTTTTAGCGCTGTCTAATTCCGGCGAAACCGAAGAAATTCTGACGATTTTGCCTATCATTAAAAGGCTGGGTGTGCCCTTGATTGCTTTGACCGGTAATCCTGCGTCGGCACTGGCCAAGTTCGCAACCGTGCATATCAATGTGGCCGTCGAACAAGAGGCGTGTCCGCTGGGCTTGGCCCCGACCGCCAGTACCACGGCCGCTTTAGTGATGGGCGATGCGCTGGCGGTATCCTTATTGGAAACCAAGGGCTTTACGCGAGACGATTTCGCCTTGTCTCATCCTGGCGGCAGTTTGGGTCGACGTTTGTTGCTGCTGGTCAGTGACATCATGCACCGTGGCGAGGAAATGCCGGTAGTGGCAAACACAGTGTTGGTCAGTGATGCCTTGCTGGAAATGACGGTTAAAAAGATGGGCATGACGGCGGTTGTCGATGGCGATGCTCAGGTGGTCGGGATTTTTACCGACGGCGATTTGCGGCGGATGCTGGAAAAAAATCTGGACGTACACAGCACCCGCGTCGCCGATGTGATGACCTGGTCGTGCAAAATGATAGGGATTGATATGTTGGCGGCAGAGGCCATGCAAATTATGGAAACCAAAAAAATCAACGCGTTATTGGTGGTCGATGCGCAGCAAAAATTGCTGGGCGCGCTGAATATGCACGATTTGTTACGAGCCGGTATTGTCTGAGAGCCGCGAATAATGTTTGATTTGAATCCGCAACAACTGACTATCGTTAAACAGCTTAAGCTGTTGATTCTGGATGTGGACGGCGTGTTGACCGACGGGCGTTTGTTCTTTGACGACAACGGCAAAGAGTACAAATGTTTCCATGCCCGTGATGGTCACGGTATTAAATTATTGCGGCAAACTGGCGTGGAAGTGGCTGTCATTTCCGGGCGCAAATCCAACTCTGTGACCTTGCGTATGCAGGGCCTGGGAGTTGAGCATGTCTATCAAGGTCATGAAAACAAGCGCGCCGCGTTTGCCGAGATCCTACAATTGTTAAATTTGACTGCCGAACAGGTGGCTTATATAGGCGATGACATTCTGGATTTGCCGGTCATGCGTCAGGTCGGATTTGCAGTAGCGGTGCAGGATGCCAACTTTGCGGTAAAAAATTATGCACATTGGCAGACGCAAACCTGCGGTGGCTTGGGTGCAGTGCGGGAAGTGTGCGATTTAATCATGCAGGTGCAGGGTAGTTTTGACGCGGTGTTGCAAACGTATTTATGAGCGTAAAGAGTTTGCAGATTTTTCTCTACGTCGGTCTGGCTGCTTTGTTTTCGTGGTGGCTGGTGCAGCTTAATGAAGAGCGGCTAGCCGAAATAAAAATTGCTGAAAACAGCCCGGATTTTTTTAGTACGGGTTATTTCAAAAAAGAAATGGGTATTGATGGGGTGCCGAAAAGCGAATTGTCGGCGGCAAAAATGCAGCACTTTAAAACCGATGGCAGCACGCATCTGGAAAAGCCAGTCATGATTTTACACAACCCAAATGAAGCGCCTTGGTCGATTAAAGCCGACACTGGCGTTATGGCTGCCGACGGCGATAATTTACAGCTGAACGGCAGTGCTTATATCAACCGGGAAGCGTCGAAAACCAATTCGGCGCTGACCATCAACACATCGGATTTGCGGATCAAACTCGCCAGCCATTATGCTGAGACGCAGGCTTGGGCAGAGATTATCAGCCCGCCCAATAAAACGGCGGGAGTAGGAATGGAAGCGACTTTTGTTAGTCCGATTCACCTGAAATTGTTGTCCAAAGTGAAAGGTCGCTATGAAATTAAGTAAAATGGTCGCCGTTGGCCTGTTATGCTCGGCGCGGATGGCGTTTGGTCTGGAATCTGATTCCGAGCAGCCGGTGTATATCGATTCCGATAATGCGGTTTACGACGAAAAGTCCGAGATCAGTACCTATACCGGCAACGTGGTCGCCACGCAGGGTACAATCAGAATCGATGGTGACAAACTGGTTGTGTACTTAAAAAACGGGGCCATCAATAAACTGGTTGCCACCGGCAAGCCCTCCCGGTTTAAGCAGTTGCCAGCGGTTGGCAAGGAAGAAATGCATGGGGAAGGTTTGATCAACGAATTTTACCCTGACCAGAATTTGCTGAAATTTATGAAAAATGCCTCGGTTTGGCAGGGCGATGCCAAACAATCCAGCGAATACATCGAGTACGACACTAAAAATTCGCTGTTAAAAGCTGGCGAGTCCAACACCGATGGCAAGCGCGTGCATTCCGTGATCAAGCCCAAGCCCAAGGCGCAATAATGGCCCGATTGGTTGCAGAACAGCTATTCAAACGCTACAACAACCGTAATGTAGTCGATGGTGTCAGCCTGCGGGTCGATACCGGCGAAGTGGTGGGTTTGCTGGGGCCGAACGGTGCCGGCAAAACCACCAGTTTTTACATGATGGTGGGGCTGATCAAAGCCGATAGCGGCGAGATATATCTCGACGATCAGCGTATCACTCATCATCCGATGCACCGGCGGGCGCGTTTGGGGATTGGTTATCTGGCGCAGGAAGCGTCAGTGTTTCGTAAATTGAGTGTGGCGGATAACTTGCGGGCGGTTTTGCAGATTCGCGCCGAGTTGACCGATGGACAAATCGAGCTGTTGATCGATGAGTTGTTGACCGAGTTTAATATCAACCACCTGCGTAATCAGGTGGCGTTGGGGTTGTCGGGTGGCGAACGGCGACGTGTCGAAATTGCCCGGGCTTTGGCCAGTGAGCCGCAGTTTATCCTGCTGGACGAACCGTTTGCCGGCGTCGATCCGATTTCGGTGCTGGAGTTGCAAAAAATCATTGCGCATCTGAAACATCGTGGCATTGGTATTCTGATTACCGAACACAAAGTGAGAGAGACATTGGAGATCTGTGATCGAGCGTATATTTTGAATAACGGCAAAGTAATTGCCGAAGGGCAGGCGCGCCAGTTGGTTGATAACGAAGAGGTGCGCAGAGTGTATCTGGGCGAAAAGTTTAGTTTATGACATTCCAATTCTCATGAAGCAATCTCTTCAACTTCGTATCGGGCAGAGTCTGACGATGACTCCGCAGTTGCAGCAGGCTATCAAGCTGCTGCAAATGTCGACCCTTGATTTGCAACAAGAAATTCAGCAAGCCTTGGAATCCAACATGATGTTGGAACTGGACGAAGAGGAACTGCCCAATATCGATTTTAGAGATAAAAAGCTCGAAAACACCGATCAGCAAACCAGCGAAGGCTCGCAAACCGACATGCCCGACGAGTTGCCGGTTGATGTCAGTTGGGATGATGTTTACGAAAGCTCGCTGCCCAGTGGCAGCGATGAAAGCGATAGTCCGGAGTTTGAAGCGTTTCGCAGCAAGTCCGCATCTTTGCGCGATCATCTGGTCTGGCAGTTGGAGTTAATTCCAATTTCTGATCGGGATTATGCGATTGCCACTTCGATTATCGATGCGGTCAACGATGACGGCTATGTCACCAGTGATCTGGCCGATATTCTGCAGGGCTTGCAAGATCAGCTGGAAGGCCTGGAGATGGACGAGGTGCTGGCCGTGCTGCATATGGTGCAGAATTTTGACCCGGTCGGTGTGGCGGCGCTGGATTTGGCCGATTGCCTGGGCTTACAGTTGCAGCAATTGCCGGAAAATGTGCCTTATCGCACGGAAGCCCTGGATTTTGTGCATAGGCATTTGGATTTGTTGGCCAGTTGCGACCAGGCCCGCTTAATGAAGCGGGTGGGTGTGACTGAAGATGTGTTGAAGGGTGTGTTGGCGCTGATTAGAACGCTGGATCCCAAGCCTGGCGCCCGGCTACAGGATTCCGATGTCGAGTATGTGGTTCCCGATGTGTTCGTCGCCAAGATTAACGGACATTGGTTGGTCAACCTTAATCCCGACGTTGCGCCCAAACTACGCATTAATCCGTTTTATTCGGGAATGATCAAGCGTGCCGACAATAGTCAGGATAATGTCAGCATGAAAAATCACCTGCAAGAAGCCCGCTGGTTTATTAAAAGCTTACACAGTCGCAACGACACACTATTGCGAGTGGCGAGAAGCATTGTGGAAAAACAGGGCGATTTTTTCGAGCACGGCGCCATAGCCATGAAACCGATGGTGTTGCGTGATATTGCCGAAGAACTTGAGTTGCACGAGTCGACCATATCCAGGGTGACCACGCAAAAATACATGCACACGCCGCACGGCGTCATCGAATTTAAATATTTTTTCTCCAGCCATGTCAGTACCGATGGCGGGGGCGAGTGTTCAGCGACCGCGATTCGGGCGCTGATAAAAGAGTTGGTCGGTAGTGAAAATCCGGCCAAGCCATTAAGCGATAGTAAAATATCAGACTTATTGAACGAGAAGGGCATAAATGTCGCGCGCCGCACCATTGCCAAATATCGGGAAGCGATGTCCATCCCTTCTACCAGCCAACGGAAAAGGCACATTTAATCTTTGGAAGAATAATTTTTAAAACAGGAGTATTCCATGCAAGTTAGTATCACAGGCCACCACGTAGAGGTGACAGATTCATTGAAAGCCCACGTTGAAGACAAATTCAGCAAACTGAAACGTCATTTCGATAACGTGATGGATGTACACGTCATTTTGACGGTTGAAAAACTTGAGCAAAAAGCTGAAGCCACCGTGCAAATCAGCGGCGCCAAGTTATTTGCCGAAGACGTGCAGGAAGATATGTACGCCGCTATCGACAACATGGTCGATAAGCTGGACAGACAGATCGTCAAACACAAAGAAAAAAATCAGAACCACCGTTAAATTGAGGCTAATCGATACAGAGTGAGTGTTTTCACTCTGTATTGGCTTGAATATGAAACTTGTTATTGTCAGCGGACTATCGGGATCGGGTAAGAGTATAGCTTTAGATACTCTGGAAGACTGCGGCTATTACTGTATCGATAATTTGCCAGTGGCTTTATTGGAAGACTTTGTCGACCACGTCATGCTGAAAGACAGCGCCACCTATAGCAAAACCGCAATCGGTATCGATGCCCGCAATCGAACCGACAAGTTAGCAAATTTTCTGGACAGCTTGGCGTCGATTCGCGACAAAGGCATCGATTGCGAACTGGTTTACATGGAAGCGGACGAGAATATTATTCTCAAACGCTACAGCGAAACCCGGCGTCGGCATCCCTTGACGACCGAAAGTAGGCCCCTGCGGGAAGCCTTGGACATCGAGCGGGAAATGCTACGGCCCATCGCCACGCGCGCCGATATTGTCATCGACACCAGTTACACGCATTATCATCAGTTACGCGATTTGCTTAAAAATCGTCTGGGCGAAAAAGGCAAAGCGTCTTTATCAATTTTGTTTCAATCGTTCGGTTTTAAATACGGTATTCCATTGGATGCCGATTTTGTATTTGACGCCCGCAGTTTGCCCAATCCCTATTGGGCGCCGGAGTTGCGAGGCTTGACCGGCAAAAATACCGAAGTCGTCGATTTTTTGCAGAATGAATCGATAGTAAAAGAGTTTCTGCATGATATTGGCTATTTTATTGGGCGCTGGGCGCCGCGCTTCGAGTCGGATAATCGCAGTTATTTAACGATCGCAATCGGCTGTACCGGCGGTCAGCATCGTTCGGTTTATCTGGTTGAAGCATTGAGTAAACATTTTCAAAGTATTACTCCTAACGTTATCGTCAGGCATCGGGAATTGCGCTAGCGCATTTAACTTGCCCCTATTTCTTGGTTTTTACCCATGACATCACCAGTACAGCTTGAAAATACAGAGCATCTTTTAGATAGAGCAGTTGAGGCATTAGCAACTGGCTCGCTGATCGAGATTAGAAACCTGGTGCGTACCTTGTACCCTGCGGAAGCGGCGCACATCCTAGAAGCCCTGGACCCGGAACTAAGAGCCAGGTTGTGGGCAGTGATTCCGCCAAGTGTGATCGGTGAAGTGCTGGTGGCGCTGAATGTCGAAGTGGCCAGCAGCTTGCTGAAAATAACCGATAGAAAAGATTTAATCGCAGCAACTGAGTCTTTGGGCGCCGAAGGCATGGTTGATCTGTTGCATGTGCTACCGGAACCGTTGCTGTCGCAAGTCATGGAATCTATCGGTGTGCATAACCGCAATCGTTTTGAAAAAGCCCTGGGCTATGACGAGCATACTGCCGGTGCTGTAATGTCCGACGACGTGTTGGCCATACGCGCCGATGTGACGCTGGATGTGGTGATTCGTTATCTGCGGCTGCGGGGCAATATGCCTACGGCTAGCGATAGTTTGGTCGTCGTGGATCGTAACGATCATTACCAGGGTTTGCTGCCGCTGAATCAATTGCTGACGCATGATCCGCATACCAAAGTTGAAGCCGTGATGGACGCCCGCGCCGCTGGCATTGCTTACCGCATGTCAAGCCGCGACGTTGCAAGTTTGTTCGAGCGCCGAAAATTATTGTCGGCCGCAGTGTTGGCCGATGACGGCAGGGTATTGGGAAGGATTACTATCGACGATGTAGTGGGCTTGATTCGCGACGAAGCCAACCATTCCTTGATGAGTATGGCCGGTTTGAGCGAAGAGCAAGACATGTTCGCGCCGGTATTTAGCAGCGCCAAGCGCCGTGCGCTTTGGTTGGGCGTGAATCTGCTTACCGCCTTTTTGGCCGCCTCAGTTATCGATTTATTTGAAAACGCCATTCAGCAGATTGTCGCGTTGGCTGTGTTGATGCCGATTGTGGCTAGCATGGGCGGTATCGCCGGCAGCCAGACCTTAACGCTGGTGGTCAGAGGCCTGGCTTTGCGGCAGGTATCCAGCAAAAATGCTGTGAGCCTGCTGTTTAAAGAGGTATCTGTCGGCTTGCTGAACGGTATGGTTTGGGCTGTGGTCGTGGCAGTCGTGGCCGGCTTGTGGTTCCACAATTCGCATATCGGTATCCTGTTGGGGGTAGCGATGCTGATCAATTTAGTCTGTGCTGCATTGTCGGGTGTGTTGATTCCGGTGCTGCTGGATAAGATCGGCGTTGATCCGGCGTTGGCGGGTGGCGTATTACTGACCACAGTCACCGATGTGGTTGGTTTTATGACGTTTTTAGGTTTGGCCACTCTGTTTTTACTGTGACAGCGTATGCTTTTTGCCACAGAAAATGATAATATCCCTGACATATAGTGGCTGATTTTCCAAATTCCATGTCTACCGGTACCCCCGCTTCCCAAAAAATAGCTTTGGAGTTTAAAAGCACATCATTAACAGTACCAGTGTTACTGTTAGCCAGCAACGACACTTCTCTGGTCGATCAGCAACTGAAGGAAAAGGTAGCGCAAGCCCCAGAGTTTTTCAAAAACTCGCCTTTGCTCATCGACTTGCAAAAACTTAACAGCCAAAACCTGGCTATCGATGTTGCCGAAATAGTCGCCGTCGTGCGTCAACATGGTTTTATGCCGGTTGGGGTTCGCGGTGGCAATGACAAACAGAATAGCGATGCGTTGGCGATGAATCTGCCGCAGCACTCCATTCATGGCAGCAATGCGCCTTTGGTCAACAAAGCCCCAGCCAAAACCTTGCCGGTGCCGGTGCAAGAGGAATCAAAAGAAGCCTCTCCGCCGGTTGAAAACAAGTTAATCACCCAGCCGATTCGCTCCGGGCAACGAGTTTATGCAAAAGGCGATTTGATCGTCACGGCTACCGTCAGCGCTGGCGCAGAGATCATGGCAGAAGGCAATATTCACATTTACGGTTCCTTGCGCGGACGCGCTTTAGCGGGGGTGCTGGGAAATGTCGACAGCCGGATTTTTTGCTCCGATTTACAGGCCGAATTGATTTCAATAGCCGGTATTTATCAAATCAGCGACGATTTGAAACATGCCGCGCATAAACCCGTACAAATCAGTCTGGATAACCAGACGCTGATTATCAAAGATATTTAAGCTTTTCTTGGAGGAACAACATTGGCCAGAATTATCGTAGTAACGTCTGGAAAAGGCGGTGTGGGTAAAACCACCACCAGCGCGGCTATCGCCATGGGCTTGGCCAAGAAAGGTCACAAAACTGCTGTGATCGATTTTGACGTGGGTTTGCGTAACCTTGATTTGATTATGGGCTGCGAACGCCGGGTGGTTTATGATTTGGTCAACGTTATCAATAACGAAGCGACTTTGAATCAAGCCCTGATCAGAGACAAGCGTTGCGATCAGTTATATATATTGCCGGCTTCGCAAACCCGCGATAAAGACGCACTGACCACCGAAGGCGTCGGTAAAATCCTGGAAGAACTGGCAAAAGATTTTAAATACATCGTATGCGACTCACCTGCTGGTATCGAGCGCGGTGCTACACTTGCCATGTATTTCGCCGACGATGCGTTTGTGGTGACTAATCCTGAAGTATCTTCTGTACGGGATTCTGATCGGATGCTGGGCATTTTATCCAGCAAATCCCGTCGCGCCGAGAAAGGCGAAGAACCCATCAAAGAATATTTATTGTTGTCGCGCTACTCACCTGATCGGGTCAAACTGGGCGAAATGCTCAGCGTTGACGACGTTCAGGAAATTTTGTCCTTGCATTTATTGGGCGTTATACCAGAATCAAAATCGGTATTGAGCGCTTCAAATGCCGGTACGCCCGTGATTCTGGACGAGGAAAGTGATGCTGGTCAGGCCTATGCCGACATAGTGGCACGCTATTTAGGCGAAACCAAGCCACATCGTTTTATTGAGGAAGAGAAGAAAGGCTTATTTAGTAAGCTATTCGGGAGCAAGTAATGAGCCTCTTAGATTACTTCAGATCATCAAAAACCAATACAGCGTCCTTAGCTAAGGAGCGCTTGCAAATCTTGGTGGCCCACGAGCGCGCTTCTCGCAATCAGCCTTCGTATTTGCCTGCGCTGCAGCAGGAATTGTTGGCAGTTATTCGGAAATATGTCAATGTAGGGCAGGATGCTATTACCGTTAATTTTGAGCAGGATGGTAACCAGGAAACCCTGGAACTGAATATTGTGCTACCTGAAGAACGTTAGTTACGCTGGTTTGATGCGGGATATTTCGCACATGATTTGTCGCGTAACGACAAACACCCTATTTTTTTTGTTGTTTAAATGATGAGGAGTTGAAATGGTGGATACAATTGGCGATGCGGCTGGAGCAGTCTGGCAATTTTTGAACACGCACGGCGAAGCCAGCGTAAACAAAGTCACAACCGAAACCGGCTTGGGCAAAAACGATGTGCAGCGGGCGATTGGTTGGTTGGCTAAAGAAGACAAACTTGTTATTGAGGTGAAAGGGCGTGTTGAAACCCTTTCATTAAAGTAAAAGTTTTCCCCATACTCGCTTAAGGTTGAACTAAGCTTAACGGCATTCAATACCGGCTTTTTGTCGGTGGGAGCGTCGTTGGAGTTTGCCCTTGAGCGAGTATTCTAGATGCCGCTGTGTTTTGTCGGTAAACATGTTACCGGATAAGCTGTGCGGCCCGCATTAGACTAGCGTCACAACTCTGTCGAAATAAGCTACTAAAATAGTAAACGCATTGCATTTTGCCGCTGGATTGGCTATGTAATGGCGTAATAATAAAAATCTCAATTCTATAAACCTCTAAAGCGGAGTCTTTCTGTCGAAATGAAAGCCAAAATTGCCACATTTTTTACCTTGGTACTGTTGGTTGTCGTCAACCTGGGTATCTGGTCTTACGTCAACAATCCGTTAAAACTGCCATCCTGGAGCGATACCATGATGGGGGTTACTTTCAACCCGAAAGGTCGCGCCCAACAGGCACAGCTTGTACGCCTGCTCAACATAGTCATCGCGGAACAACGTGGGCCGCCCGACAGGCCGGCGCTCGGGCTCTTCGCCC
>CAIOHN010000170.1 GCA_903858105.1 uncultured Pseudomonadota bacterium | reverse complement strand
GTGTTGCCAGAACTAATGCGGTTTAATTCTGTCCACCTCATTAACAAAATAGCGCAGTGAACGAACAAGAAAGTAATACCGAAGATCTGGATCAGGACTTGGTGCAGCGTGTGCAGCAAGGGGATAAAGCTGCCTTCGATCTTCTGGTGCTTAAATATCAACACAAGATTGTTCACTTGGTGAATCGTTATGTCAAAGATCCCAGTGAAGCGCAGGATGTAGCACAAGACACTTTTATCAAGGCATATCGGGCGCTGGCGGATTTTCGCGGCGAAAGCGCTTTTTATACCTGGTTGTACCGAATAGCGATCAATACCGCTAAAAACTATCTGTTGTCTCGATCTCGGCGGCGGTTTGATTATGAGATTGACGTGCAGGATGCCGAACAAGTCGAAAATTCGCCGCAGTTAAAAGACATCGAAACGCCGGAAACTGTGTTGATGAATGAACAAATAGTCGCAGTGATTAAGTCTGCGATTGAAAGGTTACCTGAAGAAATGCGTATTGCAATTACGCTCAGGGAATTTGAAGGAATGAGCTATGAAGAAATAGCCGAAGCCATGGATTGCCCAATCGGTACGGTGCGCTCGCGGATTTTCAGAGCGCGCGAAGCCATAGACCAAAAATTAAACCCATTGCTCGACTAAAGGTATATCGATGCAAGAACAACTAAACCAGAAACTATCGCAATTCATCGACGACGAACTCGATAGCCATCAAGCGCTGTCGCTGTTGCAATCGGTGCAAAACGACGAATTGCTTAAAGAAAAATTGCGCCGCTATCAAATCGTCAGTCAGGTATTAAAAAGCAGCGAATATTCCCCGCTTGGCACCGACTTTTCTGACAAAATCCATCAGCAGATTCGTCAAGAACCGACCTACTTCATGCCGCAGAAGAAAAAACCAGCAATACGTTGGCAAAAAGCGGCGTTGGCCATAGCCGCTTCGATAGCCATAGCGGCTGTCTGGGTCAGCAGCAAAGTGGATCATCAAAAGTTTGGCAGCGTAGAAACGGTCGCCCAAAGCACACAGCCCACAGGTGCCGCGAACAACGCGCGCTTTAAAGAATATCTGCAAGCTCACGACAATGCGCTTTACGTCAATAGTATGCAAACGGCGCAACCTTATGCGCGGGTGGTTGGTTATCAGCAGGAATAAACGCGTGAAAGTGTTAACGGCCATTTTGTTTTGGGCGATGTGTCAAATTGCCATCGCTGAGAGTAGCCCGCCCGCCGCAGAATGGCTGGGCAAGATGAATCAAGCCATGAAAACCCTTAATTTTGGGGGGACGGTCATTTTCATGAAAAACGGTCAGCTAGACACCATGAAATATCAGCACAGTGTTGAGAATGGTCTTGAGCAGGAGCGTTTAGCATCCTTGAATTCGCCGATGCGCGAAGTGATTCGCAAATCCAGTGAGGTAACCTGCGTTTTCAAGGAAACCAAGCAAAAAGTGGTAAATCATCATCCGCTCGATAGCTCGTTTATCATCAACTTACCGCAGAACACCGCTGTTTTGCAGCAGAACTACCAATTAACACTGTTGGGGCAGGAATCGATTGCGATGTTGCCTACTCAAATTATCGGCATCGATCCCAAGGACGCGTTGCGCTACCCGAGAAAAATCTGGATAGACACCCAGCATTTTTTACCCTTAAAAGTGGAAGTGTATAATCTGGACGGTAGCGTATTGGAGCAAGTGGTATTTACCGACCTGAGTACCGATGCCATCACCGAAGCAAAAGCCAGTGCCCTTGATGAAAACAAATTTCATGTGAAACATATTCACGCCACCCAAGCCGAACCCTTTGCAAACGCTACATTCACCTTAAAAAACTGGCCGGCAGGTTTTGAGCCAGTGTTTTTTATTCGCAATTCCATCCAGCAATCGGAGAAAGCGGTTGATCATTTATTGATCAGCGACGGTTTTTCCACGGTTTCCGTGTATCTGGAAGCCAAAGAATCCGATGGCTTAAAAGGCCTACACAGCCTGGGTTCTGTAAATTCTGTAAGTAAAGTCTTGGGCAATGCCCAATTTACTGTACTAGGTGAAGTGCCAGCCAAAACGGTCGAGATCATTGCCGACGGCATTACATTGCGTTAGAAATTTCTTTTTAGTAACAAAACAAATGTATGACTGGAGATTACATGCTTAACAAGCTGTTTTATGGAGTTTTGATTTTTTTATTGGCGATTGATGCAAGCTACGCGCAATTGCCTGATTTTACCGAAATGGTAAAAACCAACGGCGATGCGGTGGTCAATATTAGTACCACGCAAAAAGCCCCGGATCCGCAAACAGCAGTTGATCCGCAGCAAATGCCGCAAGACATGCCGCCGGAAATGGAAGAATTTTTTCGACATTTCTTTCAAGGCCCTGGTCGTGGCGGTATGGTGCCCAGAGAGACCAACTCTTTAGGTTCGGGTTTTGTGATTTCCAAAGACGGCTATGTGCTGACTAATCACCATGTGGTTAATAATGCTTCGGAAATCGTGGTTAAGCTTAAAGACCGCAGAGAGTTGATCGCCAAATTGATCGGTTCCGATGAAAGCACCGACGTGGCATTGTTAAAAGTCGAAGCCAAGGATTTGCCGGTGGTGGAAGTCGGCTCCCCGGAACAATTGCAAGTGGGCGAATGGGTGTTGGCTATCGGCACACCGTTTGGTTTCGATCAATCCGTGACCGCGGGCATCGTCAGCGCCAAAGGCCGCAGTTTGCCGGATGGCAACTATGTACCATTCATACAGACCGACGTGGCGATTAATCCCGGCAACTCCGGCGGCCCCTTGTTTAACATGCAGGGCAAAGTCGTGGGTATTAACTCGCAAATTTATAGCCGCTCTGGTGGCTATATGGGCTTGTCCTTTGCAATTCCTATCGATGTCGCCATGAATGTGGTCGAGCAGATAAAAAGCAAAGGTAAAGTGTCCAGAGGCTGGCTGGGTGTGCAAATTCAAGACGTCACCCGGCAACTGGCTGAGTCATTTGGTATGGATAGACCGCACGGTGCGTTGGTTTCCAAAGTGATTCCGGGTGGCCCCGCCGAAAAAGCCGGCATTCAGATTGGCGATATTATTGTCGAATTTAACGGTCAGGTCATCGAAACCTCCGGCGAGTTGCCGCCGCGGGTGGGTATGACACCGGTCGATGAAAAATCCAAAGTCAAGATTATCCGCCAAGGCGACAAGCAGGATATTAGCGTTAAGATTGGCTTGTTACCGGCGCAAGCCGCAGCTTTACCAACCGCGCCTGCCGCCACAGAAACAGCCGTTAATCGCTTGGGACTGGCGGTAAGCGATTTAACCTCAGAACAGCGTCAGCAGTTGCAAGTGGAAAAAAACGGTGTGCTGGTGCAAAAGGTTAATAAAGGTATTGCCCAGGATGCCGGCATCCAACCTGGCGACGTTATCTTGCGCATACAAAATAACGTGGTGCGCGACGCAGGTGAGTTTAATGCCATCGTCGCAAAATTACCGGTTGAAAAATCGATAGCACTTTTGGTACAACGTAACGGCAGTCCGGTGTTTTTAGCTTTTAAAATTGATAAATAGTTGAGGTAACTCAATGCCAATCGCCAACAATGTGACGCAATTGATCGGCAATACGCCGATAGTGAAATTACATAAAGTCGTTCTGGAGAACTCCGCGACTGTGTTGGCAAAGCTGGAATCGAAAAACCCCGGCGGCTCAGTCAAAGACCGAATAGCTTTGGCTATGGTTCAAGCGGCCGAGAAGGCCGGGTTGTTGCGCAGAGGTGGCACGATCGTAGAGTCCACCTCAGGCAATACCGGCATTTCGTTGGCAATGTTAGCGGCGGTGCGCGGCTATCATTGTATTTTGACGATGCCGGACAGTTTGCCGATAGAAAGAAGGCGATTATTGGCAGCTTACGGTGCCGAAATAGTGTTGACGCCTGCCGCAAAAGGCATGAGCGGTGCGGTTGCCAAAGCGCAGGAAATAGCCAAATATACGCCGGGGTGTTTTATGCCCCTGCAATTTGAAAATCCGGCAAATCCTGAAGTTCATCGACAAACGACGGCGCAAGAAATCTGGTCAGCAACTGCCGGGCAAATAGATGCTTTTGTCTGTGCCGTTGGCACCGGCGGCACTATATCCGGGGTGGCTGATGTGATGAAGCGGCGCAACCCGTTGTTCACCGTTATCGCCGTCGAACCAGCCGAATCGCCCGTGATTTCTGGCGGCAAACACACGCCGCACCAGATTCATGACATCGGTTTTGGGTTTGTACCCAAAAATCTGGAAATTGATTTATTGGATGGCATCGAGCTGGTCAGCACTGAAGAGGCTGAGTTTATGCGTAGGCGCTTGATCACGGAAGAGGGCATTATGGCCGGCATTTCGTCGGGGGCCAGTGTCTGCGCCGCAGTGCGGGTAGCTGCGCAAATGGGGCCGGGTAAAACCGTGGTGACGATGATTCACGACACGGGCGAACGTTATATAAATATGGGTTAAATCTACCGACTATGAGCAATTTGCTGGGGAACTAAAAATAATATGAATCAAACCAGCATAAAGTCGCGCTCCGGTGGGCTTGGTTATTTGATTAACCGCATTCAAACGCTGTTTGTCAGCATGTTGCGGATTTGGACGATACCCATCGTCTTGATGCTCAGTCTGTCGTCCGGCTTTACCACCTATTACGGCTTATCGCATTTCATCACGCCCTGGATTGCGCTCGTCATTACCATTGCGATTCAATCGATTATCGTCATCTGTTCTCTGGAAATGGCCGGCATTCATTGGAAAGCCAACAGGATGCGCTATTTCACGGTCGTAGCCTCATTGTCGGTGGCGATTTCCGCGTCTGTAACTTTTTCCTATTTCAAATTTTACGAAATATCGGAACAGGAAACGCTACACATCAACCGGCTGAATCAGCTTAGACAGCAAACCAAAGACTATCTGGACGGCATATTGCAGGTTAAAAGCCACATGCTGCAACAGCAAAAACAGGATTTGGACAAAGCATCGCTAGATGTCAGTCAAGCTTACTTTGGTACGCATAACCAAATTGGCGCCGGCTATAAAAACCAGGTGGGGGAGGGGCCATTCTGGAAACATTACAACCAGATTTATCAAGAAAAAAAGCAGGCTCTGCAACAGCAAGAACAGGCGTTTCTTGCGTTGGATGGCAATATTCGCTTGTTGCAGAGCAATCTCAATCAACTGGATGTCACTAACGACATTGAAACCACCTATACCCAGTTTTTAAAAAATTATCAGGACATTCAGCTAGGCGTTAACCAAATGGCCAGCAATATGGGGTTGGCCTTGCCGGATGCGCCGCTGTTGATGACCTATAAACAGTTTGTCGAAGAGGTAAAGCCCTCGTTTGCCATGTGGCGCGGCTTTTCCTGGTTTGCCTTTGCCTGCGCGGCAATGGTGGATTTTTTTACGGTCTTGCTCTCGTATAGGCTGGAATTTACTGCACCAGGCCCGCTGACTATCCAGGAAGAAGAACTGGTATTTGAATGTCTGCGGCAATTTACCGAGTTTCGTATCAACGCCAATGATGAACTGGAAATGGTGATAGAAAAATCGGATATGGAGCGGGCCAGGCGTTATTCGGATTGGTCGAGGATGTTCGTGGTCGGTTTATTGCTGAGCCGAGGTTTTTTAAGAAAAGTTGACGATAGAACCGTCGAGTTTGCCCCCAATCTTTATCCTTTGATTGCCGACAAGATGTCCGACAAAATTGCCGCCCTCAAACATAAAGCTGTCGTCGTGCCTAGTGGTTCAGGTTATGAATAATTCTGGAACCGAACTGGAAGCCTGGTTGTCGGGCACGGATATTCTCGACGAGGTGTATCCTGATACTGATGCCTGGACAGCGGGCTTTGATGCCGATAGACAACTGGTGCTGTTTAAACTGGGCCCGTATCAAAAGCTGTATTTGCGCCCCAAAAAATTTACAAAACGTTTTTATCACCAGCTGTTTCCGCTGGCGATCGAAAGCTGGCCGTATCGGCGACAGATTAAAATGTTTGATGAGTTTTGTACCCTGGATGTCGACATGGAGTTGCGCTTCCAGGCCACACTGGCTTACGTTTTAAAAAATAGCGAAATGCTGGCAAGTATCAATCAGCATATCAAACAGCTTTACGCCGATATTCTGGATGATGTAATAAATCTGGAACTGCAAGTACTGGCTGATGGTGTCTGGATACAGCATGGTTTGGCGGATATTGAAAAGCGGGTTGCCCTGGCGATTAACCAGGTGTTGGTACAACAGCAAATCCAGTCACAGGCTGTTTGTAAAATTACCGCCAGTTTTGCCGAGTTTCCTAATGTGCAACTGGGTCGCGACAGCGTCTATCTGCATGTTTTAAAGAAAACCTTCGAGCTAAATGCAGAAAAAAATCAAGAATTGCTCAGACAGCAACGCTTGTTGGAGCAAGAAGAACTGCAGGAAAAAAACCGGCAACTTGAACATGTAAAACATTTGGCCCTGCTGGAACTACAAATGCAAGCCCAGGAAGCGGAAAAGCAGTTACGCCTGCTGGAAGACAAACAAGGACAGCTTAATCAACAATTCGACGTCGAAAAACGCTTGTACGCGGAACAATTACGACACGAAAACGAACTAAAAGACATGCGGGTTGAAGCAGAGTTGCTGGCCCAGGAAAAACAACAGGCCAGACAACGACTGGCGGAAAGCCAGCAACTAACTGATCAATTAGCGCATCAAGCCGTTATGCACGACCAAAAAGTGCTAGCCGAGATTAGATTGCAACAGCGCAGCCAAAGCCTGTGGCAAGAGCATAATCCTGCTAGCGATACAGGAAGCGACTATGCTAAACAATAGACTGATTCAGGGTGGTTTTCGGCTCTTAGCGCTGGCGCTAGTCTTACTATTAAGCGCGTGTGCGCCCCGGCCATTGCAGTTTCGCACCGAAATCGACTCCTTGGTGGTCGTTAACGATACGTATCACAACAGTCGCTTTGTGCTATTGCCTGGCAACCCGAATACCAACGAGCAAGATTTGCAATTTATCGAGTTTAAAGCGCATATCGAAAAGATTCTGGCAAATCGCGGCTACAGCAAAGCCGATGCCCTGCAAAATAGCGATCTGGTGATATTTTTGAGTTATGGTGTGGGCGCGCCACAAGTGCATCAGTACTCTTACGAAGTGCCAATGTGGAACGACATGAGTTACGCTTACCCGTACTGGCGATCCAGATACTACTCGGGTTTTTATCCTGGATTTGGCATGGGCGGCTACGCGCAACGCACAGATTCTTATACGACATTCAGGCGCTATTTGTCCTTAGAGGCTTGCGAGGCAGCGACCTACCTGCAACAGCAGCAGCGTAAGCAAGTCTGGAAATCCGATGTGCAAAGCAGCGGCCTGAGTAACGACTTACGTCTGGTGTTTCCCTACATGGCTGCGGCCATGCAAGCCCA
The DNA here is from genome assembly GCA_903858105.1 of uncultured Pseudomonadota bacterium. Taxonomy (GTDB): domain Bacteria; phylum Pseudomonadota; class Gammaproteobacteria; order Methylococcales; family Methylomonadaceae; genus Methylomonas. The sequence continues at coordinate 1,824 of CAIOHN010000170.1, read as the reverse complement.
TATCGCCAGCAATACCGGCCATATGCTCACGGTGGATATAGACGAGGCCGATCCGCTGGCGCGCAGCTTGTTAGGCCTGCCAGCGCTTAACGACCACTAACAATAGATACTCTGATTGACATAGGCGTACCGGAGGTACAAAGTGGTCTATGAATTAGTTCGCCGAGATTGAGGGTGACGGTAAATTTCCTTCACCCAGAGCCAGAGGGCCTTGGTCGCAAAAGCTCCCCAACCCTCTCCCTCCGGGAGAGGGTTGGGGTGAGGGGGTGAAGACCAATAAATTTACCTTTATCCCAAAAAAATAAGGGACTGATCTGCTTTTATGTCGGCCCAAAATCTTACCGTTCGTCCATTTTTACGCATCACATTAACAATAATAATCAGGAGCGTACTATGAAAATAATCTTATTGGGATTTCTGCTGACCTTCAGCAGTTTGTCGGCGTACGCGGCAAAATACAGCCTGGAGCCCGGCGACGCCGTGTTGACTAATTGTCACGACATCTATACTCGCGGCGTGGTTAAAGCCAAGGTGGATGACGGCTATACCGTACATTTTCCTAAAAACAGCGGCCCCATCCAATGCCCGCCATTTCGCTGGCATGCCGAATTTGTGCTGCCGTTTCAATCGGTACCCGACTATCGTTTAAAATTCCTCGGCGGTTTGAAGCGCGACTTGGTATTTCAAACCGGTGAGACGGTGACATTTCGGGTGCCCACCGATCCACGAGTTGTCAAAAACAAAGCCAGCATCGACATTGAAGCGCAAATTACCGACATCAGCAGTAATGGCGCGATAGCCGTTAAATTGCTAAGTACCGATCCAGAAGCTGCGGCGACTTTTTGGCAATGGATAGGTGGAAACTACGTTGACTTGCGGCACAAATACCTGGATCTGGAACGCGACAAAAGAGCCCATTAGCCGATTAAAAAGATAGGAATAACCGACAAATCAAATACTCCTGCGGGGCTCGCCCCGATACGCTAATCTCGCGCAACCATTTCACGGAAATAGCCGCATCCTGACCATTGATTTTTGGCATATACATCAAGGCCGGGCCAATCGTAGTGGCATCGCTTGATTCGCTGACCAGCAATGCCTGCGGCGCCCGGTCTTTAGTGACTTGCTGGTAGTAAGAACCGGTAATGCCCACACCAAAGCTAGGCGTAAGGTAGTGACCAACGGTGTAGTCAAAATGAAATTCGTCGCCGCTTTGATAGTGGCTGGCCGGATTTTTCAGATTATTCATATAGCCGATTGCCAGGGATACTTCACTGTTGGCCGGCAGATTCCAGGTGACTAATAAATTGTGATCGAATGTCCAGTAGTTGCGGCCCAGGTTAAAGTCGTTGCGCTGATAGCGTCCGGTGGGCGCGACGATGCCTTCAAACAAAAACGCCGTCACATCCCGCCATTTCCAACTCAGACCGCCCGGCACCAGATAAAAGTCGCCTAATCCAACTCGGTCAAAACTGTTCGCTTCGTCTTTGGCAGCCATGATGCCCGGATAAAAGCCTGCGACATACTGCCCACCCAAAAACTGCTTGTCGCTAACATGAATAATTCCGGGCATTTCCAGCATGGTCCCCATCTGGCCGGTGCTATCTTGATAGGCTGCAAAAAAATTATTGAAATACATACCCGGCTCTGGCATCACTGCAATTGCAAAATCGCCGTAAAAACCGGGTAAATAATGTATGCGCCCTTTAAACCACGCGATTGATTTTTTGAAAAAAGCCGTAGCAGTTTATGCGATTTTTGGCTCGACGAGTTGCCAAGGTAGCAATGCCTCGAAGTCTTCGACGGTTTTGGCCAGGGGCAATT
>CAIOHN010000169.1 GCA_903858105.1 uncultured Pseudomonadota bacterium | reverse complement strand
CCATTCTTAAAACAGTTGTTAAAGAAAATATCGGCAAAGCTCGGCGCGATAATCGCCCTGAATCCGTAATCTTCCAATGCCCAGGGCGCGTGTTCGCGCGAAGAGCCGCAACCGAAGTTTTCGCGGGTCAGCAGGATTTGCGCGCCTTGGTATTTTGCCTGGTTCAGGACAAAATCTTTGTTAAGTGGCCGGTTGGTGCAATCCATTTCCGGCTCGCCCCGATCCATGTAACGCCATTCGTCAAACAAATACGGGCCGAAACCGGCGCGGCGAATCGATTTTAAAAACTGCTTGGGGATGATCGCATCGGTATCGATATTGGCTCTATCCAGTGGCGCGACCAATGCGGTTAATTCAGTAAATGCGCGCATGCTCAGGCCTCCTGTTCCGCGATATTGACAAAATGACCGGCAATAGCCGCTGCTGCTGCCATCGCAGGGCTGACCAGATGAGTGCGGCCGCCGTAGCCTTGTCTGCCTTCAAAGTTGCGATTGGATGTTGAGGCACAATGTTCGCCAGCTTCCAGTTTGTCGGCATTCATGGCCAGACACATGGAACAACCGGGATCACGCCATTCAAAACCCGCTGCCGTGAAAATTTTATCCAGACCTTCGGCTTCGGCTTGTTGTTTAACCAAACCAGAGCCGGGCACGATCAACACCTGCTTAACCGAGTCGGCTTTAGTGCGGCCGTTGATTACCGCTGCAGCGGCGCGCAAATCTTCGATGCGCGAGTTGGTGCACGAGCCGATAAATACTTTATCCAGCTTAATGTCGGTGATTTTCTGGCCGGCTTGCAAACCCATGTATTGCAGGGCGCGCTGAATGGCCTCGCGTTTTTGCGGGTCGTTTTCTGCCGCAGGATCTGGCACAGACTCGTCAACCGCTACCACCATTTCCGGGGATGTGCCCCAGGTGACTTGCGGTTTGATCTCGGCCGCTTTAAGTTCGATCACTTTATCGAACAAGTCGCCGATGTAGCTGTCGGAGCGCAGTTTTTGCCAGTAACGCACAGCCGTGTGCCAGTCGTCGCCTTTGGGCGAGTAAGGGCGGCCTTGGTAGTAATCGAGGGTGATGTCGTCTACAGCAATCAGACCGGCGCGGGCGCCAGCTTCGATAGCCATATTGCAGATGGTCATGCGACCTTCCATCGACAGCGACCAAATCGCATCGCCGCCGAATTCGATGGTATAGCCTGTACCGCCCGCTGTGCCGATCTTGCCGATAATCGCCAGCACAATATCTTTGGCGGTGACGCCGGGGCCGGTTTTACCGCTGACTTTGATCAGCATGTTTTTGGCTTTTTTCTGCACCAGGCACTGGGTTGCCAGCGCATGCTCTACTTCAGATGTGCCGATACCAAACGCCAGCGCCGCAGAAGCGCCATGAGTAGATGTATGCGAATCACCGCAGACCACGGTCATGCCCGGCAGGGTAGCGCCTTGCTCGGGGCCGATAACGTGGACGATGCCTTGGCGCAGATCGCTCATGTCGAATTCGGTGATACCAAATTCGGCGCAGTTTTTATCCAGGGTTTCGACTTGTAAACGCGAAACCGGATCAGCGATGCCTTTGTCACGGTCGGTGGTAGGCACATTATGATCAGCCACCGCCAGGTTTCTGGCGATGCGCCAAGGCTGACGGCCTGACAGGCGCAAGCCGTCGAAGGCTTGTGGAGAGGTTACTTCGTGCAGCAATTGTCTATCAATATAAATCAGACATGAGCCATCGTCTTCGGTGTGAACCACATGGTCGTCCCAAAGTTTGTCGTATAAGGTTTTACCTGCCATCAATTTGTTCCGATAGAAGATTTAGACGCTGCTCAAGCCAAAACGGCGAGCAATTTAGCGGTAATGTCGCTGACCGAACCCACGCCAGCAATCGAGGCAAATTTGGAGTTTTGGTCGGCTGCCGAATAAAACCCAACCAGCGGTTTGGTTTGCTCGTGATACACGCTCAGACGTTTGCGCACGGTTTCTTCCTTGTCGTCATCGCGTTGGATCAAGGCTTCGCCGGTAACATCGTCCAGGCCTTCCTGTTTGGGTGGATTGAATACCACATGGTAGGTGCGACCGGAGGATAAATGGACGCGTCTGCCACTCATGCGCTTGATGATTTCGTCGTCGTCAACGGCAATCTCGATCACATAATCCAGTTCTACGCCCATGTTTGCCAAACCTTCGGCTTGAGCGATAGTGCGTGGAAAACCGTCCAGCAAAAAGCCGTTTTTGCAATCGTCCTGGGCGATACGTTCTTTGATCAAGCCTAAAATGATTTCATCGGACACCAAGCCGCCAGCATCCATGACTTGTTTGGCGGCAACACCCAGCGGTGTGCCTTCACGCACCGCAGCGCGCAGCATATCGCCAGTAGAAATTTGCGGAATCGCGAACTTCTCGGTAAGGAACTGGGCTTGGGTGCCTTTGCCCGAACCTGGGCTGCCTAACAGGATAATGCGCATATCAATAACTCCAGAACATGAATAACAGGTTTTTAGTCGAATAAAATCCGTGTCCGCCCAGGCTCATCAGTTTAAGAGCCTGCCGGAAAACCGGACATTTTATCGTACTTGTCGGGCAATTGCCGCCAAATCTTGTTGGCGGCGCACACTTGTTTAGCTATCAAGGTTTGATTGGATATGGGCGCTGAGTAAGGCAAACTCTGCCAGGCTGATCGATTCGGCGCGCAGATTGGCATCGATACCCAAATCAATAATCTGTTGTTCGCTGATATGGTTTTTTAAGGAATTGCGAATAGTCTTGCGGCGTTGCGAAAACGCCTGGGTCACCAGTTGACCAAAGCTTTTTATATCCTGAATTTGCACGGGCGGCTGCGCATGCGGCGTCAGCTTGACGATGGCGGAGGTCACTTGCGGTACAGGATCAAAGCTTTCTGGCGGTACGTCAAACAGCCATTCGGTTTCGCAGTAATACTGCATCATCACGCTGAGTCGGCCGTATTTTTTGCTGCCGGGTTCTGCGCAAATCCGGTCCACCACTTCTTTTTGCAGCATAAAGTGCATGTCTTCGACGCAGTCGGTGGTTTCTAACAGATGAAACATCAGCGGCGTGGAAATGTTGTAAGGCAAGTTGCCGATGATGCGCAGCTTTTCGCCGGATTTGGCCAGCTTGGCAAAGTCAAAACTCAAGGCATCGGCGCTATGAATGTCCAGCATGGCCTGGTCGGCAAATTGTTTTTTCAGCAAGCTGACCAAATCCCGATCCAGTTCAACCACATCCAGTTTCACCCCGCTTTCCAATAGCGGTTTGGTCAGAGCGCCCATGCCGGGGCCGATTTCCACCCAATGCTCGCCGACTTGCGGATGGGCGGAGGCCAGGATGTTGTAAATGATGCTGTGATCGTGCAGAAAGTTCTGGCCGAAACGTTTGCGGGCTTGATGAGTCATGGTGTGGTTTTCAGGTGAGGTATCATGTCTAGTGCCGTTTGCAGGGCAAACTGCAGGCTGCCGAGATTGGCTGTGCCGGTGCCGGCCAATTCCAGGGCGGTGCCGTGGTCAACCGAGGTGCGGATGATGGGTAAGCCCAAAGTAATATTAACGGCCTGGCCGAAGCCTTTGTGCTTTAGCACCGGCAAGCCCTGGTCGTGATACATGGCCAGAACCGCATCGGCGGCGTCCAGGTATTTTGGGGTGAACAAGGTGTCGGCTGGCAGCGGCCCGTAAAGATGGATGCCTTCGCAACGCAAACTTTCCAGGGTTGGTTCGATAATCTCGATTTCTTCGCGACCAAGATGGCCATTTTCGCCAGCATGCGGATTTAAGCCACAGACCAGGATTTTAGGTTGCTCTATGCCAAAGCGCTGACATAAATCCCGATGCAATAAGCGAATAACGGTGCTTAGCGATTCGCTGGTAATTGCTGCACTGACTTGAGATAGCGGCAAGTGGGTGGTGACCAAAGCCACTCTCAGGCCCGGCGTCGCCAGCATCATCACCGGCTTGCCGCCAGTAATATCGGCAATAAATTCGGTATGACCACTAAACGGAATGCCGGCATCATTGATGATGCCTTTGTGTACCGGCGCGGTCACCATGGCGGCAAAGGTGCCGGCCAAACAGCCTAAGGTGGCTTGGTGAATCGTCTCCAATACGTAGTGGCTGTTGGCGGCATTGAGGTGGCCGCACACGGTTGGCGATTTCAACTCGACCGGCTGCACAATAAGTGTGCCGGGCCGATGTTTTGTCGCAGTTTGCTCGCTGTCGAACAGGCTGATTTCCAGCGGTAGGTTTAACTGTTCGGCGCGCTGTTTGAGCATGGCCGGATCGGCAAACGCTACCAATTGGCAGGCGTGTTGCAACTGCGCCAGTTGTACGCATAAGTCCGGGCCAATACCGGCGGGTTCGCCGGGCGTTAAGGCAATTCTAGCGGTTGGCAAGGTGTTTGGCGGATTTGGCTGTGTGGGTGTTAGCTAGAGACGCAAAACTTTGCGTCTCTAATCGATGGCTTGCGGGAGTCTGGGTTAACAGACTTTTAAACCGGCGCATGTTCCTGACAAATTTTGTTGCTGTCGTCGTTGCTGAGTTTTTCCTGCGTTAACTGGCAGAAAAATCCGCCATCTTTTTCGCTGAAATTGCGGCAGGTTTTACAGACGCCAAATGATTGCGAGTCGTTGGCTTTTTGCAATGCCGTAAGGGCTTGCTGAAACACGTTGGCATCGGACACCGGTTGGTCGGTGCTGCGTAAAATCGCAGTAGCGCCATGAAATAAATCCGAAGGTCTTGCCTGTTTAAGAATCGCGGCGCCTTCGTCCAGCAAGTGCAAATGTACCACCCGCTTATCGTTGGTATCGGGCGTTTTACCTATGTAGCCCTTTTTTTCCAAAATAATCAGCGATTGCGACACGGTGCCGCGCGTCATGCCCAAATAATTGGCGACGGCTGCGGGCGTATTGCTGTATTTGTTGCAGCGCGACAGGTAATTCAATACCTGAAAATGCACGGGCTGCAAGCCCAGCTCTGTACACTTTTTCCGCTCTTCGGAGCGGATTAGCGTGGTCATACATTCAATAAGTTCGTAAATATCAGTCTGTTGCATAAATTGCATTCTCTTGGTGACTCACAAGGTTGACAAGGCGAGGTATCAAGGAGTAAATTGATAGCGAATCGAAACTTAACTTTATAACATCGGCCTCGAGTCAACAAGCTGTTATTTTACCACGCTAAGTCGGTACGCTGTTCGTCACAGACTTTTATGGTTTAATGCACCAAGTTGGCTCTTTTTTTAACTTGCGGATGGCAGGAATTCTAAATGAAAAAAACTATAAGACGACTGAATAAATCCTTACTAGCGAGCTCTATCGCCCTGTTGTTGTCATCCGGTGTTGCCGCTGCAAAATCCGAAGACATGCACCAATTATACGAAGATAATTGCGCCAGTTGCCACGGTTCGGATCACGGCGGTTATTTAGCGCCGGCGTTGAACGCCGCAACCCTGAAAGGCCGCAGCCCAACCGCTTTGCGCACCATTGTTATGGCGGGCAGTTTTGACACGCTGATGCCTCCCTTCTACGGCAAGCTGAGCGATGATGAAATCCGTGGCGTGATCAAACATCTGCAAGAAACCCCAAAACAACCCAATCCAGCCTGGACTATTGACGATATTAAAAAGTCGATCAAAGTGTATGTCAAAGACGAAAGCACTTTGCCAAGCAAACCAAACTTTCAGATCGATAATTTTGACAACCTGATTGGCGTGGCGGCGCGTGGCAAATACGGCCGCGGTGACGGCTCCAAAGCGGTGTTCATCAACAGCACCACACATAAAGTAGTGGGCGAGGTGCCAACCGGTACCGCAGCGCACATCATCGATTTCAACCCGGCCAATCCGCGTTGGGCTTATGTAAAAACTGATACGGCGGAAATTTTTAAAGTTGACTTGTACTCAATGAAAGCCGTACGCAGTGTCAAGACCGGCTACAACGGCCCTGGCATGGGCGTGTCCCGCGATGGTAAATACATCATGGCCGGCTCATTTGTACCGCACAATGCCGTGATTTTGGACGCCGATACCCTGGAGCCATTGAAAACCTTTGAATTGGAAGGCGTGGATCCCGACGGCAAAATGGTTAGCTCAGATTCCGGCATGATTATTGGCACCCCGTATGCCGATATTTTTGCGATTGCCCTGGAAAATGCCGGCCAGGTTTGGGTGGTTGATCTGAAAGACGGTTTTCCGGTTACCAAAATTGAAAAAGTGGGCAGACATTTACACGATGCCTTCCTGACGCATGGCGGCAAAAAACTGATGATCGCGTCTTACGACGACAGCATCGTTGCGGCGATTGATCTGGAAAAACGCCAAATCATCAAAAAACTGGATGCCGGTTGTGTTCCGCATGTCGGCGGTGGCTCAGCGGTTAAAGTAGATGGCCGTACCTTGGGCTTTGGCACCAACTTTGGCGATTGCGACAAAACCGTGGTCAGCGTTTGGGACTTGGATAAAATGGAAGTCGTCAAACAAATACCTGTCTCCGGCGGTACCGAATCGCCTGCAGCTCATGCCAACGCGCCTTATGTAGCAGTGGATATCATCAGTAAAGACCGACGCGCGCGTACCGTGCAGTTGATCGACAAGAAATCCCTGGAAGTGGTTAGAACACTGGATGTGGGCGGTCACGCTTACTTCCCGGAATACAGCGCCGACGGTAAATTCTTGTATATCAGCGCTGGCTACAACGGCGACGAAGTGGTGGTTTACGATTCCAACACGCTGCAAAAAGTGGCTTCTGTGCAAATGGAAAGTCCGGCCGGTATTTTCTCGCGCGGCCGGGTTAAATACATGACTCGCGGTTTGTCTCCTGACGAAATGGAGCAATCAAAATGAAGATGACTCCTTTTATTGTCCTGTTGGTGACCGGGTTATTTACCAGCGCCAGCGTGCAGGCTACCAGTCTATATGTGGGTCAATACAAGGCTGGAACAGTCTGCGCACAGTGCCACGGTATCCGCATGCCGGCTGCCGGTGCGCCATTTCCGCCGTTGGGTGGTCGTGATCCGGAGTATTTAAAAACGGCGATAAAACAATATCGCGATAAAACCCGCAAATCTGACATCATGAATGCCATTGCCGGTTCGCTGACCGATAGCGAAATCAACGATATTGCGGCTTACTACGGTAGCGTCAAGCCCTGATCGATGCGCTATTGTTACTTAATCCTGCTGTTGCCTTATTATGTCTTGGCTGCTGAGCCAAGTCAGCAGCGGCAGCAGGATTTAGATAACATGCTCAAGCACGATTGCGGCTCCTGTCATGGCCTGCCGCCGAAAGGCGGCTTGGGGCCGTCGCTGATGCCTGAGGCACTGGCCGGTAAAAGTGATGATTTCTTGCTGCAAACCATCCAACAAGGTCGGCCTGGTACCGCTATGCCGCCTTGGCAAAATTTTTTGAACAAAGAAGAAACCCTTTGGTTAATCAAACTATTGCGGCAACGCTAAGTTTTAGCTTTTCTTTTGCTAGACAAGGTACACCAGGGGTTTAAATCGATTGCTTGGTGATTGGAACAGTCCCCCGGAGTTTTATGAAATCCCTGCTTAAAGCCTTGTTTTTATCCCAATTAATATGGTGTAACGGCGTCGCCCAAGCCGAGCCTCGTGCCAGCGGGGATCTGGGTTTGGTCATCGAGCGCGAGCAAGGCAGCGTGCAGATCGTCAATACCAGCAAAAACTCAGCATTAAGTCGGATTACTGAACTGGGTGATTTGTCTCATGCCTCCGTGGTGTTTTCTCGTGATCAGCGCTATGCCTATGTGTTTGGTCGCGATGGCGGCTTGAGCAAGATCGATATTATTCAGGACAAACTCGAAAAACGCATTGTTCAGGCCGGCAATAGTATCGGCGGGGCGATTTCGCAAGACGGTCGCTTGATAGCCGTGTCAAATTACACCCCGGGCGGCGTGAAGATATTTTCTGCAGACACACTGGAGCAATTGGCCGACATTCCGGCTGTGTATGGTGATGGTCAATTATCCAAAGTGGTGGGCTTGGCAGATGCAACCGGCCAACGCTTTGTATTTAGCTTGTTCGACGCCGATGAAATCTGGATCGCCGATGCTAAAAATCCGCGCGAGCCGCAAATTCAAAAGTTTAAAAACATCGGCAAACAGCCTTATGACGCGTTATTAACTCCAGATGGCCGTTATTATTTAGCCGGTTTATTCGGGGAAAGCGGCTTGGCCAAGTTGGATATGTGGCAACCTGAAGCAGGTGTGCAGCGCGTGTTGCCGGATTACGGCAAGCAGGACGAAAAGCTGCCAGTTTATAAAATGCCGCATTTGCAAGGCTGGACCAATAGTGGCAACTGGTTATTTGTACCGGCGGTCGGTCAGCACGAGGTGCTGGTGATCGACAGAAATAATTGGCAATTGTTAAAACGCATTCCGGTGGCCGGTCAGCCGGTGTTCGTCACCGCCAGACCGGATGGTCGTCAGGTGTGGATCAATTTTGCCTTCCCGGATAATCAGCGCGTCCAGGTGCTGGATGTGAAAGATTTATCCATCATCAAAACCCTGGAGCCAGGCAAAGCCGTGTTGCATATGGAATTTACCCCGCGTGGCGAAGCGGTTTGGCTGGCCGTGCGCGACGACGATCGGGTGATGGTTTACGACACCGAAACGCTCGCGGAAACCGCGCGTTTACCCGCGGATAAGCCCAGCGGTATTTTCTTTGCTTCCCGAGCCAACCAACTTGGCTTGTGAGTCATGCTGTCGTCCTTACACAAACAACTATTGAATAATTATCAGCAGGATTTTCCGCTGAGCCCGACCCCGTATCTGGATATCGCCGAGCAATTGGGCGTGACAGAAGACGAAGTGCTGGCAGCGTTTCAGGTCTTGTCCGAGCAGCAGATGATTAGTCGCATCGGGCCGGTCATCGCGCCCAATAAGGTCGGCAGTAGTGCCTTGGTGGCGATGGCAGTGCCGGAAGTCGAATTGCCGCGGGTGGCCGAGCAAATCAGCCGTTATTCCGAGGTTAATCATAACTACGAACGCGAGAACCGCTTTAATCTGTGGTTTGTGCTGATCGCCAATGATGAGCGGCATTTGCAAGCGGTAATCGAGGATATTGAACAGCAAACCGGTTTTAATGCCATGTTGTTACCGATGCTGGCGGATTACTACATTAACCTGGGTTTTGAACTGAATTTGAATGACTGAGATGAATATGGACGTGCTCGATTATCAGTTGCTTGCCACGGTTCAGCAAGGCTTGCCGATAGCCGCCAGGCCCTATGCAGCCATCGCCGAGCGTCTGGCGATCAGCGAACAGGAAGTGCTGGAACGCTTGGCTAATTTGAAACACCAGGGTTTGATAAAACGCTGGGGCGTGGTGGTAAAGCATCGACAATTAGGTTATCGGGCTAACGCCATGATAGTCATGGACGTACCCGACCACCAAGTCGCCGACATTGGTCAGCAAATCAGTCAATCCAGTACGGTCAATCTTTGCTACCAGCGGCCAAGGCAAGGCGAGGCGTGGCCTTATAATTTGTATTGCATGATTCACGGTAAAAGTCGGGAAACCGTGCTCGAACAATGGGCGACCTTGCGCGAAGCCTGTGGTTTGACGAATTTTGCCTGGGAAATTTTATTCAGTCGTCGTTGTTTCAAACAGCGCGGCGCGCTGTACCGGCAACCGGAGTTGGCAGCCAGACATGGATGATATCGACAAGGCCATCATCAATCAATTGCAACAGGGTTTTCCCATCTGCCAATCGCCCTATAAAGCCGTGGCAGAGCAATTGGGTTTGGATGAAGCGCAATTGCTAAACCGGCTGCAAGTATTACTGGCTGAAGGCGTACTGTCGCGCTTCGGGCCGATGTATCACGCCGAGCAGATGGGCGGGGCCTTGAGCTTGGCGGCCATTAAAGTGCCGGAGCAGCGCTTTGACGAAGTGACGGAAATGGTTAATGCGTTTCCGGAAGTGGCCCACAATTATGCCCGCAATCATCCACTCAACATGTGGTTTGTGTTGGCGACTGAAAAGCCGGAACAGGTGCAGACAGTCATCGCGGCAATCGAACAGCAAACCGGTTTGCGCGTCTACAACATGCCAAAAATCAGCGAGTATTACGTTGGCTTGCAACTGGAGGCATGATGGTACTGGATGCGATTGATCGACAAATTATTCAGGCCACCCAAGCCGGATTGCCGCTAGTCGCTGAGCCTTATCTGGCCGTGGCAAACCAACTGGGATTGAGCGAACAAGAAGTGCTACACCGTATGGCGGATATGCTGGAAGCTGGGGTAATCCGCCGCATCGCTGCAGTTCCCAATCATTACAAACTGGGGTATCGCTTTAATGGTATGACGGTGTGGGATGTGGACGATCAGCAGGTCGACAGGCTGGGTCAGCAGGTGGCGGAGTTGCCGTTTGTGAGTCATTGCTATCAACGGCCCCGCTATTTGCCGGAGTGGCCCTACAATCTGTTTGCCATGGTACACGGCAAAACCGAGCAAGATGCTGAGCGGCAAGTGGCGATAATCGCTGCTTTGTTGGGTGCCAATGCCCGTCAGCATAGCGTGCTGTATAGCAGCAAAATTTTAAAAAAGACCGGCCTGCGAATTACGGGATGATATGTTTCGATTAAGCCAATATATGCGCGAGCTAGTGCATCCGACACCACTCACCGCACCGCGCAAGCCATCCGGGCCGGTGGTGATCTGGAATCTGATCCGTCGCTGCAATCTGACCTGCAAGCATTGCTACACCACGTCTGCCGATATAAATTTTCCCGGTGAATTAAGCACGCCGGAAATTTTTACGGTGATGGATGACTTAAAAGCCTTCAAAGTGCCGGTGCTGATCTTGTCTGGCGGCGAGCCCTTGTTGCATCCGGATATTTTTTCGATTTCGCAGCGCGCGCGTGACATGGGATTTTATGTCGCGCTGTCCAGCAATGGCACCTTGATTAATCAGGAAAATATCGCGCAAATCGCCGCCATAGATTATCAATATATCGGTGTCAGCCTGGATGGAATGCGTGATGCGCATGATGAGTTCAGGCAAAAACCAGGCTCGTTCGATGCCTCGTTGGCAGGCATTAGATTATGTCGCGATCACGGCATTAAGGCCGGTGTGCGCTACACGTTGACGCAGGGCAATGCGCATGACTTTGCCGCCTTGTTGCAGTTGATGGATGACGAAGACATCGATAAATTCTATTTATCGCATTTGAATTACGGCGGTCGTGGCAACAAAAATCGCAAGCAAGACGCCGAGTTTCAACTGACCAGACAAGTGATGGACCAGCTGTTTGCAAAAGCTCTAAGTTGGGAACAGCAAGGCCTGCATCGAGAAGTTGTCACCGGCAACAACGACGCTGACGCAGTGTATTTTCTGCATTGGGTTAAACGGCATTTTCCTGAGCGGGCTGCGCATATCCAGGCAAAATTACAGCAGTGGGGCGGGAATGCCTCCGGCGTCAATGTGGCGAATATCGACAATCTGGGCAATGTCCACCCCGATACCTTCTGGTGGCACTATGGTTTAGGCAACGTCCGCAACCGGCCGTTTTCCGAAATTTGGCAGGATGTATCTGATCCCTTGATGGCGGGTTTAAAAGCCTCGCCCCGGCCATTGCAGGGCCGCTGCACTACTTGCGCTTACCAAGCAATCTGCAATGGCAACACTCGCGTCCGCGCCCAGCAACTCACCGGCGATTTTTGGGCTGAGGATCCGGGGTGCTACTTACTTGACGAAGAAATCGCAATTTAATAATTCAAAAACCCCTTCCTCCACTGGGAGAAGGGTGAGGGGATCAAAATCAGTTATTTACACCCAGCACCCTAGCTGTTTCCCAAAGCAGGCTGTCGTAAAAATCGAAACAGTTCCTTCTCCCTTCGGGAGAAGGTTAGGATGAGGGTATATAAATAGCTTACTGATTTATACCCCTCGCCTCAACCTGCGAGGAAAGAGACTTTTACGACAACCTCCAAAGCGAGAAGGGGTTTTTAGACACTCCCTTTAGCCGTGGCGCATCAACGAACACGGCAAACTCCAGAGTAAATTTGCCGTTGGCCTACCGGAAAAGTCGGCCTCCAATCGAATTAACGACGCTTTTTTAACCACAATCCGTTCGGCGGACGTGTGCATTAAACAGCCAATCAGCTCAGAAAAGTCCGGCTCGTGCCCAATCAGCCATATATCGTCGATACCCAGTTCCGCCAATTTGCTCAATTCGGTAAGCATGGTCGTCTTTTGGCTGTCCATGCCCAGCCAATCAGCGGTTTGCGCAGATTGACAGCCGGGCATGCTATCTTGCAGGAATTTCGCGGTTTGCTGGGCGCGTAACAGTGGGCTGACAAATATTATCCCAGGCATCAGCCGGTTAGACTGACAAAAAGCCGCTAGCCGTTTTACTTGTTTTTCGCCTTTGTCGGTCAAGGCGCGATCAGCGTCCGGTATGGATAGACTCCTGTCTTCGGCGGTGGCGTGTCTTAAAAAGGTGATCAGCATAGTAGTCTCCAAATCAATAAAAGCTGATTAAGCATTGTCGGTTCACTATACACCGAATGCCTATGCCACCCCCAAAGCCACCGCCTATTCCGGGTCGATCTTTGCTCGATGTAAGTCACAAAACGGCCCCCTTTGGCGGCTCATACAATGACCATCAACATCCAAAACGCCGCTGGCAGCGCAGCTTACACCGCCTGGGCGGATAAACTGACGATTCTGGAACATCATCGTTCCCACGCTCCCGCGTGGGAATGCAGACCCAGTCGCTCTAGCGGCATGATTTGGAACGCCGAAGCGTCGGCCACTACCTTCCTTTGCCGCAGCGTGAAAACAGGTCGTCAGGGTGTGTTCAACACCGTGAAGCACACACATCGCGACCGCTAAGTATCACTAATTTCAGCACATCGTATGGACTTACCCAAGCAGGGGCACAAACCGGTTACTTAACTACACTTTATCTAACAAATAAGATCAGTTATTTTGTCTTTGTACATTCTTAGCGTGTGATATTTCAAGGCCAACGCACTAGCGTCGAAATTAATCTGCGCAAAGCAGCCAGGGTAAGACTTGCCTATTGCCGCTATGTTTGGCGATTAACGTTACAAGGGCAATCACAGATATATCGAACCAGGTATTTAGAAGAGAGAGGACATTATGAAAACACAAAAATGGGCAGAAATTAATGGTGAATTATATGAGTTTAAATAATAGGGGAATAATGCGGCGCAATGCCCGTTGGTTATTGCGCCTTACGGTCTTAACATTGTGCCGGTCGGTATAGCGGCAAATAATGAAGCTTGGAGAATAGCAGCATGATATTTAATTTTATTTTCTCACCACTTCGGAAATGGACTCGACGCATTCCGTATCTAGTTTTTTTATTAACCGGTTGCGGAGATGAATTTTTGACTCTTGAGCAAGCGAGGAGTCAACATTATGCCGTTCGGGTGGAAACCGTTGATTTCAATGTGCCGTTACTTTACCACCCGTTAGAAAGCCGCCTCGACAAAGGCTGGGAGCCGCCGCAAGCGGAACGCGAAACCATAGACGCCATTCGCATCAAGGCCTTATTGCCGGATATGGAAATGTATAACGAAAAAACGGCGAATGAATTTAAAACACCCGGTTTGCGCAGAAAAGTTGTGATTATGATGACCCATTATCGGGTCAATTGGCCGTATTACTTCGATGGGGCTTACAAACGCTTGATCAAACTACCGGCGCATCCTTTGGTGCCGGGTATGTTTCATTACCGTGATCCTATGGGCGATATGGAGGATATTTACATAAGCCATGATAAACCGGTCCGGGACTTAACAATGGTCAGATGCGGCAACCCAGAATTGGATCCTCATCCGGCTCCATTCCCAGGTTGCTCAATCACAACTTTATACAGAAACCAGTTTCAGCTCGAATACTACTTTTCATTGGATTACTTAGCGCAATGGCGCGAAATAGACCGTAAAGTCAAGGCTTTACTCGATAGTTTCATTCCCGTTAATCCAAAAACTTAATCCCAATTTAAATCAACAGGAGCCATTTCATGACTATCGAATCTTCCGTATTAATTCCCAGGGCCGTAGGGCGCAATAACCAAAGGGCATTGCGCCGCAT
>CAIOHN010000168.1 GCA_903858105.1 uncultured Pseudomonadota bacterium | reverse complement strand
CCATACGCCACATGGCCCTGAATCTGATCAAAAACGAAAAATCCCGCAAACTCGGCGTCAAGGTTAAGCGACTGAAGGCCGGCTGGGATAATGATTACCTGCTACGGGTGATCGGGGGAATTTAAGCGCGATTGCCCTGGCGGGTAGTGTGCTTGAGTCGTTAAAAAAACATATTTGGCATACGGCAATTGCGGTAATGCTACCCAGAAATAGTCTCCAGAGTAATACCCGGTCTCTGATTCGCAATGGATTGGGCAGGATTTTTACTCGGAGATACCAGAAAACACAGCTTTGATGCCGTGCGCTGATTTTGCTAAAAACAAAATCCAGTCGAATATAAACGGCTTTTCGACGATAATGCCCGGCTTTGTATACAGTCTTGAGTGTGTCTAGCCAGTTATGAAGCTGGAAAAAATCAAACTTTCGGGTTTCAAATCCTTTGTCGACCCTACCACGATACCGATTAACGGCAATCTGACGGCTATTGTCGGGCCGAACGGTTGTGGCAAATCCAATATTATCGACGCGGTGCGTTGGGTGATGGGCGAGAGCTCGGCCAAGCATTTGCGCGGCGGCAATATGGCTGATGTGATTTTTAACGGTTCTTCCGGGCGCAAGCCGGTCAGCATGGCGTCGGTAGAGTTGGTGTTTGACAACAGCGAAGGCAAGGCAGGCGGCGAATATTCGCAATACGCCACGATCTCCATCAAGCGTCAGGTCAGTCGCGACGGCCAGTCTTTGTTCATGTTGAACGGGTCTAAATGTCGGCGTAAGGATATTACGGATCTGTTTTTGGGTACTGGTTTGGGTTCGCGTAGTTACGCGATCATCGAGCAGGGTACCATCTCCAGGATGGTGGAAGCCAAACCTGAAGATTTGCGGGTACACATCGAAGAAGCCGCAGGTGTTTCAAAATACAAGGAACGCCGCTCGGAAACCGAAACCCGCATGCGGCATACCCGCGAGAACCTGGAGCGTTTGAACGATCTGCGCGACGAAGTTGAAAAGCAGATCAAAAATCTGGCCAAGCAAGCCGAAAAAGCCGAGAAATATACCGAGCTAAAAAAGCAGGAACGCCAATATAAACAAGAGTTGTTGGCTATGCGCTGGCAAAATTTTCAGCGTTCCGCGCAGACTTTGGAAGACAAGCTGCAAGCCATCGCCACCGAGCATAATCGTTTGTTTGTTTTGCTGCGCGATACCGAAAAATCCATGGAATTTAAGCGCGGCGAGCAAAAAACCCAGCAGCAACATCTGGATAGCACGCAAGCCGAATATTACGCCGTGGTTGCGGAAGTCAGTCGCCTGGAACAGGCCATTAAGCATAATCAAAAAAGTCACGAAGAAACCCTGGTCGAAATCAATCGTTTGAAAATGCAGGCCGAACAGGCGCAGGCGGATTGCGAGCAGGACAGGCTGCAACTGGAAGAAATTCGCCAGACTTTACTTGAGTCCGAAGAGACCATGATTGTGGCCCGCGAGCGCGAAGAAGACTTGCTGGGTATTCAGCAGGATGCGCATCTGCAAAAGCACCAGTGGCAACAGCAATGGGAGCAATTTTTAGCAGAAAACGCCGGCTACCGCGAACAAGCCGAAGTGCAGCGCACCAAACTGGTACAACTGGAAAATCAAAACCGCCAATTACAGATTCGCTTGGATAAAGTACAAGGCGAGCGCGGAGGCTTGGCCGATACGCAATTACAGCTTGAACTGGAAACCCTGGATAGCAGTATCGAGATTATCGAAACCGAACGCGCCCAGTTGCAGCAACAACTGGAACCCTGCCGTGGTTTGGCCGGTGTGGCCGATGTCCGCGTCAAAGGCGCGATTGGCGCTGTCGAACTAACAGGCGCCATTGACCTGAATGCTTTGCGAAGTCGCTTTGCCGAACTCGGCGTTTGTGTGCGGCCTTTCGGCAAAGTGGTGTATCTGATGCCGCCAGTTATTATCAGAGAGGATGAGCTTTCAATCCTGACCGATGCCGTGCGGCAAGTGCTGCAAT
>CAIOHN010000167.1 GCA_903858105.1 uncultured Pseudomonadota bacterium | reverse complement strand
CCATACGCCACATGGCCCTGAATCTGATCAAAAACGAAAAATCCCGCAAACTCGGCGTCAAGGTTAAGCGACTGAAGGCCGGCTGGGATAATGATTACCTGCTACGGGTGATCGGGGGAATTTAAGCGCGATTGCCCTGGCTACGCGCCAAGGGTAGACCGGCAGGCAAATCGCCACTAGACAATTCAACATAGAAACGCTGGCTTGTTAGCGATTGGCTAGCGCGCCAATAAATTGAAAATTTGAGTTTAAGATTTAATCGTTACCATCTGATAAATCTAAATTTTTTTTTGAAGAGCTTATGCAACTTAAGCTGGCGAGCCTTCTGATACTCAACATTCTTCATTTGTAGCGATTTTTTTGGCTGTCTAACGAAGATTTTCGCAGTTGCGTAAAATTTAAGATAACCTGCTTGGTTTTAGCTCATTTCGACAACCGCCAACACCTTGAAACGTCTTTTTTTTGCCTTATGGCCCGACCCGATCACGCGCCAACAATGCGCGGATATAATCGCTGAAATAGACCCCGCAGTTGCCAAGCCTGTGGCGACAATGAACCTGCACACGACATTATTATTTTTGGGTCAGCTCGACACCGAGCAACAATTTGATGTGACGCAGGACGCTGGCAAACTGATTATCGAACCCATGAGCCTGACATTCGACCAACTTAGCTACTGGAAAAAACCTGCCGTCCTCTGCCTGACGAGCAGCCAAGTCGATCAAAACAGCTTACGCCTCAATCAACAACTCAGCGCTATCGCCAGAAAGCATCGGATACCTATTGATGACAGACCGTTTACGCCACATGTCACGTTATGCAAAAAAGCCCACGCGCCCGTTCAACTTAAATTCAAACCCGTGCAGTGGCAATCTAAGGATTTTTGCCTGGTGGAATCGCTGTCGACCGCCCATGGCGTGAAATATCAGGTTTTGAAACGCTGGTCATCAGTAATTTAAGACCTTAAAAGTTGACGCGCCAGGCTTCAAGCGCGCCAACTCAGTGGTCTTATTTAGTTTTTTTGGGCTCTTCCGGCTTGGTCGCTTTGTCAGATTTTACTGGGGCAACGGGTGCAGCCTCGCCGAACAAGATATTTTTCTCATTAAGCTGTGCGGTTTTTGCACCAATTCCAGATACATTTTCTAGATCTTTCAAAGCCTTAAAATCGCCATGTTCCTTTCGATACTGCACGATGGCCTCAGCTTTTTTAGGGCCAATACCGGTCAATTCCTTTGAGATGGTTTCGGCATCCGCTTGGTTAATATTGATCGGTTCTGCAAATACGGCAAAAGAACATAACATCAAAAATGCAAATAGCTTTTCCATGACTTTGTCTCCAAATGTATTTAGGAATGCTTGACTGGCTAAGGCACAAAATTATGCAACTTACCTTACAAGCTAGACAATATTAGACGTTATTTTATAAATAACAATGTGTTGGATAATTTATAAGCCTAATTGACGTTAGCCACTATTACTGCTCGAACCGGCGCCGGCAAGCCTTCGCAGGTCAAATTGGGAGACTGCGGATCGAGAAAGTCCGCCAAGGAATGAAAGCGCATCCATTCGGTACTACGTTGCTCATCAATACTGGTTTTGGATACATCCAGCAAACCAATATTCTTAAAACCGCAACGCCGCATCCACCGCATCAAGGCCTCGCAGCTCGGCAAAAACCAGACATTGCGCATTTGTGCATAGCGCTGTTCCGGCACCAACACTCGCTCACCATCGCCTTCGACGACTAAAGTTTCCAGCACCAACTGGCCACCAGGACGTAAACAGCCCTTTAACTCCAATAGATGATCAAGCGGTGAGCGGCGGTGGTAAAGCACCCCCATCGAAAACACGGTGTCGAATACCCCCATATTGGGCGGCACAGCTTCAATCCCCAGCGGCAGCAGATAAATCGGCGCATCGCCATGCAGTTTACGGATAGCCTGAAATTGCATCACACTGAGTAAGGTTGGATCGATGCCTACCACCGTTCTCGCTCCAGCGCCAAACATCCGCCAGCAGTGGTAACCGTTGCCACATCCCACATCCAGCACCAGACGATTTCGCAAGGGCTCGATGTGATCCTTAATCCGCTCCCACTTCCAGTCCGAACGCCACTCAGTGTCGATATTGATACCAAACAGATCATACGGACCTTTCCGCCACGGATGCAATTGCATAAGCTGTTCCCGCAATTGTTCACGCTGCACGATAGAAACATCATCTGCCTGACCGATTCTGGCGGCATTTAACATATCGACGCTCGACGGCGATAACACCGGCAAATCCTGCACCACCCGCTGCCAACGCTGTAAATCACCATGCGCCGACCCCGCAAACGCATCGGCCAACTGCCCGGGCAACCGACTAACCCAGACATCGCCACCAGCCTCAGCCAAGGTTTGGTATAAGGGCTGGTAATCCATCATTTCAACGCAATCATCGAGGCAAAATTAAAATATTGAAACCACACTTCCGCACTGGCAAAGCCAGCCGCTTTTAGACGTTGCTGATGCGCAGCGAAGGTTTCTGGAATCAACACATTTTCCAAGGCGCTACGCTTTTGGCTGATTTCCAGCTCGCTATAGCCCTGGGCTTTTTTGAACAAATGGTGCATCTCAGTTTGTACTGTTTGCTGATCGGCGGCCTCGAACGCCAGCTTCTCGGACAACACCAAAACGCCGCCCGGCAAAAGTCCGCGATAAATGCTCGCCAAGAAAGCTTCCCGATCTGCCAGAGGAATAAACTGCAAGGTAAAATTGAGTACCACTACAGAGGCATTGCTGATCTGGATATTGCGAATGTCCGCACAGACCAGCTCAATATCGACACCACCCGGCGTAGCCAGCAGATTTTGCTGACACTGCTCGACCATCGCCGCAGAGCAATCAACCGCTACTATCCGGCAATTTTTGGCGGTAATGTTTTGGCGCATCGCCAAGGCGGCAGCGCCTAGCGAACAACCCAAGTCATAGCAAACGCTATTGTCTTTGGCAAAACGCGCCGCCAACAAACCAATCGCCGAAATAATGGTGCTGTAACCGGGTACCGAACGCTGAATCATGTCTGGAAACACTTTAACCACGGATTCGTCGAAGGTAAATGCGCTGATTTCGCCAAGCGGGCTGGCGTAGAGAGAGTCTTTTGCGGATTGCATACTGGCAGATGTATCCCCGACCCGCCAAGTTGGCGAGCCGGGGATCTTAAAGAGGGAAAACCTAGGAATTATTTTTGTTACTTAGCGCTTCGGTATTGCGTTTGGCCAACTGATTGATCACTTCTTGCAAAGAACCGGTGCGCTCCACTTCATTTTTAAAGCTGGTGCGGTAGTTGGTGACCAAGCTGACACCTTCGATCATGATGTCATAGGCTTTCCATTGGCCTTTGACATTCAGCATCCGATAATTGACTGCAATCGGCTGCAAGCCGGGTTGTAGCACTTCGGTTTTAATCAAAACCTTGCGCTCGTCTTCTTCTGGCGTAACCGGCAAAAAGCGCACTGACCAGTCTTTAAACTCGTAGAACGCTCTGGAATAGGTTCTGATCAACAAGATTTGAAACTCTTTCTTAAAGCTGTCTTTCTCGGCTGGCGCGGCTTCTTTCCATAATTTACCCAGCACCAAGGACGAAATCAGATCGAAATCGACATTTGGGTAAATGACTTCTTGCACAAAGGCATTCATTTTTTGGAAGTCGCGTGGAAAATTGGGGTCCTGCATGCGCTGCTTCAATTTGTTTGAAGCATCTTCAATAGCGCGTTGCGGCTCGCTCAAATCGGCAGCCGCCGCTGGCAAGGCTAAAGAAGCGCCAGCAAACAGACTAAAAATCAGTACAAATATAAAATGCATATTACGTTTGATATTCATATAAACAATCTCAAAAAAGTATCGTCGGCTATTTTAAAACGCCTGCATTCGATACACTGCTAAAATAAACACCGAGGCTTAAAACCAAGCTTCGGAATCTGGCTAAACCAATTTTGGATCAGCAAGTATCCCTATTATATTACTATGGAAGAGATGTCACACCCTAAAGACTTTTTCCCCGGCATCCGGATGAGAAGAATGCGCTATCAAAGCTTTTCCCGCAGGCTAATGCGGGAAAATCGCTTAAGCAGCGACGACTTGATCTGCCCCTTGTTTGTCATCGAGGGCAGCAATAAGTTGCAATCAGTCGCATCCATGCCGGGCGTCAACCGCTTGTCGATCGATTTATTGTTAGCAGAAGCAGAAAGCCTGCTCAAACTTGGCGTTCCCGCCGTAGCCATTTTCCCGGTCACCGACCCTGACCAAAAATCCTTACTGGCTGAAGAAGCCTATAATCCCGACGGCTTGGCCCAACGCTGCGTTCGCGCCTTGAAAGCCGCTTTGCCGGAACTGGGAGTAATCACCGATGTAGCGCTGGATCCCTTTACCGTGCACGGCCAGGATGGCTTGCTCGATCAAAATGGCTATGTGGTTAACGACGAAACTGTCGCAGTGCTTTGCAAACAAGCGCTATCGCATGCCGAAGCCGGTGCCGATATTGTCGCGCCATCGGATATGATGGATGGCAGAATCGGTGCCATCCGCGCCGCACTGGAAAGCCACGCTTATCACAATACCCGGATCTTGGCCTATTCCGCCAAATATGCCTCCAGCTTTTACGGCCCGTTCCGCGATGCAGTAGGCTCTGCCGGTAATCTGGCTGGCGGCAATAAATACAGCTACCAAATGGACCCAGCCAACTCGGATGAAGCTCTGCGGGAAATAGCCCTGGATATTCAAGAAGGTGCCGATATGATCATGATCAAGCCCGGCATGCCCTACCTGGACATTATCCGCCGCGCCAAAGACCAATTCGGCGTACCCACATTTGCCTACCAGGTCAGCGGCGAATATGCGATGCTTAAAGCCGCCGCTCAAAATGGCTGGCTGGACGAACAGCAAGTGGTGATGGAGTCTCTGTTGGCCTTCAAGCGAGCCGGTTGCGACGCCATACTGACTTATTACGCCAAATCCGCTGCCCAGTGGTTACAACAACAATAACAACTATCTATGAAAATCCGAGTATGAGCGACGACTTTGACGACAACGAAACAACCGATGACGCAGCCGAAAATCAAGCGGTTCCGCGTCGCCGTTCCTTCGGCCTTGAGCAAGCGGTGTTTATCCTGCTGGTCATTTTGTCCTTGCTGGGCATTACGATCACCGATTTTAATCCGCACGACGGCTACGGATTTTGGTTATTGATGGTATTTGTATTCGGCATGCTGTCGATTTTTGTATCCTGGATGCAAACAAAAACCAACGAAAACGATTTTGGCGATATCGTCAAAGCCCAAGGACTGCATTGGCTGCACACTTTAATCATTGTTGCCGCCGCGTCCATGCTCAACAAGTCCGATCAACTAAACGATACCAGCGCCAGCCTGGTGATTTTGTTGATACTGGCGCTGGCAACCATGTTGGACGGCATTCGGATCGGCTGGCAATTTAGTCTACTGGGTTTTTTCCTCGCCACTTGTACGTTAATCGTTGCCTATTCCGATAACTTCCTGTCCGTCTGTGTTGGCCTGGGTGTGCTGGTGATAGCCTGCACCTTTTTATGGGAATACTGGCGCCGCAAATACACCACCAATGATTAAAACTGATACTTATGCGGTGTTCGGTCATCCGATCAACCATAGCAAATCACCACGCATACATCGTTTATTCGCCGAACAAACCGGCCAAATCATCGAATACACCGCCCAAGACGTGTCGGCCGAAAGCTTTGCGGCAACCAGCAAACAGTTTTTTGTCGCAGGCGGCAAAGGCCTGAATTGCACCGTTCCACTTAAAGAATTGGCCTGGCAATACGCCGATCAGTTGACCGAACGTGCGCACCTGGCAAAAGCGGTAAACACTTTGGCCTGTCAAGCCGATGGCAGCATCTTGGGCGACAACACCGACGGCGTTGGTTTACTGAACGATTTAACCGTCAATCACGGCATCACACTGCGCGGCGCCAGAATTTTGATTTTAGGCGCAGGAGGGGCAACGCGCGGCATTATTCCGCCATTGCTGGAACAACAGCCGGCGGACTTAACCATCGTCAACCGTACCGTCAGCAAAGCGCAAATCATTGCCCAAGACCTTGCCACGCTCGGCACGATCCGCACTTGCGACTACACTAGCTTGCAAGGTCAACAATTCGATTTGATACTTAACGCCACATCCGCCAGTCTAAGCGACCAACTACCGCCCTTAACGGATAATCTGTTGTGTTCCGGCGGCAGCTGCTATGATTTGGCATACGCCAATCAAGCCACAGCATTCGTGCAGTGGGGCGTTGAGCATCTCGCCGCTCACAGCCTGGACGGACTAGGCATGCTGGTCGAACAGGCTGCGGAAGCTTTTTATATTTGGCGCGGGATTCGCCCCGAAACAACTGCTATCATCAAGCTATTAAACGATGAACGACAAATAACCAACATCAACGGATAAAACTATTGACCGGGGCGATAGCCCTAGCGACGCCCCAACCCGTCAGCCATAAATGTTTACTGGAATTATATGAGTGCAATCAGAGCTTTTTTTGAAAAGACCCAAGGCAAAGGCAAATCTCAGCCCACTGGGCAGCCTATAACCCCGGAAACACTCAAGCAATTATTTCCGATCAGAAATTTAAGCGAGGAGATACTACAAACCTTCTCGACTGAGCATCTTGTCGAAACCTTACATCCCGACAGTATCTTGTTCAGCGTCAATGAGCAGGCAACCTGCGCAATTTATCTCCTGCGCGGCACAGTAATACTGGCCGATCATAATGGCAAAAGCTATGAAATTTCGGCAGGTAGCGCCCAAGCCAAGTTTCCTATCTGTAGCGGTCTGAAACACACTGCCACTGCCACCGCAAAAACAGAAATTGATATTTTACGGGTATCTTTGAAAATCATGCTGACGCCCAGTCGGCAAGATCACGGCAAGCTGACCATTCCCGCTGATTTGAACAATAACCGTTTGCTCAACTTGTTTGTCGAACACTTTGAAGATAACGAACATGAGATAGAAATACCTTCGCTACCGGAAGTCGCGCTTAATTTACGCAAAGCGATTCAAAAAGATGTCAGTATCGACGAGGCGGTAAAGATTATTCAGCTCGACCCTGCCATCTCCGCCAAACTCATAGAAGTGGCCAATTGCCCGCTGTATCTGACTAACGTACCGGCAAAAAACTGTAAAGACGCCGTGGTGCGTATCGGCCTGAATGCTACGCGTAATTTGGTAACCGCGCTGAGCATGAAGCAGATTTTTAAAAGCAAATCCCCGCTGATCAAAAATCACCTGGAGGATGTTTGGAAGCAAAGTCTGTATCTGTCAGGCCTTAGTTATGTGCTAGCCAGTCATAGCCAGCAACAAAACCCGGAAAATGCCTTGTTAGCCGGATTGGTCTGCGACATTGGCGTGATACCGTTTCTTAGTTTTACCGCCAATCTGCCTGTCGAGTACCATAGCGACGCCGAAATTCGCGAGGCCATGCCGATCATCAAAGGCCCGGTTGGTTCAGTGGTACTTAAAGAATGGGATTTTGCTGAAGAATTTATTGATGTCGCCAAATCATCCAGCGACTGGTATCAAAACAGCGGCGATACCTTAACCCTGACCGACATCGTGGTGTTATCCAGACTACATGCTTTAATCGGTAAAAAAGCCACTGCGGATCTACCGGCCATTACCGCAATCCCGGCCGCCGCCAACCTGAAAAACTTTGCGATGTCACCCGAGAATACCTTGGGTATCCTCCACGACGCCAAAGCTAAGATCCACGAGGCCTTAAGCATATTCTCCAGCTAGTGCCATGTTCTGGAATTTTTTAAAAAAGGCGACTGAGAAAACGCCAGCGGCCCCATTGACGCAAGAAACCGTCGTCAATCAACTGCCCATAAGCTATCTGCAAAAACTAATCCCGTTGGGCAACCTGCCCATAGCGGAATTACAAGTACTGCCCGTGACCATGCGCAGCTTCAATACCGGCGAGATGATTTTTAATCGCGGCGAAGAAGCTGGGAATTTAAGCTATCTATACACAGGCAATGTGTTTCTCGAAGCCAACAATGGTAGCGGCCAAACTGTAGAGCCAGACACCTTTAAAGCCTGCTACCCATTGGCGACATCCGGCGAACACGCGTTCAGTGCCATTGCCAAATCGCCAACCCAAATAATTTATTTGCCGCTGTCCTGTCTGCAACTCAGCAGCAAACCGATCAACAATCCGCTGATCTCGCCCGACAATATTCCGCCGATGCTGCGCGGCAGCGTTTTTTTCGATAGCTTTTGCGACAGTTTCAGAGCAGATAAACTGCACGTACCCAGCCTGCCTGATGTCGCGCTGCGTTTGCGTAGCGCCTTGCTTAAAGATGAAATCAGCATCGCCGACGCAGTAAAAATTGTAACCCTGGATCCGCTGATCTCCTCCAAACTGGTGCAAGTCGCCAACAGCCCGATTTTTCGTAGCGCCAACCCTATCACCAGCGCCCACGAAGCCATCAATCGCCTGGGGTTCAAAACCACGCAAAACCTGGTTACCAGCATCAGCATGCACCAGTTATTCAGAAGTCAGAACAAGCAGTTAAATAGCGCCATTCAGACGCTTTGGAAACAAAGCATCCAAATTGCCAGCTTGAGCTATACATTGGCCGGCTTAACCAAAACCATTAATCCCGATGAAGCATTACTGGCGGGTTTAACCCACAACATCGGGGCTTTACCGGTCATCACTTTCGCCGAAAGCATCGATCCTGCAAAATACACAGCACAAGAATTACAGGCAACAATAGACTGTCTGCAAGGCTTGCTGGGTACGCATATTTTGAAAAAATGGCATTTCCCCGAAAGCTTTCAACAAATCCCGCTGAACACTACCCATTGGTATTTTGACGACGGTCAAGCGTTGCAGTTGTACGACATTGTGCTGCTTGCCAAATTTCATAGCCAACTTGGCGGTTCCAACACGCAACGTTTGCCACCACTGAATACCCTGCCCGCTTTCCAAAAACTGGACGATAACGCGCTAACGCCGGATATGTCTCTAAAGGCGCTCCAGGACGCCAAGTTACAAATTGCCGAGGCGCTTAGTTTTTTCAGGGCATAACATGAACTGGTTTTCCACGCTGTTGCACAAAATCAACCGACCCAAGCAAACCACTCCAGATAACACCAGACCGATAGTGGCTGCTGCGCCTTCAGCGCCATCATCGGCTCAGTCAGCATCCGCACCTTTCAAATCCCAGCAGCAAGCCCTAAGCACAGACCAGCTAAAAAAGTTTGCACCTTTACGTGATCTGGACGAATCCAGCCTGACCAATCTGCCGCACCTTGTCTTGTCATACCGTAAAGATGCGGTGATTTTTAGTTTTGGCCAGCCCAGCAATAGTGTGCGCTATCTGCTGGCTGGGCAACTGCAGATGCAGCCGGACAGCGAAAGTGATTATCAAATCAGTGCCGACTCGACGCTTGCCAATCTGCCACTTAATAGCGGTAGTCGTTACGGCGCCACCGCTACCGCACTCAGCGATGTGCAAATACTGGAAATTTCTATCGAGCTGAATCGGCTGTGGACGGATAAGAGCCAGGAAAATACCACCTGCTTTGAGCTAGAAGATATTCAGTTGCCGGCACCAATCAATGGCAGCCGCTTTTTCAATAGCTTTGCCCAGGCCTATCGGGAAAACAAACTGCGTTTACCCTCGCTGCCGGATGTGGCGTTGAAACTCAAAGAAGCGATGAAAAACGACATCGGCGCCCGGCAAGCAGCGGATATTATTCAGCTTGATCCGCCGATTGTGGCAAAGCTAATCCAGGTTGCCAACAGTCCGCTTTATGCAACCGATCAACCGGTTAATAATTGTCACGAAGCCGTGGTGCGCATTGGCCTTGATGCCACCCGCAATTTGGTGATGGGCATCAGCCTGAAACAGCTATTCAGTTGCACTGATCCAGCGCTAATGAAGGGCATGCAAAGTCTGTGGAAAAACAGCTTGTATGTCTCCAGCTTAAGCTTTGTTTTGGCGCAAGAATGCAGCAATATAAATCCAGAAGACGCCCTGTTGGGCGGATTGGTCGCGGATATTGGCGCAATTCCGTTGTTGCATTTTGCCGAACAATTTCCCGACGGCGGCCCCAGCTATCATGAGTTGCAAGCGGCGCTGCCGTATTTGCGCGGGCCGGTAGGGATGCTGATGCTACACACCCTGGGCTTTCCGGAGCAACTTGGCAATATTCCATACCACGCTGAAAACTGGCTTTACGATAGCGGCCCGGATTTAACGATGACAGACATTGTCATCCTGGCCAAATTACACAGTTATTTCGGCTCCCAGAACGGCAGCGGGCTCCCTTATATCAATTCAATCCCCGCTTACAGTAAATTAAGCCATGGTAAACTCAATCCAGACTTTTCGTTGATGGTGTTGCAGAAAGCCCAGGCCCGGGTCAATGCGGCAATGCATCTACTGTCCTGACCATTGATACTTACCAGACTGACTACCCACATGACCAATCCTTTACTAGAAAATACCGAGCTACCGCAATTTTCCAAAATCCTGCCCGAACACGTTGAGCCGGCCATTACTCAGCTATTGAGCGAAGCCCGGCAAACCATAGACCAGCAACTGCAAGCCGGTGGCCCTTACACCTGGCAAAATCTGGTCGAGCCCATCGAAACCGCCGAAGATCGGCTGAATAAAGCCTGGTCGCCAGTCAGCCACATGAATTCCGTGGTTAATAGCGAAGCCATGCGTGACGCTTATAACGCTTGCCTGGGCAAGCTCAGCGAATACGCCACGGAAACCGGCCAAAACAAGGCGCTGCAACAAGCCTATAAAGCAATTCGTGACAGCGCCGACTTTGCCAGCCTAGATCGGGCTCAACAAAAAATCATCGACAATGCCCTGCGTGACTTTCATTTGTCCGGCGTAGATCTGCCTGCCGACCAGCAAGCCCGCTACAAAGAAATCAGCCAGCAATTATCCAAACTGGCCAGTCAGTACGAAGAAAATCTATTAGACGCTACCAATGCCTGGCATAAGCATATAACGCATATCGATGAATTGGCGGGTCTGCCGGAATCGGCGCTGGCGCAAGCCAAACAAGCCGCTACTGCAGAAGGCAAAGACGGCTGGTTGATCAACCTGCAATTTCCGTCGTATCTGGCGGTGATGACTTATGCCGACAACCGCGAACTACGCCGCGAACATTACCAGGCATTTTGTACCCGCGCCTCCGATCAAGGCCCCCATGCCGGACAATGGGACAATTCCGAACTGATGGAACAAATCCTGGCACTGCGCCATGAAAAAGCGCAACTGCTGGGCTTTAACAACTACGCCGAGTACTCGCTGGCGACCAAGATGGCCAAATCCACCGACGACGTAGTGAAGTTTCTGGAAGATCTGGCCGAGAAATCCTGGCGTCAAGCGCGCCGCGATCTGACCGAACTAAAAGAATTCGCTGCTGCCGAGCATGGCTTACATGATTTACAAGCCTGGGACATGGGTTACTATTCAGAAAAAATGCGTCAGCATTTTTACCAACTGTCGCAGGAAGAAGTGAAAACCTATTTCCCGGCCAATAAAGTGGTACCCGGCCTGTTCGCCATCGTCGAAAAGCTGTATGGCTTACAAATCAGCAAAGTCGAAGACGTGGACGTCTGGCATCCCGACGCTGGCTTCTATCAAATCCTGGATAAAGACAGCCAACTGCGCGGTCACTTCTTTTTTGATTTATACGCTCGCGCCAAAAAACGCGGCGGCGCCTGGATGGACGATTGCGTGTGTCGCAAAAAAACCAGCGCTGGCTTGCAAACGCCGGTAGCGTATCTGACTTGCAACTTCACTCCGCCCACCGGCAATGATCCGGCCTTGCTAACTCACGACGAAGTGGAAACCCTGTTTCACGAATTCGGTCACGGCTTGCATCATATGCTGACGCAGATCGATCATCTCGGCGTTTCGGGCATTAATGGTGTGCAGTGGGATGCAGTCGAACTACCCAGCCAATTTATGGAAAACTGGTGCTGGGAAAAAGAGGCACTGGGCTTGATTTCTGGTCATTACCAAACCGGCGAAGCGTTACCGGATGCGTTGTTTGACAAAATGCTGGCCGCCAAAAATTTCCAAGCCGGCATGATGATGGTGCGGCAACTGGAATTTAGTTTATTTGATTTCAAAATGCACCAGCTTTACGACCCGGCCAAAGGTGGACGGATTTACAGCATTCTTAAGCAAGTCCGTGATCAAGTCGCGGTGGTTAAAGTACCTGAGTTCAATCGTTTCGCCCACAGCTTTTCGCACATTTTCGCTGGCGGTTATGCGGCCGGTTATTACAGCTACAAATGGGCAGAAGTCTTGTCGGCGGACGCCTTTTCTTTATTCGAGGAGAAAGGCATTTTCGACCGCGCTACCGGCGAATCATTCTTGAACAACATTCTGGAGCAAGGCGGCAGCGCTGACGCCATGACCTTGTTCAAAAACTTCCGCGGACGCGAGCCGAATATCGATGCTTTGCTCAGACACAACGGCATTGCAGCCTGAGCACATTTTATAGGCAATAGATCAACTGGCCTTGCTACTCAGCAGCAAGGCCAGCATGCTTTAAGGAGTTAGGATGAAAAACTGCCCAAAATGCGGTAACGCCCGACTGGGTGAAGAATTTAAATGCCCAAGCTGCGATGTGTTTTATTCGCAGTTGGACGAGCTATTGTTTGAGGAACAACAAAAACAAGAGCAGCATACCTTTGCAGGCGCCCTAAAACGTATACGCGCCGCAGACAATCGCGGCCAGGCGGTACGCGCGGAATTAAAAACCGTCTGGCGCAACACGCCGCTGAAAACCAAAATCGTGATCTGGACGGTAATTGCTTTTGTGTTTGTCCTGGTCGTGCCTATTTTTTAAGCGTTAGCCGATGTTAGCCCTTGATTATGGCTTAGCGCCCGCAGTCGGCACTGACTGAGACGGCGTATTGCTGACGCTTAAACTATTGCCATCCAGCTTTAACGTGACAGCATTGAGTTGATGCGCCTTCAACTCTGTCAAAGTACGCCAGCCGGCGTTATCCAATTTACGAAACGCCGCAAAAAAGCCCAAGGCTGCCGTATCGGCAGCGGGATCAATCCGCAAGGTTTTATTTTCACCGGGTTTTATCAATAACTCTTGTTTACGTACCAGATCGGCAGCCAAAGTCGCCTGCTCTTTATCGAAAATGGCAAAAAAATCGGCACCGGTAAAACTGCTTTGCTGACGTAGCTCGTAGATTCTTAACACCACCGGCGACGCCTTGCCGCTAGCGTCCGGATTAATTAAATTAGCGCTGTTTATAGTTAGCTCTACTAGTGTTGGCGGTGGCGGCGCAGGTTGTTCAGGCGCCTCGGCACACGCTACCAGCATGAAGGCAAACAAAATCGGCAGTAATCTGGGTAACAACATACGATTATCTCTTTAAAGAATCTAGTAGCCTACATTCTGCCATACACACCGCTTATCGGCGTCAGGCTTTTCATTGTAGTCGGGATGCAGCAACGCAGAATCCGGGGAACAGAACAGTGGTCGACAAGTCTTTGCTGTGTATATCCCGGATTCCGTTTCACTTCATCCAGGCTACGGAGATTCTGGCGGCAATGGCGATGTTCCGCGGGAATACTTTTATTCCGCTAACAACACAGCAATCGCTGACTTGGCATTACACTGAGCTACTGCTTGCGCCAACTGCGATTCATTTAATTTATGCTTGATGGCTTGAGTGCCATTAAAGTCAAAAACTTGATAATCTTTTTTGGCAAAAGTCACGATCTGGCATTTCTTAAACGGCATATTTTCAAAGGGTAGTTCTTTACATTGCCCGCTTAATGGCTCCTCGCCTTCCGAACTGGGCGCATAAATCAAAAACTCACCGTTCAGCGCCAGCACCGCGCGATATTGATTTGCAGAAGTCGAATACAAATAGCCCGCTTCAACCTCTTTTTCTTTTAATCTCATTCTATTAAAGTCCTTGATTTTTGCCGGTCGAAATTAAACCTGCTTACATTGAGTGCAAGCCAATCATATTGCCTTCTGTATCCATAACTAACGAGATATAGCCGTATTCTCCAATCGACATCTTGGCACGATGCACTGAGCCACCTGCGTCGTGCACTCTAGCCTCTTCAACCGCACAGTCAGCGCAATGAAAATAGATGATTGTTGAGTTACCACCAGAAGGACATCCTTCCATTTTGACTAAGGTCCCGGTAGTTCCATAGGTCGCTTGATCGCATGGAAAGGCCAACAACTCAATACCGGAAAAGGGCGGCGCTAAATCTTGCAGTTCAAACTGAAAAACCTGCTCATAAAAGCGCTTGGCCCGCGCAATATCCTGGACATAAATTTCAAACCAAGCAACGGGGTTGATCGGCATAGTATTTCTCCTGAAAATCAGCTGTTATTGACGATTATGCGTTTTTAATTTTGATAAATTATTATAATACGATCAGTCCTTCACAGACTTTTTTGAAAAGCTGGAGTAAGCTTTCGCTGACACGATACTGAGGAATTACCGATGAGCACGTTAAAAAGCAAAAACCACATAACCTTGCACCAACAAATTAATCACGCATTTTTGTCGCCTAAAGGCTACGAAGGCTTTGCGAATATAAAATCGCATGACGGACATGGCGTCTACGACTCCTATGTAACGCCCAATAAAAGCATTGCTTCGGGCATTACTCACATGAACTTCCAGGTCAGCTTCATCAGCAAGTTTCCAACCCCTGTCTAACCGGCTTTGGCTGGGCCAGAGATGATCGGATGAGTAGTGCGCTCGCAAGAGTAAAAACCGCCCTGGTTCTGATCTTGCTGATGGCGATTAGCATTGTGCCAATTCCGATCACCAGTACTATTGGCTTGCTGATTGTCATTTTTCGCCCAGATTGGTTTAAGCGACTGGTTGATACAATCTATGCTGACAAACGCTAGACAAATTGATGGCGCGTTGTTGAATCCATAGTGCTAAACCCGCTTAGCCAGCCATCTCCGCAGATCGCAAGGAAAAAATGCTTTAACAACACATGCCTAACTAAGACTTAATTTGTGGCGTCTAACTGGCTATCGCTTGAGATTTCAGCAAAATACAAACTCAAGTCATCCTTTTTGCCAACCGTAATGCGCTTAAGCACCTTGGCAAGTGGAAAAATCCAGGTTTCACCATCCAGCAGCCCAATCGCTTGATGCTCATGGTTAACCTGCCATTCACCGCCCTTATTCTGCCGATAAACCTCGCCTATATAACTTCCCAGCATTTTGCAAACATTTTGCACATCGTTTTCGGATGGCTCTTTACGAAATAGCTTGGTAATAAAGCCTTTGGGGCGCGTATGAAACAGGCGATTCGCCAGCGTTTCAACCCGGTCTATGCTCTCAACCGAAAAATCCAGCGATACGCCAAAATTGCTGTGCGCGAAATTGACGGCATTTGCGGCATAAGCCGCCATAATTTCGTTGGGAGTCGGTTCGGTCATCGTGGGTTCCTAAAGGGATAAATTTGTACTGCGGCAATAAAAAAAAGTCCAATTCGATCCATCCAGACTGTTTTCTGCGCGATTAGTTTTTGCGAGGATTTTAGCAGGAATACGTATGAGGCTGGTTTTACGGTTTTGTGACCTCCAGCAGCCAGGGTTCGCGATTTAAAGTTTGCCGGAAACTCTACTGCTTATTCCAGTCTACAAGATACCGGGTGCATACCCAAATGCCGTTAAGTTAAGAACTGTAGGTGCGAATTTATTTGCACGATGGGTGTTTTCAGGTCGAATAAATTCGACCCTACTGCAACAAACTGCTTTACTTAACGGCATTGGTGAATGCCCCACTTGGCTTTGTCCACCTTACGGCGCGTGCATCAAAGGCCGCTGCCTATCAAGATGAACGGCGCCCAGTAATAAGGGTGGCTAGCCTCCGCCATCGCTACGTTGCACACCCCGCCTCTGCTCCGACTGATCGCCTGAAGCGCTAGTAATCATAGCCCGTAGGCTGGGTTTCATTCTCATTCAACCCAGCCTGCTTCTGCAAACCGAACATCGGCGTATTAACTTTCGGGTCAATCGCGACAATTCACCATTTCCCAA
Organism: uncultured Pseudomonadota bacterium; assembly: GCA_903858105.1. Classification (GTDB taxonomy): domain Bacteria; phylum Pseudomonadota; class Gammaproteobacteria; order Methylococcales; family Methylomonadaceae; genus Methylomonas. Next base: position 8,836 of record CAIOHN010000167.1, on the reverse strand, counting down.
AGCCCTCATTCTCTACTAGCAAACTCTACTAGCAAAATCATATCGGAATAGGCAACTATCACCGTCCATTACGCTGCGGTTGTAAATGCTTCGACAACACCGGTATCAATGACAAACCGCCAAGCAAGCTTAACGCCACCAGCGTTTGCCAGGATAACAATTGATCCAGGCTATCTATGCTGCCCAGCGACTGCCCCAAATTGGCAAAAATAAAGCTCCCGGGCATGATGCCAAAAAACGTGGTTATCACGTAAATGCGCAGAGAAACGTCGGTAAAAGCCGGAGCCAAATTCACCAGCCAGAACGGAAACAGCGGTACTAATCTTAGAAACAACAGGTAATTGCTGGCATCCTGCTGAAAACCGTCCAGCAGCTTTTGCGATAAGGCATGGCCTTGCAGACGTTGCCGCGCCCAATCGGCTAGTAAATAACGTGCCAGCCAAAAGATTGCCGTGGCGCCCAGGGTTGCAGCAAACACGATCAATACCGCGCCAACCCAGCGACCAAACAGCAAACCCAGCAATAAAGATAACACGGTGCCTCCCGGCAAACTTAAGGCAGTAGACAGCGCGTAAACCGCTCCACATGCCAAAAGCATGGTCAGATAATGCCGGTCGGTAAAAGCGATAAGGTCTTGTCTATGTTGGCGAATGTTATCCAAACTAAACAGATGCGGGCCGTCGAACAGAAAAAATGCGGCGATGACCAGTGCCAGCAATCCAAGTAGCTGTGGTTTTTGCATGACTGTTCTCCCTGTATGAAATGGGCAAGCCGCCTAGTCATTAGTAATTAAGCGGCAAACTGCTTCGACTCGCGTAATTTCAATCAGTTCTTAACTATTTTTTTACTGATCGCATCAACCCTGCAAGGTCGCCATATCAATAACAAAGCGGTATTTCACATCGCTTTTCAGCATCCGTTGAAACGCGTCGTTAATGGCCGGCATGGCGATTAGTTCGATGTCTGAAACGATGTTATGTTCGGCGCAGAAATCCAGCATTTCCTGGGTTTCCTTGATACCGCCAATCAAAGATCCCGCCAGCGCCCGTCGCTGCGCAATCAGGTTGCCGACGTTGGGCGACGGATGCGGTTGATCCGGCATGCCCACCAGACACATCGTACCGTCGCGTTTCAGCAGACTGAGATACTGATCCAGATCGTGTGGCGCGGCCACGGTGTTTAAAATAAAATCAAAACTGCGCAGATGTTGCGCCATTTGCTCAGGGTCTTTTGAAATGACTACCTCATCGGCGCCCAATCGTCTGGCATCGGCTTCCTTATCCGGCGAAGTGGTAAACAACACTACCTCAGCACCAAAAGCATGTGCAAACTTAACGCCCATGTGTCCCAAGCCGCCCAAACCCACAATCCCCACCTTTTGGCCTTTGCCGACCTTCCAATGCCGTAACGGCGAATAAGTGGTAATGCCGGCACACAACAAAGGCGCTACCGCCGCCGGATCCAACTTAGCCGAGACGTGCAACACAAAGTTCTGATCGACCACAATTTGATTGGAATAACCGCCATAAGTCACCTTGCCGGAGTGCTTGTCCGGGCTGTTATAGGTAAACACCGTTTGCTCGCAAAACTGTTCCTGATGATCCTGGCAATCCGGGCAAACCCCGCAGGAATCGACCATACACCCCACTCCGGCCAAATCACCGAGCTTAAAGCTGCTGACAGCCGATCCAACCTCGATAACTTTGCCGACGATCTCGTGCCCTGGCACGATAGGAAAGGTACTGGCCTTCCACTCGTTACGCGCCTGATGCAAATCGCTATGACAAACCCCGCAATATAAAATCTGGATCAGCACATCGGTCGGCCCCGGCTGTCGGCGCTCGAAATGAAACGAGCGTAACGGGGTTTGCGGGTTGTAGGCGGCATAGCCGTAACTTTTCAGCATTAGAAGTCTCCTGGATAAAACATATTTTTGTTTGAAGGCAGCGAATCAACGCCGCAACACCCGCAACGGCGGCTGACTGACCACTTGCCTTACACCCCAATAACCGGCCAGCCCCACTGTCAAAGCGCCGATAGCCGGTAGAATGGCCCATAAATAAAAGCTGGACTGATAGTCGATATGCATCACCCGCGTATATAAAGCGTACAAAATTGCTTCTGCTGCCAGCGCTGCCAGTAGCCCCGACAAGGTTCCCAGTAAACCAAACTCGATGACGTGAGTCGCGCGTAAAAAACCGCGTCTGGCGCCCAAGGTACGCATCAATGCACCTTCGTAGATACGCTGATCCAGCGTGGCGTATACCGCCGCGAACAACACAGTAAAACCAGCCGCCAAAGCAAAATACAGCAACAAATTAATCGCCTTGGTCAACTGCGTGAGGATAGTTTTGAACTGTTGCAAAATTTGATCGACTTCCAGCACCGTGGTCGCCGGGTATTTTTTCAGCAAGCCGGTCAGCAGGTTTTTCTGTTGCTCGGCCAGATAAAAGCTGGTCATATAGGTGGTCGGAAAGGTATCCAGGGTTCCCTTGGAGAAGATCATATAAAAATTGGGCCGCATGGTATCCCATTGCACACTGCGGATATTGACAACCTTGGCGCTCAATTGCGCGCTGCCGACCGTAAACATCAGTTGATCACCTACCGCAATTTTCAAACTGTCTGCCAGTTTTTGCTCTACTGACACCAAACCCGGCTGATCGGCTTGCCAGGCGGCGCCAGCGGTGATTTTGTTGTCCTCCGGCAACTGATCGGTCCAGGTCAGGCTGAGTTCGCGCTGGGTGGCGTTTTCGCCTTGACTATCCTTGCTCACCCGGCCTTGCACCGGCTCGTCGTTAATCGCTACCAAGCGGCCGCGAATCACCGGAAAAAACCGGCTGCTGGGGATTTGCGCTTGTTGTAATTCGTCATGAAACGCTTGCTGGCGTTCCGGCAGGATATTTAAAGCAAAATGATTCGGCGCCTGCTCCGGCAATTGTTTTTGCCAGTTGTCGATCAAATCGCTACGCACCGTAAAACTCAAGGCCATCGCCGTCAGCGTAATGCTAAACGCCAGGATTTGGCTGATGCTGGCCCGACTGTTTCTGAGTAAACCTTGCAAACCAAACCGCCAAGTCAGGCCCATGCGCGGCAAAAGTTGACGCGCCAATAACAGCAAGCCATAAATCGCCGCCCCCAAGCCCAGCAAAGCCAGCATGCCCACGCCTAAAATAATGCCGGTCATTTTTGGGTCATCTGTATAACGCCAGATCAGCGCGCCAATGATAGCCAGCGCCAAACCGTAAATCAGCCAGGCACTGGTCGGCAGCGGCTCCAATTCGCGGCGCAACACCCGCAATGGTGAGACTTTTTGCAAACGCAGCAAGGGCGGCAAGGCAAACCCCAACAAAATCGCCAAGCCAGTGATAAAACCAAAAAACACTGCCAGCCAGCTAGGACTAGCCAACTGTTCTGGCAGTAACGATTTTAACAATTCAAACAAACCAAACTGTGCCAGCCAACCCAAACCGCAACCAGCACCGCTGGCCAGCAAGCCCAGCACTAAAAACTGAAACCCGTACAGCCAGATAATTTCCGATTGCTTACAACCCAGGCAGCGCAATAAAGCCGTGGCGTTAAAATGTCGCTCGGTATACCGCCGGGTCGCCATCGCAATCGCCACACCAGAAATCAAAATCACCACGATACTGGATAAGCCCAAATACCGCTCGGCACGCTGCAAAGCAGAGCCCAACTCCGGCCTGTCGTTATGAATATCCAGAATTTTTTGCGAGGGATTCAGTTGCGGCTGCAGCCAATCCTTGAACAAATTAAGTACCTGTTCGTTGCCGACAAATTGAAAACCGTAATGTACGCGACTCCCCGGCTGGATGACACCGGTGCTTTGCAAATCGGCTTGATTGATCATTACCCGCGGCGAAAAGCTGTAAAAATCGCCGCGTTTGTCGGGTTCGTAGCTTAGCACCCGGCTAATGCTCAGGGACTTTTCACCGATGGTCAGCGTATCGCCCAGCTTTAGTTTCAGCGCTGGCAAAATGCGTTTATCTACCCAGGCTGTACCGGGCTGCGGACCTTGGGTGGCGACGGTTTGATTAAGCAAATCGGCATCGCTGGTTTTTAACTGGCCGCGTAATGGGTAGGCGCTACTGACGGCCTTTATCGAGCCCAGCAGCATCTCATTATTTTCGAGTAATACACTCGGAAACTCGACGGTTTGCGATTGCGCAAGCCCCAATTCGTCAGCTTTCGCCAGCCAAATTTCGTCGATAATTGCAGGCGCCGTCAGCACCAAATCACCCGCCAGAAACTCGGCAGCTTGCAAGGTCATGGTGCGTTGCAGCCGGTCGGCAAACAGCGAGATTGCGGTGGAACTGGTCACCGCTATCAACAAAGCCAACAGCAATAACGTCAATTCACCGGAGCGACTGTCGCGCCATAACAGTTTCAGCGCCAAATTAAAGCGCGTCATACCAGGCTCCCCGCATCCAGACGAATGGTGCGTTGGCAACGCCCAGCCAGCGACATGTCGTGGGTAACTAGTATCAAGGTAGTGTGTTGTTCCTGATTTAATTCAAACAGCAAATCGATGATATGCGCGCCAGTCTTGCTATCCAGGTTACCGGTGGGTTCGTCGGCAAACAGAATAGCTGGTCGGGTGACGAAAGCCCGCGCCAAGGCCACCCGCTGTTGCTCGCCTCCTGACAACTGCTTGGGCGTATGAGTTATCCGGTGCGACAGACCGACGCGATCCAACAAGGCCCGCGCGGCGATTTCGGCATGGCTGTCACCGCTAAGCTCCAAGGGCAACATGACATTTTCTAAAGCCGTCAAACCCGGCAGCAACTGAAACGACTGAAACACAAAGCCGACCAATTGATTCCGCAACAGCGCGCGACCGTCTTCATCAAGTTTGGTCAGATCACGACCATCCACCACCACCCGGCCACTGCTGGGCGTATCCAGGCCGGCCAGCAAGCTTAACAACGTGGATTTACCAGAACCGGACTCACCGACGATGGCAATACTCTCGCCCGGCTGGATGATTAAATCTACCGCCGACAAGATGTGTAAAATGCCTTCGGAAGTCGGCACCGCTTTACCGAGTTGTTCGCTGACGATGATCGGAGAAATGGTTTTATCAATTGAGGTGTTTAACATGTATTGCGTGGTCCTTGCCGTTGTCCTGAGTATGTTGCCTTTCACTGCGATGGCAAAATCGATAGTCGTGTTGGGTGATAGCATTAGTGCCGGTTATGGCATCGAAGTTCAGCGCGGCTGGGTGGCTTTGCTACAAAAAAAATTGACCGACCAGCATAGCCCCTATGTTATCAGCAACGAGAGCATCAGCGGTGATACCTCGGCTGGCGGCTTGGCGCGCCTGGATCAAATATTAACTCGGCATAAACCCGATATTTTATTGCTGGAACTGGGGGCCAACGACGGTATGCGCGGATTGTCGCCGCAGGAAATGAAACGCAATCTGACCGAGATTGTGCGGCGCTCAGAAAAAATCGGCGCCAAGGTGATGTTGCTGGCGATGCGCATTCCGCCCAATTACGGCAAGCGATATATCGAGATGTTTTACGAGATTTATCCGCAATTGTCAGCTGAGTTAAAAATCCCGTACGTGCCGTTTATTTTGGAAGACGTGGCGTTAAAGCCGGAGCTGATGCAGGCGGATGGGCTACATCCCAATGCGCTGGCGCAGCCGATAATTGCCGAGAAAATCTGGCCGCATTTACAAACCTTGTTAAAGTAAATAGCTAAAAGCCGAGTAGGCCGGAATAAGCCAAAACGTCTATGGCCGGTTTTTGGCTGTCTCGGTAATCCAATTTTCCAAACTGTCAGATAGGGCCTGGACTTTTACAACTAATCTGACGCTTTATCCGCACTTTTCCATTGCCCTGACAAATACAGCGCCAGATTTTTCTTGAAAGGCTCTACTTTCGCATATTCCCAATAGCCATAAAGCTGACCCAGATTATTGTAAAGGCTGCGGATCATAACGATGAGCGGCACATACCAATATAAACCCGGTGCGTCTTTACCAGCGTCTTGCAGTTTTTTAATAACTGGCGCAATCAAACTGGTATACATGAACGCCAGCATGCCAAGCGTTGCCAGCCATGCCCAGGGGAAGATAAATCCCACTAAAAAAGTAAATATCCACAGCGCATGATTACGCAAATGGTAGAACACCGCTTTTAAATCGGCTCTGCCGATGCGTCCGGTGCCGCGACCGTACAAATAGTATTGTTTGGCGAGTTTTTTAAAATTGGGCCTGGGCCGCCAGGACACTACCGCATCGTCCGCCACGCCGACTCTGCAGCCAAGGGCTTTGGCTCGCTGCGCGAACAGCGTATCTTCGGCAGTGTACAGCCATTCAGGATAGCCGCCAGTCGCAGCCCAAACACTCTTGCGGAACGCCGAATTTCTACCATGAAAAACCCGTTGCGCTTCGTCCGTCGCATTGCCTGAGGTAGATAAGACACCGGCAAAATATTCAAACGTATTGATGTGCTCGACATTACGCACACCCGATACAGCGCCAAACTCTGGATTTTCCAGCAGCGGTTTTACCAAGCCTTCCAGCCAGACTGGTTCTGGATGGCAACCACCGTCTGTGACGGCGATAATGTCGGAACTGGCTCGGGCGATGGCCAGATTGCGGCCGCGAGCGATGTTGACGCCTTTCTCGACAAAAAACTTTATGTTGGCGTTCTGATCGGCATACTCTTGTAACAGCTCCAAAGTACCGTCGGTAGAGCCGCCGTCTACTATCACTATTTCATCAGGGCGACGCGTCTGGTTTAAAAAGGCATCGAGCAAATTCTTGATACTGCTGCGTTCGTTTAGAACCGTGGAAATGATGCTTACAGTTGGGTTTTGCATGTTTAATATCCGCAGATTTGATCAACATAGTGGCTCGGAGACAGCCTGAACATCATAGTGGATAATCGAAATAATCGCCATCAATGCCACTTCTATACCAGCCTTGTAAAACCTTATCCGCCAGGGGCTGCTGACTATAGATTTGATAGCGGTTACCGTGCGAACTTAAGGCTTCATAGCCTTGACTACGAAACAAACTGGTCAATTGCGGTGAGGCGACTTCCAAACTACCCCAACTAATGCCGTTCTCGCGCCAATAAGCAAACAGGTGATAAAACAAACTGCGCAGGGCTGGCTCATCATCCAGTGGATAAAAAACATCCCGTAACACGGCCATACTCACCGATGCGGAAAAATCCTGCTGATGCCAGATAGCATAAGCCCTTAACACCCCTGCAGAATCTCTTAAAGCCAACAGCCTTAACGGGCAGGTTTGATAGTCGAACAGACGCCAATTCAAATACTGGCTGCTGCGCTCCAGACAGGACACATACCCTGGCTTGGCACGCTCCCAAAGTTGATCAAACTCGGCATCGCAATGCAAAACCTCTTCCAAGGTAAATCCGGCGGAACGCAGTTTGAAATGTCGCAACCGCAAGTTGATATCAAACAAACTGCCCAGCATCCCGCCCAGCGTTTGCCCGGCCCGTTTTTGCCAGGAGCCGCGATAGCCGATACGCAACCTGAAAAAATCGTTATCGCTGCCGCCAATTTCCGCATACCCCAATTTTTTGTAGGCTTTCTGGGTAATATTGCCGGCCGTAGTGCTGCCGGTAACCGCAGCAAAATCCCGGCTATGCTCGATCAATTTAGTTGCCAACCCCTTACCGCGCAAACGCTCTTCAATGCTGGTATTTGCACAAAACGCCACGACGGTGGATTGTCCGTTCAAGCACCACGGCTGCGCAAACATGGCCCGAAAACCGATCAATTCCTGGTTTTGCCAAACGCCAACGCCACAGCCTGGCAACGCGCTTTGCCAGGGATTATGCAAGACCCGTCGCTCGAACCACTGCTGGATATAGTCTGGATGCTGTTTGAATGCCTCGAAATTGGCAACCGCAATCCGAAGGCAATCTGGAATATTCGCCTGCTGGATAACCCCGAATTCAAAATGCTCTGCCACGTCCGACATAGGCTTTTCTCGATGAAAATAATAAAAATCAGCAACGCTGAACCGGATAATGGTGACCCAAACTCCGCCCGGCAACTAAAGCTTATTATCAACACAAATTTGGCTTAACGCCAACTTGAGGCTAGTTCTGATGATTGAAAAAAACGGCGCAGTTTCAACAGTGCGGATTTAGCTGCGACAAGTTGAATACACTTGGCGCAAGCGCCAATCGCAGTAAGAGTTGTTGACGAGCGAGGCAGGAGAACTCCGGGTCGAACTGGAGTTCTCCTGATCCAGACTTAATAGAACTCAGAGCTCAGCGAAGCATTGCGTTTTTTTAACCCTAATACGCCTAATACCAGGCTGAGGAATATCCAGGCAGTAGCTGGCAAAGCCGCTTTCAAATCTAGCGGTTTGGACTTTTCGCTCGTCGGCTGGAACATGCTTTCCAATAAATTGACGAAAAACGAATGCGAAACAATCTCGTAGATCGCTTTGACAGTGACCAATCCCTGCCGAAAGGTCTTGCCCACGCTCAGTTTGGCTTGGTTAAACAGCGTTAAACCATAGTCTTGCAACGGCATCTCCGAAGACAGCTTTACCGTTTGATCGCCATAACTGTTTGAAACATCAGGCAAGGCTACGTTAAAAAAATCGGCAGACTTCTGACCGGTCTGGTCTACAGCCGCTTGCGATGTTTGAATCCCCCAAAACGATAAACCAATAAAAAATATTACCGAGAGCAGTGGTTTGTTTCTATCCATATTAAAACCCCATAAATACTGAATTACACAAGAGGTGAAACCCTGTCCCCAAAACAGATTAGCACACTGACTTTAAGGAACAATCATCCGTAAGCCAAAGCTT
>CAIOHN010000166.1 GCA_903858105.1 uncultured Pseudomonadota bacterium | reverse complement strand
CGACCAGCTTAAACCGGAATTTTTAGCCATCAACCCCAAAGCCAATATTCCCGCGCTGGTTCGTGATGACGATTCGGTGCTGACCGAATTTCAGGCCATTGCCTATTGGCTGGCCCGCAGTTACCCCAAAGCCAGCTTGCTTCCCGGCGATGCCGAAGGTGATGCACGCGTTATCGAGCTGATGGACTTTGTGATCGGAACCATACACGGTCAGGGTTTTATCCGCATTTTTGTACCGGAAAAATTTGCGCCTAATCCGAGCGATTTTGCTTACATCAACCTAAAAAAATCAGTCAAACCTAGTCTTATAATCTGGATGACCTAAATTATCTGGGCTGAACCATGGCATTACCCCCTAAAACCATTCACCCAAATGGTGAGACCGAAATCAGCTTGAAAAAGCGAGAAATAGCCTCGCTGGTTGCCGATACCTTCGATGGCAAAATCCATATCGAATGGGATCCACAAGCTCAGGTGACGCCGCTGGGACAGTTGCCTTTTTTCATCCAGTATTTAAAAGTCGGTCATTTGTTTGAACCCTGGGTAGAAGACTGCCCATTGCGCTACGCCAGCAACAATGCGCCGAAAAAGATCAACGTACTAGGCTCATTTTTATTATCGATACTGGCCGGTCACACCCGTTATGCCCATCTCACCAGTTTGATGGGCGATACGGTGAATGCTCGCCTATTAGGCATGACCAAAGTGATCAGCGACGACAGCGCCCGGCGCGCCCTGTATAAAATCGACGAGGCCGATGGCATTCGTTGGCTGCAGGATCATTTATTTCGCTGCTATAGCCCCTTACTCAGTCAACCCTGGATTCTCGATGCCGATGTGACGGTCAAACCGCTGTATGGCAAGCAGGAAGGGGCTGTGGTTGGCTATAACCCCAAGAAACCAGGCCGACCTTCGCATACCTATCACACCTATATGATAGCGAATTTGCGTTTAATCCTGGATGTGGAGGTACAGGCCGGCGACCAGAGCGCATCCTGTTATTCGGCGCCGGGGTTATGGGCCTTGCTGGAACGTATGCCTCGTCAGCATTGGCCTGCGTTTGTACGTGGCGATTGCGACTGGGGCAGCGATGCTATTATGACCGAAGCCGAACAGCGTGGTCTGCCTTATCTGTTCAAACTGCGCCAATCCGGGCTGGTGAAAAAGCTGATTTTGCAGCAGCATTGCCGTCCCGGTTGGGAACAAACCGTGGCGGGCTGGGAAGCGCTCTCCACGGAGCTAAAACTCAGCACCTGGAAAAAATCACGCCGCGTCGTCCTGGTCAGGCGCAAGTTATCGGGCAGCGTGGTGGTCGCTCCCGATACCCAGCAAGCCTTGCCGATACAGCTATCGCTGATCGAACCGGCCGAGAAGATGGCGGCTTATGAATACAGCGTGTTAGTCACATCGCTCACCGACGAAGTGGTTAGCATCGTCCAGCACTATCGCGATCGCGCCGATTGCGAGAACAACTTTGATGAAATCAAAAATCAGTGGGGTTGGGGCGGTTTTGTCACTCAGAAAATCAAACCCTGCCGCCTCATCGCACGCATGATTGCGTTGATTTACAACTGGTGGTCGCTGTTTGTCCGCTTGGCGGAACCAGATAAGCACTATGAAGCCATCGTCTCCCGCCCCTTACTATTGCATGGCGTCGGCAAACAGACCACTCATGCCGCACAGAAGACGCTCACCATTACCAGCACCCACGGTAGAGCCGCCACTGTACGCGCCACCTACCAACGGGTTTGTCGGTTCTTTGATGAGCTAAAAGCCATTGCGCCGCAGTTGACACCCTTGGCCTGTTGGTACCGGATTTTGAGCGAGGCCATGAAAAAATATCTGAACGGGATGGTCTTGAAACCACCCGAACTGCTCAACTATGGCTAAATGACGCCCCCATTTTTCAAAACCAATCGGGCAAATACCATGCTGGAAAGCCTAGCAGTGGCAAGCTCAACTGATTTTTTTAGGTTAAATCGTCAATCCCGCGAAGGCGGGAATCCAGGCTTTTGATTTAGCTGGGCTCCCGCCTTCGCTGGAGCGACGAAATCGATTTATTCAGCGCTTGCCTAAGTTTTGCCGTGATACCAGCGATAAAACCCAAGCTTGGCCAATTCCACTACCAACAGATAGGCCGCCGCCATTGCCGCCAGAATTAAATAAAACTCAACCGGTAGTGGCACAAATCCAAAATAACTGCCCAGCGGGGTTAACGGCAATATCGCGCCGATTAACATCACCGTCAGCGAGGTGGCGACCAGTACCGGATGGGCGCGACTTTTG
>CAIOHN010000165.1 GCA_903858105.1 uncultured Pseudomonadota bacterium | reverse complement strand
CATGTCTATACCGTGGATCAGCACATCCTCCAGGTGATGCGCAACCTGCGACGCTTTGCCATGCCCGAATTCGCGCATGAATACCCGTTCTGTTCGCGGCTGATGGCCGGCTTCGAGAAACGCTGGCTGCTATACGTCGCCGCTCTGTTTCACGACATTGCCAAAGGCCGCGGCGGCGATCACTCTGATCTTGGCGAAACCATCGCCCGCAACTTCTGTGTACAACACGATTTATCCAGCCATGACAGCAAAATCATCAGTTGGCTGGTGCGCAACCACTTGCTGATGTCGATGACCGCACAACGCCGGGACATCAGCGATCCTGACGTCATCCACAGCTTTGCCCTGCATGTTGGCAGCATCGAATATTTAAATTATTTGTACCTGTTGACGGTAGCCGATATTCGCGCCACCAATCCCAGCTTATGGAACGCCTGGAAAGACGTTTTACTGAAAGAATTATATATTTCAACCCATCAGGCCTTACATCGCGGCCTGCAAAATCCAATGGTCCGTTCAGAACGGGTTCAGGAAAATAAAAAGGAAGCACGTGACGAGTTGTTGAAATTAGGCGTATCCAAAGCCAGTATCAAAAAATCCTGGCAACATCTGAGCGACGATTATTTTCTGCGCTATTCAGCCGATGAAATAGCCTGGCATACCATCGCCATAGCGGCTTGCCAGGAATGCGAACTGCCTCTGGTTTTGTTACGTCCGCAAACCCAACGCGGCAGCGCGGAAATTTTTATTTATACCCGCAACGAAGACTTACTGTTTTCAATTTGCACCGCAACGCTGGATCACTTGGGTTTGACCATTCTCGACGCTCGCATTATTACCACCGCCGATCAATATGTACTGAACAGCTTTCAGGTTTTAGAGCAATCCGGCGAAGCGATTAACGATTTGTATCGGGAAGTGCATATTTGTTCGTCCTTGCGTCACGGTCTGATCGCCAAGAATGTTAAAGCCTCGAAAAACATCCACAAGCAATCGCGACAAGCCCGACATTTCCCAATCGAAACCAGCATTACCTTTCTTGACGATCCATCGCACAAACATACCATCGTCGAAGTGGTTACCACCGATCGCGCCGGACTGCTGTCGACCATAGGCAAAGCCTTTACCGAGCTGGACATCCAGTTGCACGACGCCAAAATCACTACCATTGGCAGCCGTGCAGAAGATATGTTTTACATTACCGACCAGCAATCCTTACCGCTGGTCGACGAAGATAAAAAGCAGCAATTGCGCACTACCATGCTGCGCTATTTAGACTTAAAAACCTGATTTAAGCCCTATCTGGACAATAGCCGCTCGCCACGGGCCAGCTTGGGCAAGCGCCCTTCCAGGCCCATGGCAGCTTTCATGGCTTTATTGCGAGCAGGCGTGATGCGTTGCGCCAGGCCCAAACCGATATTTCTCAGTAACTTGATCGGCAGAATATCGTTACTGAACGAGCGATAAAACACATCCATCAAGGTCATCATTTTCAAGTTTTCATTGCGACGCATAGATTCATAGCGCTGTAACACGGCCAGATCGGCAATATCTTTGCCGCGCTTATGCGCATCAACCAATACCTCCGCTAAGGCCGCTGCGTCCAGCAAACCGATATTCACGCCCTGCCCGGCCAATGGATTGATCATGTGCGCCGCGTCGCCTACCAAAACCACACCAGGCTTGACGTAACGCTGGGCATGCTGCCGCTTCAAGGGGAAGCTGGCCACTCCCAATATTTGCTTGACCTCCCCCAGACAATCGGGAAACGCCGCCACCAACTCCGCGCCTAATTGCTCGTAGGGCAAGGCTTGCAAGCGCCTTACCTCATCAGGCGATTGATACCAGACAATCGAGCCAAAATTACCGGTCAAGGGCAAAAATGCTTGCGGGCCGCTGGAAACAAAACGCTGCCAGGTAATATCCTGTTGTGGATAGGCGGTTTCTATGTAAATCACCAACGCATGCTGATTGTAATCCCAGCTAGTGACACCCAAGCCGACCGATTGCCGCACTCGCGATTGACCGCCGTCGGCAGCAACCAGCAATTTGGCTTGCAATATCCGCCCATCCGCCAGCAGCAATTCGCTATCTTTACCGTTGTAATTTATCTTGGTAATAGATTGCGGCATCAGCAACTCTATATTGTCAAAAGCTGGTAGGCGTTCTAACAGAGCTAACTGAGTAATCCGATTTTCAACGATATAACCCAATTCTGGATAGGCAATATCTTCGCTATTAAAGGTGGTGTCGCCAGCGTTTTCCCAAACTCGCATACGCTTAAAGGGGCAGCAACGCCTGGACAGCACGCCTTCCCAAGCACCTACCGCTGCCAATATGTTCTTTGAGGCAATGCTCAGCGCTGAAACCCGCAGATCATGCGGCTGTTCAGCGGCGAAAGGCTCCGGCAATTGCGCCTCTATTACCGCTATTTTAAGGCCGCTATCACCCAGACAACAGGCCACTGCCGCGCCGACCATGCCACCGCCGACTATCACCACATCAAATTGTTGTTTCATATTTCTTCACAAGGTTTTAAAACAAAGGCAACGCTGCCAGACTGCTTTTATCATCGCCGACGGCATGACAGGCAAGCCGCCACATGGTATTATTACAAAGTTTCGCCGACCGAAATTCTGAAGCTATCAATGGCTTCCGGGCGTGTTGGACGACTCTAACACGCAGCCGACAGAAAAACCATAAACGGCACTATTGGTAAGGAAAATACCTGATAGCGCATTTAACCAGTAAGACAGGATCTGGATAGCAATGATAAAAAACGCCCAGAAAATTAGCTCAGTACACATGCTTTACGATGCAGATTTATCCCAGGACAGT
>CAIOHN010000164.1 GCA_903858105.1 uncultured Pseudomonadota bacterium | reverse complement strand
CCGACGATCCGTTGACCGAGCGCGGCTGGCAACAGATGTATCGACAATGCGCAGATGGCCACTGGGATGCGCTGATTTCCTCACCGCTGCGGCGCTGCCATGCCTTCGCCGCCGCCTGGTGCGATCAGCAGAATGTGCCTTTACAGATTGCCCCGGCCTGGATGGAAATTGATTTTGGCGATTGGGAAGGCCAAACCGCCGCGCAAATCGACAAACATTCTGCACAAGCCTTGGCGGATTTTTATCGCGATCCACTCAAGTTTCCGCCACCCAATGCTGAATCGTATGCCATTTTTTCGGCACGAGTCCGGCGCGGCTGGGACGATTTACTGCTCCGGCATGCCGGGCAAAAATTGCTGGTAGTGACCCATGCCGGCGTAATGCGGGCGGTGTTTGCCCAGGTTTTTAATTTGCCAGCGCAACGTAGTTTTCAGATAGACATTCCGCATGCCTGTCTGACGCGTTTTAGCTGTTTTGACGACGACAGCGGCCGGTTTGTCCAGCTTAACTTCCATAAGTCGATCTGATTCTTTTATACTTGCCTGAAACTTTATTTGGGCGCGGCACTTGACCAATCGTTTCTTACCTATCAATTTAGGCGCTCCTGGCGAAGAGATCAGTAAAAAAGATCTGCATGCCGTCGCGCAGCGGTTTAAGCATGTCAACCAACTGCGCTTGCAGCATGTGCAGGGTTTTTTGCAGCCTCGGCAACAGGATTTTTTAAAGCTGTTGCCTTTGCTGTTTCATCAAAATCATCCCTTATTGCCGGGATTTGTATCGTCAGAAAGCCCGGCGGGCATCCCCGATTATGCGCCCAACAAGCAAACTACTGATGCTGCCAAGCAATTTTCCAAGGGCTTTGTCTATAAACCCAAAGCCTTGAGGCATTACCCGATTCAGGCGATCTTTTTGATGGGCAGCGTCGGCAGTATGGCCTTTTCCAAACAGAGCGACATTGATATTTGGTTGTGTCATGCGCCGTCGCTGGCTCCTGACCAATTAACCGAACTGCAGCGAAAAGCCGTGGAAGTTGAAAAATGGGCGGCGTCTTTAAAAATCGAGGTGCATTTTTTTCTGGTTAATGCCGAACAGTTTAGCTGCGGCGAAAACACCCCCATTTCCAAAGAAAGCAGCGGCGAAACTCAGCACTATTTACTGTTGGAAGAGTTTTACCGCACCTCGATTTATATCGCCGGACGAGTGCCTGCCTGGTGGTTAGTGCCGCCGCAGCAGGAAAAAAATTATAAGCACTACATTGCGCATTTACTCGAAAATCGGTTTATTTCCGAGTCTGAAGTCATCGATTTTGGTGGCCTGCAGGATATGCCGCTGGCCGAGTTTGTCAGCGCCACGCTATGGCATATTTACAAGTCATTGAACTCGCCGCACAAGTCTTTACTAAAACTGCTGCTGATGGAAAGCTACGCCAGCGAGTATCCGAATCAACAATGGCTATGCGTTTCCATGAAAAGCGCGGTTTATCAAGGCGAATTCAGCGTCGATAGCCTGGATCCTTATTTAATGATTTATCGCAAAGTGGATGAGTATCTGCGGCAGGCCAATTCCACACGGCGGCTGGCGTTGATCCGCGAATGCTTTTACATGAAAATCATGTCGGCCTCGGATAATCTCACGGAAAACCGCATACGTCTGCAGCGCGAAGATTATTTGCATAACGTCGCCAGCCAATGGCAATGGCCTGACGACTTACTAGGCAATCTGGCCAGCCAAAAATTTTGGGATATTAAAAAAGCCAGCGTTGAGCATGTGGTGATCCGTGATCAACTGCAGCACTGTCTGAGAACGATATTAAAAATCTCCGGTTTGCCGTTGGATCAAGCACAGCGAGAAAACAAAGACCTAAGATTGATCGTGCGTAAATTACGGGCAGCGCTTGACCTCCGGCCCGGCAAAATCGAAGTACTGACGACGCGCACCACCGTTCACGCCAAACCCGATCTGTTGGTGATCGTTGAAGTAAGCAATGAAAACGCGCCAGCGACCTGGTGCTTGTACGTCGATAGATTGAGCGCGCAAAAAGCCTCTGCAGATACCGCCATCAAATGCGGCGAAAGTCTGCTGGAGGTTTTGTGCTGGTCGGTGGTGAACGGTTTATATAAAAAGTCGCTGAATCTGCAGTTGGTCAGCCAAAGCCTTAAGTTAGGGAATAACGATTTATATCAACTATATAACGAACTTAACACCTTTCTAAGTCGGCATCTGGCGGGCCGGGAAAACGATCTTGAGGTCTACGCCAGCGCCAATCGCACTAGCTCTACTTTGTTGTTGATAAACTTTGGCGAGAGTTTGGCCATAGATACCAATAATCAGCAATTGGTGATGAGCGAACGCTCAGATCCATTAAGCTACGGCGATAGTCGGCAATGTTTTGTGCAATCCAGCCAAAAGCTTTCTGTCTCCAGTTGGGGCGAGGCCAGTTTGCAATCCTATATCGGACTGGAAGGGGTGTTTAACTGTTTAACCGATATTTTTAATAACAGCGCTGCCCCGGTGTCAGGCAATCAGCTTCATGTGCTGTGTTATAACTCGGTGCGAGGTCGCAGCATAGGCCTGCGTCTTGAGGCATTGTTTAGCAATTTTATAAAGTTCTTTGCGGCCGGTAATGCGGGATTACAGCGTTACATTGTGGCTGCGGGTTCTGCTTACTGCGTGTTTCAATTGAGCAGTGATAATAGCCTGGGCTATTACCTACTTGAAACCAATAACCAACTTTTACAAGAATTAGCCAAGCCGTGCGTCAAGTTTTCTGCGGTGTTGTTTGACGCCTACGTGCTGGATCAAACCTATATCCCGGGGCTATACAAACATAATGCCGCGGATGTGATCCAGTTTTTTTACCACGCCACCAGCAAACATGTCGGCGTGTATGTCATCGACGAAAAAGGTGCGTTATTTGTCAGGCAACATAATAATGCCAATCCAGAGCATATATTGACGCATTATTCGATATTTCTGGGCACCTTACTGGCTCAGGGGCAATTATCGAATGGATTAAGCCTGAAGTTTTATGAAATTCAAAGAAACTCTGCCGGCGTCATATCCTGTCAGGCAGTGCAGGGCAGTCTGCCAGCCAGCGTGATGGATTTAAGAGTCAGAATAGCCAGCGAAGAGACGGCTGGTATCGCGATATATTGCAATGAAGTTAAGTTTGCGCTGACTAATAACGACAGTTTTAAAAACATACGCGCACATATCCAGAGTTATCGGAAAAGTCACGATGATTATCCTTTTCATATCACAGAAATAGATGTGCCAAGCCGCATATTGGCCGCTGAACGCAGCGAGTCATTACAAACCGTGCATTTTTTAAATTACAAACAAAAAATAGAAGATAAGTTAAATATCTAATTTATGATTAGGTCGATCGAGTATTTCTGGGTGCAAAGCCGTGGCGATTTTAGCGTCCTCGATCTCACGCGCTGCGGTATGATTAAATAGGCCTCGGCAAACGTGCAGATATACCAAGTATTTTGGGTTGCGGCTAGTTAGCCAAAGGAGTGAAATTTGGCCGCAAACCCAGCATTGATAGGAAAAAATACTGGAACTGCGTGAGAAAAGTGTGGGAGCTACTGCGATTGCCAAGCAACTCGTAATTGG
>CAIOHN010000163.1 GCA_903858105.1 uncultured Pseudomonadota bacterium | reverse complement strand
TGGCGCAGACAAACAAAACCATATTATCCTTGGTTTATGATCAAACTATAGTTGAAAAATTAGGGTTTTAGCGTTAAGTATTCCAAACAAAGATGCATTTCAACCGGGTAATTGTGCTTTTTGATCAATCGACCGCATTTTCGATAACGATAAGGCCTTACTCAAGACCAATCTCGGTGTCGTCGATCACCCTTATTCCGGTCAAAGTGTCCATTTGGGTTAGCATCGCGTAAAATCGCCAGCCACTATTCCGTTCCCTTTGGAGATGACAGATGAAATACCGTTTAATTGCCGCATTGATGATGGTTGCCGCCTCGGTGTGCGCCGAAGAAGCCAAGGAAGAATGGAACGAAACCACCTTGAAAGACGAAACCATTCAAAAAATTCAGCAGGCGCAATATACCTATAAAAAATGTGTGGTCGATGCGACTAAAAAACCGGAATTCGGCCAATTGGAAAGTCGCAACGCCACCGATGCCATCATCAGATTGTGCGAGCCAACGCTTGGAGAAATGCGCAAGGTGTACACCGATGCTGAAGTACCGGCTGTGATTGCTGATCGGCATTTGAAAAAACTGCGGATTCAGGTGACCCGCAGCTTATTGCAACAACTGATGTACGCTGAGGCTGCCAAAAAAGCCGGCATGCCTTAAGCAGTCCGGCATTCTTGGGGTAAGATATTTAAAAATGGCAGTGCCGGTTTTTTTATCCGGGCGCTGCAATTTGTTTACAGAGATTTTTTATGTTTTTGTTTTTAACCAACATTAGCCTTGCATGAATACCTACATTATCGATTTATCCCTGCGTCCGACTACTTTTGACTTGTGGCACGTCTGTCTGGCCGGCACCGCTGCGTTATTGGCGCTGATCCTGATAGTGGTTTTAGTGTCAGTATTGTTAGGCATGCGTCGCTGCAAATCGGCCGCGCCAGTAGCGCTTGCCGCTGCCCCGGCATCTGTGAAACCCGAAGTTAAAATCGTCGAGAAAATCGTCGAAGTGGAAAAAATCGTCCACGCGCCAACCCCGGAACCCGTCATTTTGAAAGAAGCCACGCCGGATGCGGCGCTGCAACTTTTAAGCTTGTTGCAAAAAGAAGCGCGGTTTATCGACTTTATCAAAGAAGATGTCAGTGCGTTTTCCGATGCGGAGATCGGTGCCGCGGCGCGGGTGGTGCATCAGGGCTGCAGCAAGGCGGTCAAAGAGCATTTTACCTTGGCACCAGTTAGCGCTGATGCTGAAGGCGCTCGTGTCACTTTAAGCCCAGGTTTTGACGCGGCGGCGTTCAGATTGACCGGCAATATCGTCGGACAGGCACCATTTTCCGGGGTTTTGGTGCATAAAGGTTGGCAGGTGACCGATCTGCGCTTGCCCAAACTCACTGAAGGCCACAATGCCAAAATCGTCGCCCCGGCCGAGGTTGAACTATGACAGCGCGTTATTCGGTCGGTATCGACTTGGGCACCACGCATTGCGTACTGTCTTATGTTGATCTGCAAACCGGCGAGGATCAGGTGTTGCTGGAGGTGTTGTCTATCCCGCAATTGACCGGGCCCGGAACGATTGAGGACAAGCCGCAATTGCCGTCGTTTACCTATCTGGCGCATCCGGCAGAGATTGCAGAAGGCGCGACAGCCTTGCCCTGGACCGCAAAGCCGGACTATCTGGTCGGGGAAATCGCCCGTAATCTGGGTAGCAAAACCCCGATTAGATTAGTCAGCAGCGCCAAAAGTTGGTTATGCCATGCCGGCGTGGATTGCAAACAAGCGATTCTGCCGGTTGAAGCGCCGGAAGACGTGGAGCGTATCTCGCCATTTGCCGCCACCAAAGCCTATCTGCAACACCTGCGCGACGCCTGGAACCAGCGTTTTCCAGAACACAATCTGCAAGACCAGGATTTGACCATTACTGTGCCAGCGTCGTTTGATCCGGCTGCGCGCGAATTGACGGTAGAGGCGGCGCGCGCCATTGGTTTGGGGCAGGCAGTGTTATTGGAAGAGCCGCAAGCGGCGCTATATAGCTGGATCGAAACCAGCGAAGGCGACTGGCGTAATCATGTGCAAATCGGCGACGTGATTTTGGTCGCCGATATTGGCGGCGGCACCACCGATTTATCGCTGATCGCCGTGACCGAGCAGGATGGTAATCTGCAACTGACCAGGGTGGCTGTTGGCGATCATATCTTGTTGGGCGGTGACAATATGGATTTGGCTCTGGCGTATACCGTCAAAGCCAAACTGGAGCAGGACAGCGGTAAACGCCTGGAATCCTGGCAATTACAAGCGTTGACGCATGCTTGTCGGGAAGCCAAAGAAAAACTGTTTAATCAACCGGAATTAGGCAGCATGCCATTGGTGGTGGCTAGCCGCGGCTCGTCTTTAATCGGTGGCACTTTGCGTACCGAACTGACCCGCGATGAACTCAACCAAATTTTGGTAGAAGGTTTTTTACCTTGGGTGCAAGCCGGCGATCGACCGGTAGTCAGACCGCGCGGCGGTTTGCGTACCGCAGGTTTGCCGTACGCGCAAGACGCTGCCATCACCCGCCATCTGGCGGCGTTTTTGTCTCGGCAAAAAGACGCGACCGGCGAATTGTCTGACCATGCAGCGCCAGACCATGCCAGTTTCTTGCATCCAACTGCCGTATTGTTTAATGGTGGGGTATTAAAAGCCGGCCTGATGGCAGAGCGTTTGATGCAAGTGCTTAACAGTTGGTTACAAGCCGAGCAGGCTGCACCTGCCAGATTATTGCAAGGTGCCGATCTGGATTTGGCAGTGGCGCGCGGCGCAGCGTACTACGGCTTTGTGCGTAAGGGCAAAGGCGTGCGCATCAAAGGCGGTACGGCTGCGGCGTATTACGTGGGTATAGAAAGCTCAATGCCCGCAGTACCCGGCTTGCCTGCAGAAATCGAAGCCTTGTGCATTGCGCCGTTTGGCATGGAAGAGGGCAGCGAGCAAGAATTACCACATGATGAATTTGGCTTGGTGATTGGCGAGCCGGTCAGGTTTCGTTTCTTTGGCTCCAAATCCCGGCGCGACGACAGCGTGGGTGTGCGCCTGGAACACTGGCAAGACGACGAATTGGAAGAACTGGACGAAATCGAGATTACCTTGCCGGAAGAAGGTCGGCATGCCGGTGATATAGTCCCTGTCTATTTGTCGGCGGCGGTTACGGAAGTGGGTACTTTGGAATTAAAAGCCGTGTCCAAACGCGATCAACAACGCTGGAAAATCGAGTTTGATGTCAGGGCTGGAGAAGTTTGATTGTAATCGCCTAGAGCCAGCCACTCACGGCCAGACTAGCTGGTTTAAAAATTAAAAACCCCCGATTTCTTTAAATGGATCGGGGGTTTTTATTTGCCTGTTTAAGTTATATAAACAAGCTTATCATTGTTTATAGTAAGGCTGCTGATACGGTTGTTGTGGGTAGCCTTGCTGATATTGCTGGTTCTGTTGCGGATAGCTTTGTTGTTGCGGGTAACCTTGCTGGTACGGCTGATTCTGCTGCGGATAGCCTTGTTGCGGGTAGGTTGTATGCGATCTTTTAACCACGTCTATCC
>CAIOHN010000162.1 GCA_903858105.1 uncultured Pseudomonadota bacterium | reverse complement strand
GGATAGACGTGGTTAAAAGATCGCATACATTTATAGGTCATGTCAGGACGAGTAAATCTGCTCTAGCCCTTATTCTGTGCGGCCTTAAGCGCTGGCGCATTATTTGCAATAAGTTTGTGAATTTTGTCCAATTGAATTCGCAAAGTTTATGAGACTTTCTAGCAGTTTACTATTTAGTGCGCTGGTTCTAGCAAATGTCGGTTGCACGGCAGTGCAACCCTGGGAACGTGGCATTCTCGCCAAGCCACAGATGGCTTTGGATCCGTATCCCTTGCAAAGCGCATTAAGAGCGCACAACTATGGTAGTCGCGAAGCGGGGGCTGGCAGTAATGCGGCACAGGGCGGTGGTTGTGGCTGTTACTAAACAGGGCAAAAGTACCGCTGTCCTAAACGCCTTGACCTTTGCTGCACTGGCTTTGCCCGGCTTGTCGCCTGCAGCAGACGAGGACAGTGTCGATTTTCAGTACACTCATTATCAAGAAGGTCAGCGCAATTTAAACGGCAACACCAGTACGTTTGCGCCAATCGAGGTTGACAGCGTCCACGGTAGCGCAAAAGTCAGTTTGACTGACCGAATCAGGTTTGCCTTTAACTACACGCAAGATACCTGGAGCGGCGCTACACCAATCGCCACGGCACCCGAAGCATTTGGTGGTAACGGTCATTATTACAGCCCGAATGATGCGCCCGCTACAGTCACCGGCGCCACCCCGTTTCTGGTGGGTAGCGTATTTTTTGATGCCAACCGCAATGTGATCAATCCTATTTACGGCCTTGATCCATTAACCAGCAACACGCGTTTGGTGCATACGCTGTCGATGGCTTCTCCAGAAACCCGTAAACAAGGCGACTTCAAGCTGGGATATGCCTGGGATGAGGCGGCGCTGGACATTGGCGGCGGGGTTTCCGTTGAAGACGATTACCAATCCAGTTTTGCTAATATCAATACGCGATGGGATTTTAACCAAAAGCAGACCAGTCTTAATTTAGGGTTGAGCTATACCTCCAGCGACACCCGCGCGACCTTCGATCATGATGCCATGCCGTATGTCGATATTCGGCGAACGGATTATAACCTTAGGCATCACGACAGCCGGATTGTGTTGGACAGCGCCAATTTTGGTAAAAATACCTTATATGGCGAACGCCAGGATTGGAGTTCGTCTTTGGGGTTGGTGCAGATTTTGAACAAGAACGCCGTGCTGGAAGCCGGCCTGGATTACACCCACAGTAGCGGTTACATGGCTAACCCCTACAAAGTAGTGGAAATAGCCTTTATCAATCCAGACCAAAGCAATTGCGAGCCGGATGTGGTGGCTATCGGCGGTTATTGTGGCGACATGTCGGCGCATTTGGAAGAGCGTCCCGATCAGCGTAATCAGTGGTCGGGGCATTTAGGCTTTGTGCAACACATTGCGGCATTGGATGCTGCTGTGCACACCAAATATCGCTTATCTGCCGACGACTGGGGCGTTACCGCCCATACCTTTGAAGCAGACTGGGTGCAGCCCATAGGTCAGGGCTGGACGGTGACACCGCGGGTTCGCTACTACTCGCAGGATGCTGCGAGTTTTTACACGCCATTCATCGTTAGTCAGCAGGGTTATACCAGCAAGGTTATCGATCCGAACAAAGGTCAGGTTTATATTGACGGTAATAATCCTGACAATGGTCAGGCTTATTATGATGATGCAGCCGGACAATTTGTAGCGGACGGCGATGTTATAGGCATCAATCCATACACTGGCAACGCCTTGCTGGATGCCAACGGCAATCCGGTTAGCCAAGCGATTGCCAATACCTTAATACAAAAATCCCTGCCTTTTGACCGTGCAAAATTGCCTGCGCATTATTCCAGCGATCAGCGTCTATCGGGGTATGGTGCCATCAGCGGTGGTGTGACCCTCAGTAAACAATTTGCCAAAGGTATCACCCTGGATTTGGGTTTTGAATACTATAGCCATCAAGGTTCGTTAAAACTGGGCGGCGGCGGTGAAGCGGCATATGCCGATTTTAACTATTGGTTAGCCAATGCCTCAGTCAATGTCAATCTATCGACCTTGGCCTTAGGTGGCAGCGATAACAGCGGCCATAGTCATAATCATCGGCATGCGAGTGCCGTGCCTGCTGGCGTTATGTTCGGACACATGCTGGATAAAGCTGGCGACATGATGCTGGGCTATCGCTACATGTACGCTAAGCAAAGCGGGGCGATGTTGGACGGTAGTCAGTTTGTCAGCGATGCCGCGTTGGTCGCTGCTGGTTGCGGCCCAAATCCCTGTTTCCTGGCACCAAAAAGTATGGCCATGCACATGCACATGCTCGATCTGATGTACGCGCCCACCGATTGGTTAACCCTGATGCTAATGCCGCAATTCGTCGATATGAGCATGAGCATGCAAAAATTGGATGGTTTGCCGGACGGTGCCAGCCCAAACAATAATGTGGGTGCGGCGGTTGATGAATACGGCAATGTGTTGGACGTCGCTCAACATATTCCTCACCATATCGTCAATGGTCACGAGAACGGCGGGATTGGCGATTTGGGCATGTACGCCATGGTCAAACTGTTTGACGACCCTATTCATCATCTGCATGTCACGGCAGGCTTAAGTGCGCCTACCGCTAGCATAGACAGCAAAATCAGAAAAAACCACGGCGTCGAGGGCGGCTATCTGCATTACGGCATGCAGCTTGGCAGCGGTACTTGGGATTTTAAACCCAGCGCGACTTACACCGGCCAGAGTAACGATTGGTCTTGGGGCGCGCAAACCGCTGGCACGTTCCGCATGGAAAGCGCTAATCCTTCGGGTTATGCCTTGGGTGATTTATATCAGGTCACCGCTTGGGGCGGCTATGGCATCACGCCTTGGTTACAGGCTTCTGTGCGGGGTGTTTATACCGTGCAAGCGGCTATCGATGGCGCATTTAATGGTCAGATCAACCAGTTTGGGCCTATGGATTATCCTGGCAATTACGGCGGTCGATATTGGGATGTTGGCTTTGGCGTGAGCGCTTTAATACC
This sequence comes from uncultured Pseudomonadota bacterium, assembly GCA_903858105.1. GTDB lineage: Bacteria > Pseudomonadota > Gammaproteobacteria > Methylococcales > Methylomonadaceae > Methylomonas. The sequence continues at coordinate 5,879 of CAIOHN010000162.1, read as the reverse complement.
CTCCGGCAGTTTGGCCGGCAATCGGCTCAGTGTCGAATGGCTGCAACCGGTTACAGACGATGTGAACGGCTTTCAGTTGCAACGCGAGGGCGCGTTGTCAGCAAGCTGGAGCGCCTCGTTTTGACATGCACTTTTTGGACTAATCTTGCAATCCAGGGTATTTATTGGGCATTTTTGTGCTTGTCAAACGCTGCGTGGCATTTTCCTCGCTAGCATCAAGGAAATAAAAATCACCTTAGGTTAACGACTTTAATGTCTTGAAAAGAACTTACTGATTGGCATACCCTCTACAGCTTATTAAAGTTGAAAGGGGGAATGTCATTATGACGATTATGCCAAGCGGCAAGCCCGCGTCCGATCTGCCTGTTGCCGATACAGATGGATCGTATTGACATCAAGCACTACGCCACAATGTTCAGACGGTTTAGAGTGACGGGCATCATTCAGCTTATTTTTAAATTAGCCTTGCTGTTCGGCTCGTTCCACGTATCTGCAATGGCGCAAGACAACGGTTTATTCGCTGTGGAGCAGCGCAAAACGGTTATTTCTGATACGCCGGTACTAGCGGGCTTTCCCCCCCATCAGCATTTTGGTCTGTACCTTAGCGCTACTTTGTTGTTATTGGTTTTGGTCTGGCAGCGCACCTCGCGCAAGGCTGGCAAGCGCAAGACCGCAGCGCTGGAAATTGAACGCGCACACTTCAAGACTTTATTCCAGACGCTGCCCGATCTGATTTGGTTGAAGAATCCGCAGGGTGTTTTGCTGACCTGCAATTTGGCGTTCGAGCGACTCCTCGGTAGTGAAGAAGCCGATTTGGTGGGCAAGTCTGATGAAGAACTGGTTGGCAGTGATTTAGCTAAGCAGTTTCGTGAAAGCGATCAACTGGTTATGGCGACAAGCGAGCCTGTTCAATATCAGGAGTGGCTGCGCTTTGCGGCAGATCAGAGCCCCCGCTTATTTTTGACTACCAAAACCCGCGTGACCGATGCAGCCGGTCGTTTGCTGGGGGTTCTGGGCGTGGCCCGCGATATTACCGAACAGCACTGCAACGAAGCCGCCCTAAAACAACGCGTCAACGAGCAAAAGTGCCTTTCTGCCGTGTTTGCCGCCAGCGAGGATTTAAAAAAGCCACTGCCACAGATGCTTCAAGAAGTGGTCGACACACTGCCGAGCGCCTGGTTCTACCCGGAGATAACGGCGGCGCGTATCGAATGGCAAGCGCAATGTTACGACGCCGGCGATTTTAATTCGGCTATCGCCACACTCAGCGTAGACATTGTGGTGGATCGGCAAGCCAAAGGCAGCGTCAGTGTGGCTTATCTGGCGCCGAGACCTATTGAACAGGAAGCGCCTTTCCTGGCTGAAGAACGCAATCTTATCCAGACCGTTGCCTTCAGGTTAGCCAGTGTGTTGCAGCGCAGGGACGCGGAAGCCAGGCTGTACGCTAGCGAAGAACGCTTCCGCAAATTGTTTGAAGATTCCAAGCAACCGGTAATGTTGCTTGAAGACGGCTATTTTATAAATGCCAATTTCGCAGCCATCCAAATGATGGGCTTGGATTCGATTGATGCTTTTAAAGGTCTAAGTCCTGAACAAATTTCGCCAAAATATCAACCGGACGGTCAATTAACTGCAAGCAAGGTTGCTGTGGTGATCCAGACTGCCATAGATAAAGGTAGTCACCGCTTTGAGTGGGAGCATATACGCAAAAATGGTGAACATTTTTTCGTAGAAGTTATGCTAACCCCGATTGCTTATCCGGGAAAAACTCTGTTACACGTGGCCTGGACAGACATTACCGGACGCAAGCAACTGGAAGAGCAATCCAAGCGATTCGAGGCCATCGTGCAATCGTCGGATGATGCCATTATCAGTAAGGACTTGGACGGTATGGTGACTAGCTGGAATCCGGGGGCTGAGACCATGTTTGGCTACAGTGCTGCGGAGATGGTGGGTCAATCGGTACGAGTTTTGCTGCCGACTGATCGCTTGGATGAGGAGGACGCTATTCTGGATAAAATCAAGCACGGTGAAAAAGTTGAACATTTTGAAACCAAACGCTTGCATAAAGACGGTAGATTGATTGACGTGTCGGTGACCATTTCGCCGATTCGCGATGCCAATGGCGGCGTGGTGGGGGCCTCCAAGATTGCTCGTGACATCACGCAGCGCAAGAAAAATGAGGAACAACTTAACAAGTTATCCTTGACGGTTGAGCAGAGTTTTAACAGTGTGCTGATTACCAATCTCGATGCCGAGATTGAGTACGTCAATCCGCGTTTTACCCAAATAACGGGCTATAGCCTGGATGAAATCAAAGGCAAAAATCCGCGTATTCTTAAGTCAGATCGTACTTCGCACTTGGTTTACCAAGATCTTTGGCAAACATTGACGCAAGGTCAGATGTGGCAAGGCGAGTTTGTCAATCAAAAAAAAGATGGCAGCCAATTTACAGAGTTGGCGCATGTCATACCGTTGCGCAATCAGGAGGGCAAGGTCACTCACTATGTCGCGATCAAAGAAGACATTACACAAAGAAAGCAGAACGAACACGAGTTAGAGAAATATCACCAGCATTTGGAAGAACTGGTTGGCTCGCGAACTGCAGAGCTGGAAGTGGCTCGCCGTGCTGCGGAGGCCGCCAATCTCTCCAAGAGTGTATTTTTGGCCAATATGAGTCACGAAATCCGTACCCCCATGAATGCGGTTATTGGCTACGCCCATTTGTTACGCCTCGAAGTGCAGCAAACCGAACAGCAAACTAAACTCGATCACATCATTGCTTCCGGCAAACACTTGCTGGGAATTATTAATGACATCCTGGATTTATCCAAAATCGAAGCAGAACGCTTAATCCTGGAACAAACCACATTTTTGCTGCCTGCGACGGTTAATCATGTCTGCAGCATGATTACGGAAAGAATCGCCAGTAAAGGACTGCTGTTGTTTGAGGAGATCGATCCGCGGTTGAACGGTATGCCTGTAGTAGGCGACCCGTTGCGTCTGGGCCAAATCCTGCTCAATTACCTGAGCAATGCCGCCAAATTTACCGACCAGGGCAGGGTAACTGTGCGCGCCCAATTAGTGTCCGAAACATCTGAGTGCCTTAACCTGCGCTTTGAGGTTGAAGATACCGGAATCGGTATTTCCGAATCCAAACGCAGCAAATTATTCGAAGCCTTTGAACAAGCAGAAGCCTCTACTACGCGCAAATACGGCGGCACCGGTTTGGGATTGACAATTTCCTTGCATCTGGCGCAGTTGATGGGCGGCTCGGCAGGTGTGGCAAGTAAGCCCGGCCAAGGTAGTACCTTCTGGTTCACTGCCTCGTTAAAGCGCGGCAATCTGCTTGATTTGCAGCCCGATAAAGTTACCAATCACAACGCCCGCTTGCGCCGTGGTGCGCGGATTTTGTTGGTGGAAGATAACGAAATTAACCAAGCGGTAGCCAGGCAACTGCTCGAAAGCTTTGGCTTAAGTGTAGAAGTTGCCAATCATGGCGGCGAGGCGTTGGCAAAAGTGCAAATCGAGCTCTACGACCTCATTTTAATGGATATGCAAATGCCGGTGATGGACGGCCTGGAGGCCACTCGTCGAATCCGGGCCTTGCCCTCCGGTCAGTCCATCCCGATTCTGGCGATGACGGCCAATGCGTTTGATCAAGATCGCAAACACTGCCTTGCAGCCGGGATGGATGGTCACGTAGCTAAACCGGTCGAACCTGCGCATTTATACACAGCCTTGGCGCAATGGCTTGCCGAAACGCCCGGCGAATTGGTGCCGGAAACAGCGACACCAGGCGTTGCACCAATTCCTGATGCTACTGTGGCGGATAATCCATTGAACCGCGAAATCGGCTTGAAATACTTTGCCGGCAATCAGGAACATTATCAGCGGGTGTTGAGTAGATTTGCCGACCTGCATCTGGATGACGCTAGCCAGTTGCAAGGCGCGATAAATGCTGGTGATTATCATCAAGCCGAGCGTATGGCGCACACCTTGAAAAGCATCTCCGCCACATTGGGGGCAAACCAATTAAGCGGGATTGCACAGAAATTGGAGCAAAAAATTCATGCCGGTACGGATAACGCCGAGTTGACCGAGCAGATGGCAGCGTTGGCAGACAACCTGGCAGCAGTTTGCCGGGAAATTCAGGCGCAGCAAATAAACGATAGTTTGCCGGTGCCAGATAAGGCAGCATTGGATTACCAGCAAATCAGAGAACGCGCTCTGCATCTCGAAGTATTACTGGCGCAGGACAACATCCTAGCGTGTGCAGCTTGGCGAGAAATTCGTTCGGCTCTGGTTGATTTAATCGGCGAACAAGCCAGTCAAAAACTGGGGCAGCAGATTGATAATATTGATTTCCCTGCGGCATTACTCATCCTGCGGGCGATTTTGACCAACTTTTCTACATACCAATCCGACAGTGATCTCAAATATTAGCAGTAGTTTTTACGCCTACCTTTCCCGCTTAAGATGGATCAAGCGTTGGGGTTTGAAGCGCAATGCCCACGACGAAAATGTCATGGAGCACAGTTGGGAAGTGGCGGTAATTGCACATACTTTGGCGGTCATCAAAAATCAATATTTCAATGGCCAAATTGACGCCAATGCCGTGGCGACCGCCGCTTTGTATCACGATATAACCGAGGTGATAACCGGTGATTTGCCGACCCCAATCAAATACTATTCGCCAGCCATACTCGGTGCCTACAAGCAAATCGAGCGGCAGGCCGAAATTGAGCTGTTAAATTTGCTGCCGCTTGCCTTGCAGGATGATTTTCGCGCATTGATTCAGCACGATCAATTACCGGATCAACATCAACAAATCATCAAGGCGGCAGACAAAATTTCGGCTTACCTAAAGTGCCAAGCCGAATTAAAGGCCGGAAATGCCGAATTTGAATTGGCTGCCGAGTATTTGGCAGAAAGCATCAATCAATTGCAGCAGCCGGAAGTGGTGTTTTTCATGCAGGTGTTCGCGCCCAGTTGCGGCTTGACGCTCGATGGCCTGATGGAAACCCGCTAGCGTTGAGTTGACACGTTTTTAATTTTTTAGAGCCCCCTTTTTAGCTGCTTGGCAGCGATGTTGATTTGCTCCAATGAAGTGGCGGCATATCCAGAAAAACGTCTTTCGCTAAAAATAGGTGATAAGCCGAATATTGCAGGGCATATCCCTTATTTTGATCAGCCGAAAGATTTAGTCTTTGCGGTAATTAATTACGACGCCTCAAGATTGGCGCGGCTTAAGGACGTGCTGCCAATATGCGGCATAGTCTTTGTGTTAGACTGATGGTTGTCAGTATTGAATGGAACGCCAATGCCAAAACAAGCATGTTTTGCGGCAACATTGCCACACCCGTTGGAAGACGGGGCCGGAAAGCCACGGGTCTGATGTAGATGGCCGGGCTGCCACCTTTTAGCATGGGTGTGCGGGACAAACGGGTTTCGCAACACAGGAATAATGCTTTAACTGGAGCAGTCAACCGGGATTAACCGGTCGGTACTGCACCAAGCCTAAACTTCCAGATACGCCCTTAAGCGTATACCCCTTTTTTTACGGAGCTTTTAAAGAATGAGTACAAAACTTAAATTTGCAGTTAAGGCCGCCATTGCCGGTGTTGCATTGACCGTCAGCGGTGGTGTATATGCGGCGGGTGCAGTGTTTACATCCAGTTGGACAGGAAGCGATAACGTGGTCGGCGCTGGTGAAACTATCTCAACAGTAGCAGGTGCGTTTGGTGCCAATATGTCATGGACTGATAACAGTGATTTGAAAAATTCTGCCTGGGGTCATGCGTTAAACGTAATGGAGCAACCGTACCGCCTATGAAAAAAATCACGACTGCTGCATCCTGTGATTTTTTGATCAGGAG
>CAIOHN010000161.1 GCA_903858105.1 uncultured Pseudomonadota bacterium | reverse complement strand
CACTCACCAGGGCAAAGGGTGTTTGCCGCTTGGCCTACCTCTTTTGCGGAATCTTCTTCTGTCAGATTGGCCGAGGTTGTTGAGACCTGAAGGTTTTCAGGGGTGCTTACACCGCATTCGATTTCTAACGCGGCAAACCTCGCCGCAATGCCGCTGTGACCTTCGCCGGCCAGGATAAGAACCGGCATTGCGAAGGGCACCTTATGCCCGTGCCAATCTAAACCGGTGGCAACGTGAAACGCAAGGTCATAGGCTACAAACGATTTTCCAGTGCCGTAAGGCCCGCTTATGAGGTTCATCCCGCCATGCTCGATAAAGTCGCGCACCAACCAACGAATCGGCACCGGATTATCAATCATGCTCCGGACGCTTTTGAACTGGAATCCACGCTTTATCCGCTTAGGTTCACCCGGCTCGGCTTCGATCACGTCGAAGTCGGCGGCGGCGGTGATCGACACTTTGCCCTTTTGCTTCTCGCAATGATGCTTCCAAAGGTATTGCAACGCTTTTTGCTCGTCATTCCCCCGATGATCCATTGCAACGGCCCAAGCGGAAGCGTTGCCACGAAGGATTGAAATCACCATGGCATCTTCGAATTGCCCGCTTTCCCGTCCTAGGGCTTCGTATAAATGCCGCGTTGCGTGCGCCAGATCCCCCGAGCGGTCGAGGGTGATTGAATCCCCCCGAAGGAACGCCAAATGCTTCTCGGGCAAATCGAGTTTTTCAAAATCCACCACATCTTCGATGGCGATAAGTTCAGGAACACCCGTGGGGATCGTTGGCCCACCGCTACTGTCGGATTTCGGATAATTTTCTTGCAGCCAATCTAAAAACCCCTCCGGTGCGTCTTGAATGTTTTGTGGGCACCCGTCAAGTTTATGACCTGTAACCGTTAGATACCGGCCACCATGCCCGCTGTATATTTCTATCGGACAATTTTGGTCGTGGGGGTATGAACCTAAAACGAAGATCCGCACACCGTTTCCAGAGGGTGAAAGCTCCACGTACCCTTGCGAACGGTCGATGATTTCTTGGGCCCAATCAGCGATGACACCCTGGTTTACGCAATGGTCGAGGTCGATGCCTACAATACCTTGGTTAAGTTGCAGATATAAACCCAATCCACCGCCGTATTTTGTTTGCTTAAATATGGATTCGGAGCCCTTTTCGGCCGTGGTAAAAGGCCACAACTTTTCTTTACCTAAGAATACCCCGATCGATGTATTCGTGGCCTTTTTAGGGGGTTTATTAAACTTGCCTTTTTCCGGCATCCATATAGCCTCCCAGCAGCACCACTCGTCGAACCCCTTTAGGTACTCCGGTATATTTTCGTAAATCGGTTTTAAAACGGACGGTGCACCCACTGGTGCGATAGTTGCGTTTTGCATAATATATTTCTTCCCTAAGCCCTTGATTCTCCTTAATTACCTAGCTATAATTGCCTTGGGTTGTTAGGAAATTAAAAGAGAGAATCAGGCGGCTTGTTGATTTATCGATAAGCCGCTTTTTTATGCGCGGCACGTTTGTATTTAAGCCGCTTTGCGCTTGGCTTCCAGCTTCTTGACCAGTGCGCGGATCTCGTCCTCGGATTTGCCAGCAATCAACGCGCGGTTGATCGCGGCGACCTCGTCGGCGGGCCATGCGACCGACTTCGGGCCAAGCTGGATGGACTGCGGAAACAGGCCCGCTTTCATGCTTCGGTAAAGTGTGCCTTTAGATCTACCGTTGGATTTCAGGACTGCAGGCAGGCGTAAAAGCTGGGTGATTTCTTGATTAAGCATGGTGGAACTCCGTTGTGTGTGTTGATTCGAAATGCAGGATACATCCAAATTTTCTAAGTGAGTGCGTCGGTTGCAAGCCACGCCGGCTCTGGGCTGGCGGCATGTGGACAATAAAAAGCCGACACTAGGTCGGCTTTTTTGTCGTGGGGTTGTAAGTAGTTGCACCAATATAAAAAACGACCGGTTGCCGATAAGTTCTCACCAGCCGCGATTGAATGCTCAGGGATGCGGTTAGGACGGGCCAACTGTGAGTCAGTGCCCGCCCGAATTTCAATTAAGCCGGTATTGCCAGAAAGCGACGGATGTCTCCAACGCTCCAGTAATTCAATTTGCCGGCTAGCTTTTGCGGTGCTGGTAGTGTTCCGTCCTTTGTCCACCGGTATATCGTTTGCCGGCTTACGTTTCCAAGGATCGTTTGTAAACTCTTGCGGTCGATCCGTACGGAATCGGCTAGGGTGTCAAAATTGACAGCGGTGTCCGCTACCTTTTTGCTTGTTTCTTTTGTTGCCATGTTCGCCTCCGTGGGGCATGTCGTTACGTGGGTCTAATTATCCACAGACCAAACCCTTTGCGGCCTAATTAGGCGGAACTCGCGCCTAATATCTCCCGCGCTGCATTTAGCGCAGCCCGAATAGTGTCGTCGCTGATTTTGATGCCTTGAAGATCCGCGCAACGTTCCAGGTCTTTGGCGGTGGGCATCTGATTAGGCGGATACCTATCGGCGAGCACCAAGGCTAACACTTCGATTATTTTACGATCCGACGGCATCCAGCCCGACTTTATGGGCTTTGGGGGTGATGCCCCTGTACCGCGCTGGATTGCGTCAAAATCTGGCAAATCCTCGCGCAGCCAACCATATACCCCGAAATGCTCCGGCCAAGCATCCACCGGGTGTTGTCGATCAAATCCGGGCGAACCCACTTCTTGTTCATATTCATGCACGCCGGCCAACATGTTAAGGATATTGGTTATCTCCTTAGGCTCAGGATCGCCGTGCTTGACCGGGCCAAACTTGCGGAATCTACCAAACCGATCCCACGTGTAAATGCCTCGGTCTTCAATCGCGGTGGCGAGTACACCCACCGAATAAGCGCCGAATGGTTTTATAAGTTGGTGCAGTCCGACAAATTGGTCATCGTCGCTGGAATCAATCATTGCTGTTCTCCGGTGCAATAGGTAGCCCAATCGGACATCATGGCCCGACGCTTTTCCAGCAAATCGCCGCGGCGATACGCGGCCTCGACGGCATTGCCCACCGTGTGGGCCAGTGCTTGTTCTGCCACAATGTTGGGGTAATGGGTTTCTTCCGCAGCCCAATCCCTAAAGGTGGATCGAAAGCCGTGAACTGTTAAATCGGGGTGTCCCATTTTGCGAAGTACCATCGCCATCGCCATATTAGAAAGCGGACGCCCAACCCTAGCACCTGGAAACAAGTACCCAGCTCGCGTGGGCAGTCTATCCAGTAGTCGGACGACAGCACCGGATAGCGGTATTCTGTGAGGGTCGGCGGCTTTCATCCTTTTCGCAGGAATTGTCCATAGGTCTTTTTCTAGCTCGAACTCTTCCCAAGTCGCTTTCAAAACCTCGCTTGTGCGGGTGGCGGTCAGGATAGTAAGTTGCAAGGCGATGCTCGACAGTGAATCTCTATCGGCGTTTAGATGACCAAAAAACGCGGGTAGTTCTTTGTAGTCCATTGCCGCGTGGTGACCTTTGCTTAACTTCGACCGTTTAGCGAGTAATTTGTCTAGGTGCCCGCGCCAGGCGGCGGGGTTGGGTGCAGTCGAAAGTCCTTTGGCCCTGCCGGCATCGATCACCAATTCGATACGGTTTCGCACTCTGGACGCTGTTTCCGGTATTTCCTGCCAGATAGGCGAAAGGATAGCCAAAACGTCAGCGGTGTTTATATTGGCAATTTGTTTGTCGCCGATGGTCGGGAACGCATAGGTTGTAAGTGTGTTTAACCATTGCTGCCCGTGTTTTACGTTTCGCCATCCAGACCGGTGCGATTCGATGTACTCGAGGGCTAAGTCCTTGAACGTCAAAACTTGCGCCAATTCGGCGAGCGAGTTCTCGGCTTTTTCTTCCAGCGGGTCGATACCTTGCTTAACCTTTAGGCGGAGTTCGTCGCGTTTTTCTCTGGCTTCTTTTAGCGTTACTTGCGAACAAGCACCCAACCCCATGCCGCGCCGCTTGCCGTTGATCTGGTAACGGAACTGCCACGACGCGTTCCGTTCGGGTGTTATTTTAAGATACAAACCATTCTCGTCAGCTTTCGCACCTGGGGCGGCTTCTCTGATTAGTTTCTCGACTTGCTTAACTGTGAGGGGCATAGGTTCCTGATAATTCTGTGTACCGTTTGTGTACCGTAAATCCGTGGATTCAAACGATACACCTTGTTACACAAAGTTACAAGGAAATTGGACTTATACTGATATTACAACGACTTAGTATTGATTTTTGTGTACCACGAAGTTCCAGTGTGTACCATGTTGGAGGACTAGCTCTCCGCCATAATACTGAAAAGGCCTTGTTTATCAAGGCCTTTTTTGTTTTTAAGCCTCAAGAAGCGACGTTTGTTACAAAACGTTGCTACAAACACGCTTGCTATCATGGCAAAAATTACTCACCTAGCAAGACGAAAAAACGCCCCCTATTTGCACTTGGGGTTCCGGCCAGCCAAGGCCAAATCGTCAAATATCGCGAAATTATCCACAGACCCAGAACCGAAGAAGCAGTTCTTCGCGCATTAAAACTTGCGATACATTTTGTTTCAAAATAGACAAAATCTGACTGTCACCAAATCTTAAGGGCATATGTAAAATGCCCTTCGTCTGTTAGGAGAAAACTCTGCTTTTATATCCTGCTTTTTTTTAAGTTGGATTGCCGCTCGCCTTGCCTGAGTCGGCGTTCCAATTTTTGGTCAAAATAACTGACTTAGCCATGCCACAAAACCTCAATCGCGCAGATTGATAATCACTCTTCTATCCAGATCAACTCGACCCGGCGATTTTCTGATTTACCTGCTTCCGTCGCGTTATCGCCAATAGGCTGGGATTCGCCATAGCCTTTTGCGGACAATTTGTTGGCGACGCCTTTCATTTTCAGATATTCAACTACCGAATGCGCCCGGCGTTGCGAGAGTTTCATGTTATAGGAATCGCTGCCTTCGCTGCTGGCATGGCCTTGCACTTGGATTTCATTTTTCTGCGGGAATGCGATCAAGTCTTTGGCGACGCCATCCAACAGTTCTTTGGCGTTTAAACTCAATTCAGCGGAATCGTATTTAAAATGCTGACCTTTCAATATCAAGCGGACCGCACAACCTTTCAGATCAACCGTGGCACCTTTGATGGTACCAGGGCATTTATCCAAACAATCGTTGACGCCATCGGCATCAGAATCGAGTGTGCTGCAATCCGGTTTGGATGCCGGCACGATGGTCGGCGGCACCATGCGCGTATCGGATTTTGCCGCATATTTAGGTTTGTCGCCAAACGGAATCACCACGCCAAGATTGACCGTCATATCGTGGAATTCGTCAGTGCCCGGCTGAACTTGAGCATTTAAATTATTGTTGTAGCGGTAACGTACATCGCTACGAATCAACAAATTATCGTTAACCTCGTAGCTGGCACCGACGCCGGCCTCGCCGATGAAACCGATACCGCAATTGGCAGAGGCGCAGGTGTTCATGCCGCCCAAGCCTAGCACCGCATACGGAGAAAATTTATCGCGGAACAAGTAATACTGTAGATCGGCACTGCCGCCAGCCAGATCCCAGGGGCCGTTATCCCCAGCAAAGCCTTGATAGAAGCCTTTTAACTCGACGTTAAAATGTTGATCGATGATTTTACCTACACCAAGGCCACCACCCCAGCCGTCGCTGGCATGCCTATCGCCGCCGCTATTTATAAATGTCGCAAAAGGCGCCACGTACCAACGATTATCTTGGGTTTGATCGGCAGCCTGGGCTTGCGGCACCATAGATAGGCTAGCTAACGCAGCGACAGGCAGTAAATGTCTATTAAGCATAATGATTCCTTTAACGAGAAAGTCGGGATGGGTAAATAACGCCGATTTAACTAAATCATCCTAAATCGTATGGCGTTGTTGTAAATAAGCTGTTAAGTACCTTATTCGCAACAGCAACATCCTGTCGGTGCGGCATCGCACATATAGATCCGCAAATTACCAGACGCACGTTATGAGCCTGTCTAAACTTGCGCCCCCTCACCCCAACTGGTGTATAAAGTGGACCCCGAAAACCAGACAGTAGTTTAAGCTATGCCCTGACGGAAAATAATAGGTAGGACATGAGCGAAAGCAAACGGAAGATATTTACT
>CAIOHN010000160.1 GCA_903858105.1 uncultured Pseudomonadota bacterium | reverse complement strand
TGGTCGGGCTTGCCAGTAAAAACGCCATTTTGATCGTCGAGTTTGCCAAGCAGCGCCAGGAAAGCGGGTTAAATCGTTTTGAGGCGGCTGTGGAAGCCGCGCGTATCCGCTTGCGACCCATTCTGATGACCTCGTTTGCCTTCATTATGGGGGTGTTTCCCTTGGTCATCGCAGAAGGTGCTGGTGCCGAATCCCGCCGTTTACTGGGAACTGCGGTGTTTAGCGGCATGATTGGCGTTACTGTGTTTGGCTTGTTACTGACGCCGGTATTTTATGTGGCAGTACAAGCCCTGGCCCAACGCTTACGGCCTGGAAAACCCAATATTCACCACGCTAACTCGGATTTATCATAATGAAGATGCCAACACCCCAGCGTCGGCATGGGCTGTACGCTGCCTACCCTATCCTCAGCGCTCTGCTGTTGAACGCTTGCGCAGTCGGTCCTGACTACGAGCTACCGACAACTCAGGTATTGCCCGACGCTTTTGTAAACACTGCGCCCAGCGGATTTTCCGAGCGTGATGCCGAACTTGACTGGTGGAAGCTATTCGACGATCAACAGCTTAACGCCTTGATCGATCGCACGATTAGTCATAACTACGAACTGAAAGCCGCCCGCGCCAACCTGGGCGAGGCCAGAGCCTTGTATCTGGAAACCGGCCTGAATCTGTTGCCGACGGTAACGACACACGCCAACTACAACGAACAGAAACGCAGTGCTGGATCATTGAATAATCGCGCTTTCGTACCGCGGGAATTAAAGCTGTATAACACCGGTTTCGACGCCTCCTGGGAGCTTGATTTCTTTGGCCGGGTGCGGCGCAACGTGGAAGCCAGCAATGATGAAGTGCAGGCGCAGGAAGCGACGTTGCGTGATGTCAGCATCAGCCTGATCGCCGAAGTGGCCAGAAATTATTTTGAGTTGCGCGGCCTGCAAAACCAATTGGCGGTCGCGGAAAAAAATGCCGACAATCAAAGGCAAACCCTGGAACTGACGCAAGTCAAACTCGACAATGGCCGTGGCACTGAACTGGATACCTCCAGGGCTTTGGCGCAACTGGAAAGCACTAAAGCGACTATTCCGCGCATACAAAGCGCGATTAGTCAGGCTATGCATCGCTTAAGCGTATTGAGCGGACAAATGCCTGATGCGCTCACCGCAAGCTTGTCACCCACCTTGCCGCTACCCAAAGCCCCGGACAATATCCAGATCGGCAGCCCGGAACAATTACTACGCCGCCGCCCGGATATTCGCATCGCTGAACACAATTTAGCCGCTGCTACCGCTCGCATCGGCGTGGCTACCGCCGATTTATTCCCGCGCGTGACCTTCGTCGGCAGTATTTCGCTGGAAGCCAGCACGTTGTCGGGTATTGTGGCACCGGGCTCCGAAACTTATTCGGTGGGCCCAAAAATAAGCTGGGCTGCTTTTGACCTTGGCCGGGTTTACGCGCGCATCAAAGCTGCCGACGCCCGCGCCGAAGCTAGCCTGGCAAGTTACGAACAAGCGGTTTTAACGGCTCTGGAAGAAACCGAAAACAGCTTGGTCATCTACCGGCAAGAGTTGGCAAGACGAACCTCGCTGACGACGGCAGCGGCAGCCAGCGAGCAAGCCAGTCGCTTGGCGCATTTGCGCTATCAGGAAGGCGTATCAGACTTTTTAACGGTATTGGACGCAGAACAGCGTTTATTGCAAGACCAAAGCCAGTTGGCGCAAAGCCAAACCACTACAGCCACCGCATTAACAGCGGTATATCAGGCTTTGGGCGGCGGCTGGAGCGATCCTGAGCGATAGTCATGTTTATGTCATACGCGGCCTTTACACTTTTAGCTCAATTTACAGTTATTTAAGGGTGTGCTTATGCTGAACTGGATTAAAGAATTGACCCAAGCGGGCTTTGCCGATGCTGAACTTGAATCTGACGAATTACATGCCGGGATGGACTACGTAATACCGACTGAAGTTCGCCAATTATTGTCAGATAAACCACGCGCAGTACAAGTCATCAACCTTGATGTTACTGTGACAGAACGGCTTTTGGATGAACACGAACTGGCGCTGAGCTGAGCCAGTCGCTATGGCCTTGTAAAGACATTGCTGCGGCTTTAGTCAGCAGCCCATTTTTAAACGCATGAGTGAAACCCAAATTTTGGTTGGGTTTGCTCTGCCCTAACTGCATTTCTTGCCACTGCGCCAGCGTCTGCGCTTTTGGCAGTGCTACCACCGCCGAAAAATCAACGATTTCCGTATCACGCTAAGCATCATTCAGCAAATTATAGTGTAAGAATCAGCTTACTCCTGCCCCAAATAGCGTCACAGCGAGCCAATAATTGGCTTTTATTAAAATTTAATTGACTTTAACAATCTTTTACAAGGATTTGTTTTAAGTGGTTTTATGCTGCCTTTCTAATCACAAGGCCCCAAAACAGTGCACCAGGTACTATTGAGTTTTATAACGAAACTGGCAAACTGCTAGAGAACAACGATTGTTAGGGGAGGTATTATGCAAATATTAGCAGTACTAATATTGGCCGGTTTGTTTTATGGGCTTGCGCGTTTTATGCTCGGCCTGATAAAAGAGCTGGCATTATTTGCTGTTGAGGCATGGCGCGACGTTGAGACCCGCCAATAAAGATTATAATCAAGACACAGCCTAATCCATTAGTTTGGAATTGCCTTAGTGCATTAAACAAAAAAGCCGGGACTACCCGGCTTTTTTATTTGCCTTTATTTAGAGATGCTGCCTGCTAATTGGCGGGTGTAGCCTCAACCAGCGGCGCTTTATACTCACTAGCCGCAATTTTATCCGCGTACTGTTGAGCAATGTCTTCCATCTCCACGCTTTGAAATTGCAATAGCGGTTCGTCTTGCAATAACGCGGCTACCGTGCCCTTTTTCTGGTAACGATCCAGCAATTCCTGGGCTGACTGCACCAACTTAAGATTATGCTGGCCGCAAACGCCTAATTGTTGCTCAGTCGCTTGCTGTTTGCCATTCAATGCCACCAATTGCGCATTTAAATCAGCTTTGGCCTGACTGACTTCCTTATTTTTTTCAAACGCCTCCGCCAATCTGGCATTGGTTTTTTCCAATCGCTCCCGCGCTTCACCATTGGCGTTTTTCTGCGCCGACAACTCGCTGCTGATTTGCTCCTTGGCGGCCACCGCAGCCGAGTGATCTTTCTTTAGTTGCTCCATTTGTTTTAGCTCTTCGGCCAGTTTGCTCGATTCCGCTTTAGCTGCATCACGCTCGGCCGTCAGGCTTTTTACCATGGCTTGCAGTTTTAGCACTGCAGCATCGTTTTTGCCAGCTTCGCGTGGGGCGGCTTGTAAACTGGTGGTCGGCAGACCGGCCACCAACAAAGCTGATAATATCAAGACAATGCCTGTTATGTTCATCACTACACCCACTTAAAATTGCGTGTTGACATCGAGCTGCAGTACGTCTACACCCCAAGCCGGGCCGGTAATCATGTCGGCAGTTAACCAACGCCCCGTCAACCAGACATTTTTCATCAAGCCGTAGTTACCGCCGATGAACCAACCTTTAACATTGGTGCCGCCCAGATGGAAGTCTGAATCGGTAAAGGCATCCAATACCGAATCGCGACCAACGTATTTATAAGCTGCAAATACGTTCCAATGCCCTGGAACCTCGGCTTTCGGCCAGCCAAAATCTGCGCGGAATTGCCAGGCTGTGGTTTTGGGATCGACGTTGGCACCGTACAAGCGACTGACTTGAGCTTTGTCAAAACCTAAATTTTGTGCGTAATCGCCGCTAAATCGCAGATGGTACGGCGCGAATAAAGCCATATCGTAGGAGGCATTCAGATTGACAATATTAAAGTCAGAGGCCAACCCCACCATAGCCGGCAAAGTCCCTGGAGTAGTTCTGCTACCCTCCTTACAGATAGTCGCCAAGGTGTTGCCACCTTGCAAAAATTCTGGCCGAGACGCAGTATTGGCACGGTTATTGGTATCGCAAGTCCCTGAGGTCGTGGTGTTTTGCGTAGCCTGCAAATTGACATAGTCATAATAAGCCGCGCCCACTTTCAAGCTATCCTGGTTGACAAAGCCCCAATCCACGCCAGCCTGGCCGCCAAACATCCATTTATCGTTACTAAATGCGTTTTCCGCCAAAGGAAAGCCACCGACAGTGAAAAACACCGATCTAGATTGATCGCCAGCAGCCATCAGACTATCAGACCCGCCTAGACGATGCCGAACGGTACCGGCAAATCCTTCAAACGACAAATCGGTATCCCATACCAATTCGCTTCCGCCACTAAATTCGCCGCCGCCAGTGTACCATGGGTTCTTAATAC
>CAIOHN010000159.1 GCA_903858105.1 uncultured Pseudomonadota bacterium | reverse complement strand
GGCGGAGAAATGATGCGGTATCGAGGCGGTTGGCTTTGTTGGCATTGGAAATCAAATAGATACAGCTACTACCTTATTTTGTTTCTATTTTCAAACGATTTTAAGCGCGATTGCCCTGCACTACCCGCCATTACGGTTTACATTTTGATTTTATTAGGTATAAATGCCTATTAATTTGTAGATTCTGGAGCGGGGAAAATGACTGAAGGGAGCATGATTTACTTCCCCTCAATTGACATGCAAGCGATTGGCCACCAGTTGTCGAACTGGCGTCTGCAACACCCGCTGATGGGACTGCTTATCATGCTGCCAGAAGCTGAAAAAGACGCACTCCCCGTACTACAATCGTATTGCCATCGCCACCAAATCCCGCTCTGTGGCGCAATTTTTCCGCAACTGATTTATGGCAGCGAATTTCGTCAGACCGGCGTTTGCATTTTACGTTTCGATAACATGCCTGATGTATCGCTACATGACAATCTGCCGGTCGATGCCAAGGGCGCCGCTCACACTGCGGAGCTGATTGCTGCGGACGTTACCCGCCACCTGGATGACGAGATTCCGGCCACCCTGTTTCTGCTGTTGGACGCCATGTTGCCCAACATTAGCACGTTGCTCGACGAAATTTATCTGCGCCTGGCCAACCGGGTGCAATATGCCGGTGCGAATGCCGGTAGCGAGACATTTCAACCGATGCCGTGCCTGTTTGATGGCGAAAGAGTCGTTAGCAATGGGGTACTGGTCATATTACTTAAGCCTCATCAAGGTGCGATTCTGGAGCATGGCTATCAACTCCAGGAACATTCATTGCCCGCCACCTCAACGGACGGCAACCGCATCATTCAAATTGACTGGCGTCCGGCGTTTGAGGTGTATCAGGAGTTGGTGCGCACAGAATTTGGCGTGGAAATAAACCGCGAAAACTTTTACCAATACGCCGTGCACTTTCCATTTGGCATACTCAGGGCCAATCACAGTGTGCTGGTGCGGATTCCGGTGATTCTGGATGACGATAACGCGCTGTTTTGCGTGGGCGAAGTACCGCCGCATGCCATGCTGGCCTTACTCGCGGCACCGCAGGTCGATTCGCTGACCACACTAAAAACCTTGCAGCACGGCTTGACGCAATTACAAGGCGATCCGAGCGGAATGGAACTGCTACTGTTTTATTGTGCCGGTCGGCGACAACATCTCGGCGATATTGCGGCCTCGGCTGAATTGAGCGCATTCAGCCAACTGACCCAACCGGCAGCCGTAGCTGGCGCGCTGGCACTGGGCGAAATAGGCGGATCGACTTTATGGGGTTATCCCTTGTTCCAAAATGCCACACTGGTTACGACCGGCTGGGGAAATCCGGCGTGAATCGCGACGAGGTCATTCCCATTCTTTACGAAATGGCGCTGACTATCGGCGGCGAGATCAGTGTAGGGCCGTTGCTAACCCGCACCCTGCAACGCTTGTTGTATTACACCTCATTTCCTACCGGTTTTATCTGCCTGGATCTGCCAACATCCGACGATACCGATGCACCAGTATTAACCACAACACTGGATGCAGCGGTTGGCGATTACAAACTTATCAAGCAAATCGGCAAACAACTGGCGCTACCCAAGGCACTGATCCTGGGAAATGCGGCCAAGGAAGATTTTCAAGACACGCTCCTGGCAGCCATTCCGGCAACCCAGGGTCACTATCAAGCGTTTCTGCGCTTACCTATCGGCAAATTGGGGGTTGTGATTTTGATGGCCCCGCGAATGCCGGAGACCACGCTGCCGCTCACGCAAATGTTCGAGCCGATCATGGCTCATCTGGCTCACGCAATTTTGTTGTGTCGCCACTACGATGAACGCACCTCGCAACTGATGCAGGACAGACAGCAAGCCAAAACCCGCGCTTACTTTCTTGCCCTGCACGATGCACTGACCAATTTGCCCAACCGTGGCTTGTTACTGGATCGCATCCAGCAATCGATGGCGATGGGGGTTCGCAACGGTCAATATGGCGCGCTGCTGACACTGAATGTCGATCACTTCAAGCAGCTTAATGACATTAACGGCTATGAAGCCTGCGATCAGATTCTTATTGAAACAGCCCGCAGACTGGAGCACTGCGTCAGACCAGGCGATACGGTGGCGCGTTTTGCTGGTGATGAATTTATGCTGCTGATCTGGCCGCTGCCTGCAGCGCAGAGCGAAGCTGCGGTGCAGGCCGAGCAAGTTGCGCAGAAAATCCAGCAAGAACTCAGCCTGCCCTACCAACTCGACGGCCGCAGCTACTCAGCGACATTCAGCATTGGCATCAGTTTGTTCCACGCTCATCTGGACAGCCTGGAAAGCTTATTAAAAAATGCCGAAACCTCGGTACATCAAGCCAAAATTGCCGGCCGCAATACCATCCGCTTTTTTGATCCAGAAATCCAGGCCGTCATCATGACCCGGCTGGAAATGGAAACGGATTTAGCACTGGCCCTGCCTCGCCAGCAATTCCAGCTGTATTATCAATTACAAGCCAACGATCACAAGCATATAACCGGCGCCGAGGTATTGTTACGCTGGATCCATCCGCAGCGTGGCATGGTATCCCCGGCTGTATTTATCCCGCTGGCAGAAGAAACCGGGGCAATTGTCGAGATTGGCGACTGGGTGCTGCGCGCCGCCTGCGAACAACTCAATGCCTGGCAACAAGATCCGCATATGCGTCATCTGCAATTAGCCGTAAACGTCAGCGCCATACAATTTCATCATCCTGATTTTGTCGCCAAGGTTTGCAACGTCATAGCGCAATATGATGCGATCGCCGCCTTGTTAAAACTGGAATTAACCGAAAGCGTGATTCTGGATAGCGCGGAAGAAGTGATCCAAAAAATTCAATCGCTGAAAAATTTAGGCATCCGCTTCTCGCTGGATGATTTTGGCACCGGCTATTCGTCCTTAGCCTATCTGAAACGCCTGCCGCTTGATCAACTCAAGATCGACCAAAGTTTCGTTCGCGACATCACCCGCGACCCCAATGCCGCAGTGATCGTGCAGACCATCATCGGTATGACGCAAAACCTGGGGCTGGAAGTTATCGCCGAAGGCGTGGAAACCGAGGAACAACTGGCGCTACTTAAGCAATACGGCTGTCACGCCTATCAAGGCTATCTGCTGGGCAGACCGGTACCGATTGAGGCGTTTGAGGCGCTGCTGGGTTAGAGCCGAACACAACTAATATTCATAATTTTTCAATGACTTTCTGCGGCAATTCCATGCGGCGCAATACGCCTACGCCTGCCCGAGGTCTTGTGTCGACCCGACGTTCTCGCTTGCACCCAGGACTAATGGTGTCTCAGATGATCCGGAGAGACCCAAGGCAACCACAAGGGTTGCCCCTACCGTTGTATTCACAACATCGGCACTGTTGAGATAGTCCTCGCTGCGAATCTGTTTGAATATAGCCATCCACCAACCACTCCACCCGCAGTAGGGGCAGCCCTTGTGCCTGCCCAAGGCATTGTGCCTGTTCCTCGCAGGCCTGGATTTTGCTGTCGGTTTGCCAACTTTTAAACGCCAGTGAGATAAACAACACACGCAAAATTCCAACCGCAAAATCTCAACTTTTTAGCGCGTCCTTTCAAAATCGTGGCAAATTAAACGTCCAAACCAAGATTATTGGACGACCATGAACACACAACCCGAGTTTACCCTGCTATACGATGGCGATTGCCCGATCTGTCAAAAGGAAGTGGGCTGGCTTCGGTGGAAAAATAAACTCGGTAAGCTGGGCTTTCAGGATATAAACGCGACAGAGTTCGACCCAGGTGCTTACGGTAAATCCCACGCCGAGCTTATGGCAGAAATTCATGGCTTTTACCCTGACGGCAAGATTGTAAAAGGCATGCCGGTGTTCCGCGCAGCGTATCGCGCTTTAGGTTTGGGGTGGTTAATGGCAGCAACTGACTGGCCGGTACTTCGCAGCTTATTTGACTTGCTATATTCCTGGTTTGCCAGGCACAGACTTGGGCTTGGCAGGTTACTGGGCGGCAATCGTTGCAAACAGCGAGGATGCGATGTATCTAAGCGTTGACCTGGTCGATAAGATCGTACTTCGCCCATATTAGCCCGTTACGCAGTATAGTTTATAGGGCGAATAAGCAAAGCTTCATACGCCCTACAAAGCCTAGCTCAACAAAGAACCGACGCCTCCGCCCAGCCTGGTACTGTAGATGTTTTGCGCTTGCCTTGGATTGGCCTGAATATCCGACACCAATCGACCAAGCACTTGTTGAGCCTGCTCCCGATTGTCTATTGGTGCCGCGCTGGCAACCGTTCGCTGACTAACCGGTTGGGCCAGACTCAAGGCTTCGGCTGATAAACTAATTTTATCGCTATTGTCTGACTCGGGCTTTTCGATAATGCTTTTGAGTGGGCTTAACTTTTTGCTCTGCTCAAGTTCATCGGCAACAGCAATCTTCCAATCGCTAACAGATAAGTTGGTTTGTTTTGGGTATGCAGTGTTGATTTCCATCGTCGACTCCCATTAAATTTTAGTGGCTGGCTTTAGCTTAATTTACGATTCAGCCGATGCTTGATTCTACACCATTCACTGCAATTTTTTTCTAATTGTCTGACCACATTTTTAGCTTTTACTGCACTAAATCCGCATAAATCAAAATACCTGAAAAGCTGAGCCCCCACCTCTCGAAGCCTTTGAATTTAAATGTTTAATTTTTCTGGCTTGAGAGCT
>CAIOHN010000158.1 GCA_903858105.1 uncultured Pseudomonadota bacterium | reverse complement strand
GATTGTGGATAAATTTAACGAGGCGACGGAAGCGTCAGTTCTTGTGTAGAAAAATGGGGACAGCGCCATTCAGCTGGAGTATGAACAGGGCTCTATCTTAAACTGAGTAATAATTTGTCTGGACAGTGGGGTCCACTTTACACGACCAATTTTGCTTTTGTCCATAATGCCGAACCTGTTCAAGCAACATCGCCCCAACGCCTGAAGACCGATACTCCGGGAGCACATAAAACTCTTGAATCAAGCCGATCTTGCCTCCCGCATATAGTGCAAATGTCTCAGCGATGGTAGCAACGGCAATGGGGATATTACCCGACCAGCCAATAATAGCGGCGTAGTGCCCTGCCGCCAATAATGCTTCACATCGCCGGACTGTGCCTTCTAAATTGATGTCGAAATGTTGCGAATTCGTGCGCTCACAGATTTCCTGTGTAAGCTGGATAACCAGTGAGCCTATGATGTCCGCATGAGTTGGCGTGGCCAGTATAAATTCCAATGTCACTAAGTTTCTCGCCTTAAATATCAGTGAATACAGTCAAAATTTCTAGGGTATTGAACTTTTAGCTGATTCGTAGGAATACACCGCAAATGATTATAAAAAACCGTAAAGGAAACCACTGATGACACCTTACAAAAAGCCCATCTTATCCGCTTTAGTCGCGGCTCTAACCATGTTATCGGTGCCAGTTTGGGCTAACAACCTCAGTGTCAACGACATAACAGATACCGTCTTGCCAAGCGATGGCAAGTGCACTTTGCGGGAAGCGATTGCCAACGCCAATGCGGATATAGATACCACGGGTCTGGATTGCGCCGCGGGAACCGGCATCGATACCATTACGTTCAGCGTCAACGGTACTGTCGTGCTGGGTAGTACGCTTGGTATCAGCGACGCCGATAGCCTGACCATAGACGGCATCGGTCGCAACGTTATTTTAAGCGGAAACTATAGTGTGCGTGTATTGCTGGTGAACCCAGGTGCCACACTCACGCTAAAGAATTTAACGGTGGCAAATGGATATGCTGATCCGCAAGGCGGGGGTGTTTATAACCAGTTCGGTAACCTTAATGTCGTCAACAGTACCTTCACCGGCAATACGGCCACCCGCACCGGCGGCGGCATTGCTAACTATGCTGATCGTACCCTGGCAAACCCAGGCGGTAAGCTTACTGTTGTAAACAGCACCTTCTCGGGCAACAGCTCGGTTTTCGGCGGTGCGATTAGAAACCTCGGTATCAGTGCCAATATCGTGAACAGCACGATAGTCGGTAACAATGTAAAACTGCCGGTTTGTCCGCCAGGATTTTTTTGCGCGATGGAAGATGCAGGTGGCGGTATTGATAATTCCGGCACACTCAATCTGGATAATAGCATTGTGGCGGGTAATACAGCCGATGTGGGCGCAGCCGATATTAGCGGTTCGGTTGACACTGCCAGTTATAATTTGATCGGCGATAATTTGGTTTATTACCGATGGAATGGTTTAGGACTGCCTCAGCTTCTGAATGGCAACAACGGCAATATCACTGGGGTTGATGTCAGCACACTGATTAACCCTACGCTGGCGAGCAACGGTGGCCCTACCCAAACCTTATCCCTACTTGCCGGTAGCGAGGCTATTGATGCCGGCGATAACAACATTTGCGCTAATGCCTTGGTAAATAACCGTGATCAACGCGGCATAGCTCGCCCACAAGGAACGCAATGCGATATTGGTGCCTTTGAGCTGGCTGTGGCGACTGTGGATCTGGCTGTAAGCCAGGCCACAACACCGACTCCGGCTATGGCGCGTGACAGTCTGAGTTGGACGATTGCTGTTAGCAATAACGGTGCAATCAATGCCACAGGGGTTAAGCTAATCGATACGCTACCTGCTTCTGGATTGACTTCAATCACAGCAAGCGCTTCGCAAGGCAGTTGTGGCGCGCCGATAAGTGGCGTGATTACCTGCAATCTTGGCAGTCTGGCTAGCGGCGCAGCCACTACGGTTACAGTCAAAGCTATTCCTAGCGTAGCTGGTACTTTAAGCAACACAGTTAACGTAGTGGCTGATCAAATAGATGGCCAGTTAGCTAACAACAGCGTAACCCAAACCGTCACGATTCAAGCATTACTCTGTAACGGCTTAAAACCCACGATTGTCGGCACACCGGGAGCGGATATTCTTACTGGCACCAAAGGCCGAGACATTATCCACGGTCTGAGCGGTAACGATACCATTAGCGGTGGTAGCGACAATGACATCATCTGTGGCGGTGCGGGCCAGGACACTTTAAAAGGTGACGCTGGTAACGATACCATCAACGGTGAGACTGGAACGGATAGCTGTAATGGTGGGTCGGGCACGGATACCGCCACCAATTGCGAAGTTAGAACTGCTTTTCCTTAACCAGTACTGATAATAATCAATAGTCCTCTTCTTGCTTGGGAGGTTGTCGTAAAAGCCGATCAGTCCCTTCTGCTTTATGCCCTGTGGGTACTCCGGGAGAAGGTTAGGATGAAACAATAGCTCATCGGTTATATTCCCCTCTCCCGCAAGGAGAGGAGGCATTTACAATAACGTCCTTAGGGAGAGGAGTAATTAAGCCAAATCAGAATCTTACAAGTGTTGTAGCAGTTTTGTTCTGAGAATTGGTTGAAGGTTTAGTCCAACTAGGAAATAATGTACGGCGCACTACATTGTCTGCGATGGAATGATTGCGGATGATAGCCTCGTCACCCTAGATGGAGTTTCGAACATTTTTCTCAAAGGCTTGCTTTGCTTGTCAATTGCGCTAATTAGCCTATTGTCCAGTGCCCGTCCGGCTCAAGCCGACTGGCATGGTAGCGTCAATTTTTTAAGTGATTATATTTATCGAGGATATTCCAAGAATCGCGGTAACCCACTTGTGCAAGGCCATATCGATTATCAAGACGATAGCGGCTGGTTTGGGGGGCTAAGCCTATCTCAGGTTCGCTTTGACGACTATAAAAATGCCGATCGGGCGTCAATTGAAATCAAACCCCATGTGGGCTGGAGTTGGCCGGTAACAACTGATTTGCGGGCTGAGTTATCGGTCAGTGGTTACATATACGACAACAAAATATTCAATCATGCCGCCGATTACGCCGAATTCTACGCATCTGCACATTATCAAGACTGGTTGAGCGCCCGAGTATCCATCGCGCCCAATGCTTATCAACGCCAAACGGATGTTCTCAATTACGAACTAAACTATCGGCGCGACATATTGGATACCCTGCAATTTTCCGCCGGTTTGGGATATAGCCAAGCAGGTGGTCTGTTGGGTCAAGATTACTTCTACTGGAATGCTGGCGTGTCGTGGTTTTTGACGAGTTATGTATCTGTTGATTTTCGCTATGTGGACGTTGCTCTTGATCCTCATGAAGGCATCGAAGATCATCATGACGAGTTTTACCCCCGGCCGCAGGACAACAAATATTTATTCTCTATCACACTTGGATTTTAAATATTTTTAAAACGATTGAACCTTTTACGCTGTCAGCGGAATACAGATAGTAATATATCAATAATCTGTGATGAGAAAGGTTAAATTATGCTGCGTACAGTACGTAATTCAACGCCCATGCCAAATAAGACTGAAAATAAAATCGATGAATATGCGTTGCTCCAGCGTATAGTCGAAGGGGATACGCTGGCGTTCGAAGCCTTTTATAAAGTTTACTACCCCCGCTTATTTCGATTTATTTTACGCACCACCCGCGACTCTGAACACATAGAAGAATTGATACAGGAAACCTTGTTGCTGGTTTGGGAGCAACCCCAGCGCTTCAATTACGACAGTAAAATTTCGACCTGGGTGTTTGGCATTGCCTACCATAAATCACTAAAAGCCCTGTCTAAAGCCGGTAAACGTAGCAGCGATATTGATATTGACGAATTCAGCGAGATACTGGGCGACCCTATGGCGAATCTGGCCGAAAATATCGAAAATCAAGATTGGCTCAATCAGGCGCTAGACAGTTTGCCGGTCGATCAACGGGCCGTAATCGAACTGACCTTTTATCACGGCCTGCCGTATCAGGAGATCGCCACCATCCTTGATTGTCCGGAAAACACTGTTAAAACCCGCATGTTCCATGCCCGCAAAAAACTGCATGCATTTGCACAGGCAAAGGGGAATTAAGCCCATGAATACCACCACCTCAAACGATCAAGATCAACACCAACAGATTCAGCTGCTATTGCCTTGGTATATTAATCAAAGCTTGCAAGCACATGATCGCCTGATGGTAGATAAACACATTCGGCATTGCCTGCTTTGTCGCCGAGAATTGGTCAGTTTACGCAAGCTGGCCAATGCGGTCATTAAGAGTTCCGATCTTGACGTCGCGGCGGAAACCTCTTTTGCCAGTTTAACTGGTAAACTCCAATCTCGCCTTACTATCCCGGTAGTCTCACGTTCTGCCAGACAACCACCACTAAGCCACCGATTGAGTTGCTACGTCAAACACAATGGTTTTCGTTATGCAATGGCGGCGTCGCTATTGCTGGCGCTACTACCGATCGGCTGGCGTATTATGCCGGTGCCGACCGATGGCGCGTACTACACTTTATCAGCTGCCCAACCCGCAGCAAGCCAAGCAACAGAATTGCGCGTGGTGTTCGCAAAATCAGCCTCTGACACGGATATCACCAACCTGCTGACGGCGTTGCAGGCTGAACGGGTGGGCGAAGCCAATAGCGTGGGTGCATTTACCGTTCGCCTGAATACCCAGGATGGCAAGCCAAACCTGGAACAATCTCTCGCCATGTTGCGCAGTCGTCAGGATGTACTGTTGGCCGAGCCTGTACTGCAGCCATGAGATTAATACACCTCGCCACGCTATTTATATCGATTACGTTAAGCATAGGGTGCACTAACCAGACCGACTATTCTCGACTTGGCGATAGCACTACCACTGAGGAACGCCGCTTGCTAGTGACCTTTGTAGACCGCACCATTAATCGCGATTTACACGGCAACAGTCAGGATCAATACCGTGTGCGCGGCTCATATAGCAACTCGGCCTGGAGCGAGCATATCGCCCAGCAACTGGCAGACCGATACCGTTTGCAACTAATCGCACAATGGCCCGTGACTGAGTTGGGGGTTAACTGCGTAGTGTATGAAGTACCCGAATCCTTAGCGGTCAACCAAGTTATCGTGACATTGCAAGACGATTACGATGTCAGCTCGGTACAACTTATGCAAAGCTTTCAAGCGTTAGCTGAACAGCCACCTAGCACGCAAGCGGCTTATAGCGACCCTTATCTGCCCTTGCAGATCGCCTTTAATGCCTTGAGCATTGCCGAATGGCACAAAAAAGCCACGGGTCACGGCATCAAGATAGCCTTGATTGATACCGGTGTTGATCTCAACCACCCGGATTTGAAAGGCCAAATCAACTATTCCGAAAACATGGCGCCGAAACCCAGCGACCACAATCTAGCCGACAAACACGGAACCGCCGTTGCCGGGGTATTGTCGGCGCGGCCGAACAACGGCATCGGCATCGCCGGCATCGCACCGGAAGCCGAAATAATGGCATTTCGTGCTTGTTGGCCGGATCAACCGAGCTCGTTGGCGGCGCGTTGCAACAGCTTTACACTGGCTTTAGCCCTTAATCAGGCAATTCGTATGCACAGTCAGATCATCAATCTCAGTTTGAGCGGCCCGGAAGATCCGCTGTTGAAGATGTTGATCGAAAAAGCGCTGAGTAAGGGCATCATCGTCATTGCCGCCGTACCCGGCAAAAACCAAGCAGGCGGTTTTCCTGCGAATATTCCCGGCGTATTAGCGGTTGGGCAAGGTGGCGAGACG
>CAIOHN010000157.1 GCA_903858105.1 uncultured Pseudomonadota bacterium | reverse complement strand
CGCCAAAAATTTGCCGAAGGCAAAATTGGCGAAAAAGAGCTGCTGGAATCAGAATCCAAGTCTTACCACAGCCCAGGCACCTGCACCTTCTACGGCACCGCCAACAGTAACCAGATGATGGTCGAAATCATGGGTCTGCATTTGCCGGGCAGTTCCTTCGTCAATCCTTACACGCCATTGCGCGAGGAACTGACTAAAGCCGCCGCCAAACAGGTGTTGAAGTTTACGGCGCTGGGTGACGACTTTAGACCGATTGGTCATATGATCAACGAAAAAGCCATCATCAATGCCATTATCGGCTTGCTGGCTACCG
The DNA here is from genome assembly GCA_903858105.1 of uncultured Pseudomonadota bacterium. Taxonomy (GTDB): domain Bacteria; phylum Pseudomonadota; class Gammaproteobacteria; order Methylococcales; family Methylomonadaceae; genus Methylomonas. The sequence continues at coordinate 6,483 of CAIOHN010000157.1, read as the reverse complement.
GCGGTTCCACCAATCACACCATGCATTTGGTCGCCATCGCCCGCGCGGCTGGCGTGATCATTAACTGGGACGATTTTGATAATCTATCCAAAGCCATCCCGCTGCTGACCAAGATTTACCCGAACGGCCCGGCTGACGTCAATCAGTTCCAAAGTGCTGGCGGCATGGGCTTGTTGATTCAAGAACTGCTCAGCCACGGCTTGTTGCATGGCGATATTTTGACCGTGGGCGACCAACGCGGCATGGCGCAATACAGCCAAGTGCCGGTGATTAAAGACGGACAATTGCGCTGGGAAGCTGGCCCAAGCAGTTCGCTCGATCCTGAAGTAATCAGCACTGTAGAACAACCGTTCGCCAGCGGCGGCGGTCTGCATGTTATGCACGGCAACCTGGGTCGCGGCGTATCCAAAATTTCTGCGGTGGCGGAAAAACACCAAGTGGTCACCGCACCCGCCAGGGTGTTTGATGATCAGTTGGACGTGGTTGCCGCCTTTAAGCGCGGCGAACTGGAAAAAGACGTGATCGTGGTATTGCGTTTTCAAGGCCCCAAAGCCAACGGCATGCCGGAATTACACAAACTGACGCCGGTGATGGGCGTATTGCAAGACCGCGGCTTTCATGTGGCGCTGGTCACTGACGGGCGTATGTCCGGCGCGTCCGGCAAGGTGCCATCGGCGATTCACATGTGTCCTGAATGTATTGACGGCGGCCCGCTGGCCAAAGTCCACGACGGCGATATCATTGTCTTGAACACCCAAACCGGCGAAGTGAATGTGCAAGTGGATCAAGCCGAATTTGACGCACGGGTGCCGACCGAAAACAGCGCCAAAGGCCACCACTTTGGTATGGGTCGCGAGCTGTTCGGCGCGATGCGCGCCCAGGCATCGTCTGCTGAAACTGGCGCGACCAACTTATTTTTCGTCGATTGAATCGATTGAAATGCAAATAGTTTCATTGCAGGCGTTACACTCACCACCATTAAGTTTGGGTTCCCTCTCCCTCCGGGAGAGGGTTAGGGTGAGGGGGATAAATAAGGGAAAAAAACTTTACTCTGTTCCCCTCGCCCAAAACTATCCCTGCGTACCGGGTATAGGGCATTTTCCTTAACTTAATGGCAGTCAGGCACAACACTGCCTGCATTGCAACGAACTTACGACTAACAACGTTTTACAGTAGGCGAATATGAAAGCAAATATCGGTTTAATCGGCTTGGCGGTAATGGGTCAGAATCTGGTTCTGAACATGAATGATCATGGCTTTAAAGTGGCGGTATTTAACCGCACCACCAGCAAAGTTGATGAGTTTCTGGAAGGCCCGGCTAAAGACACTCTAGTAGTGGGTACGCACTCGCTGGAAGAGTTGGTGAACAGTCTGGAGTCGCCGCGTAAAGTCATGCTGATGGTCAAGGCCGGATCGGTTGTGGATCAGTACATAGAAGATCTGCTGCCATTATTATCGGCTGGCGATATTATTATCGACGGTGGCAATTCGTTGTTTACCGATACCAACCGCCGCACCCAATATTTGCAAGAAAAAGGTCTGCTCTACGTCGGCACTGGCGTATCCGGTGGCGAAGAAGGTGCCAGAAACGGCCCGTCGATCATGCCCGGCGGCAACCGCGCAGCTTGGCCAGCGGTTAAACCGATTTTTCAGGCCATCAGCGCGCATGTCAACAACGACCCGTGCTGCGAATGGGTGGGCGATAACGGTGCCGGTCACTATGTCAAAATGGTACATAACGGTATCGAATACGGCGACATGCAGTTGATATGCGAAGCTTACCAACTGTTGTCCGAAGGCTTGGGTTTAAGCACTGACGAGATGCAAGCCATTTTTGCCGAGTGGAACCAAGGCGAATTAAGCTCTTATCTGATCGAAATCACAGCCAATATTCTGGCTTACAAAGAAGACAACGGCCAACCCTTGCTGAACAGCATTCTGGATACTGCCGGCCAAAAAGGCACCGGCAAATGGACAGGCATCAATGCGCTGGATTTGGGTATTCCTTTGACCTTGATCGGTGAATCGGTATTCGCTCGCTGTCTGTCTGCACAAAAAGACGAACGCGTCAGAGCGGCAAAAGCCCTGCCAAAAACCAGCACAGCGTTTAGTGGCGACAAAGCAGCGATGATCCAGGCCATCCGCCAAGCCTTGTATGCCTCCAAAATTATCTCGTATGCGCAAGGCTTTCGTCTGATGCGCGAAGCGGCGAAAGAATACAAACTGGCGCTGAATTATGGCGATATTGCCTTGATGTGGCGTGGCGGCTGTATCATTCGCAGCCAATTTTTAAATGACATAAAACAGGCTTACGAGCAAAACCCTGAGTTGGAAAACCTGTTGCTGGCCGATTTCTTTGTCAATGCCATGAAGCAGGCTGAGGAAGGCTGGCGCGAAGCGGTGATTCTGGGCATAAAACTGGGTATTCCAACACCGGCGTTCTCGTCTGCCCTGGCTTATTTCGACGGCTACCGTACCGAAAGATTGCCAGCCAATTTGTTGCAGGCACAAAGGGATTACTTCGGCGCACATTCCTACGAGCGTACCGACAAGCCCAGAGGCGAGTTTTTCCATACTGATTGGACTGGGCATGGCGGCAAAACCGCCTCGACAACCTATACGGTGTAAGCCAATACCTTAAATTAACGAGAAGAAGAAATGAGCGTATCTATTAAAGAAGTTATGAACACTTCGCCGGTCATGCCGGTGATGGTTATCAACCAAATCGATCAAGCGGTGCCGCTAGCACGGGCATTGGTCGAAGGCGGCCTGAAAGTACTGGAGATTACCCTACGCACTCCGGTGGCGCTGGAAGCCATTCGCCGCATCAAAGCTGAAGTACCGGGCGCAATCGTCGGCGCCGGCACCATCATTAACATCGAAACGCTGAACAATGCCATTGCCGCTGGCGCGGAATTCATCGTCAGCCCCGGTGTTACCGACAGCCTGATAGCAGCAGCCATCGCGTCTGGCGTACCTATCCTGCCCGGCGTAGCCACTTCCAGCGAAGTGATGCGTTTATTGGAAAAAGGCATTACCGCGATGAAATTCTTTCCGGCGGAAGCGGCTGGCGGTATCCCGATGTTGAAATCTTTCGGCGGCCCGCTACCGCAGGTCACTTTTTGCCCGACAGGTGGCGTTAATCCGAAAAATGCGCCCGAATATCTGGCGCTAAGCAACGTGGCTTGCGTCGGTGGTTCCTGGATGGCACCAGCCGATTTAGTCGATGCCGGTGATTGGGCGGAAATTACCCGCCGCGCGGCAGAAGCGGCTGCACTGAAAAATTAGTCGAACAAAGCCGCATAACACCCTAAGTCTTGTAGGCCGGAATAAGCGTCAGCGTTTCCGGCAGTTTGAGTCGCCAGAAACGCCAATCGGCTTATTTCTCTGAATGTAAAGGGTCGAATAAATTCGACCCTACCGCAACAAACACAGCATTATCCCAAGCGAGGCTTTATGATGTTGGATAACTCTACTTCTCGTTATAGTACCGCGACCATAGCTCTGCACTGGCTGATGGCAGTCTTGCTAGCCGCCGTGTATGCCTGCATTGAGCTACGCGGCTTGTTTCCTAAGGGCAGCGACCCTCGCGAAGCAATGAAAGCCTTGCATTTTATGCTGGGCTTATCAGTGTTACTGTTGGTACTTCCCCGGTTGACCTACCGTTTATCAGGCCCAAAGGCTGTGATCATTCCCGAACCGCCGGCCTGGCAACAAGCCGCGGCGCGCTTTGCCCATCTGTTTCTTTACGTTTTGATGTTAATCATGCCGATCTTGGGTTGGCTGACCTTAAGCGCGGCTGGCAAGCCTATCCCCTTCTTTGGTCTGGATTTACCGGCATTGCTTACCCAGGACAAAAACCTGGCAGAACTATTCAAGGGTATACACCAAACCATCGGTGAAGTCGGCTATTACGTCATTGGTTTGCACGTGCTTGCGGTGTTGTTCCATCACTATGTCCAACGCGATAACACCCTGAGCCGCATGCTCTGGCGTGCGCACAAACCGGCAACAACCGGCTAATCACTAGCGTTCGCTAAAATCGTAAACCTTATATTTATCCACCAAGGGTCGCAGTACTTGTTGCGCCACCCTGATGTACTCTGGATCTTTCAAAAACGCTTCGTAGGCTTGCTGGCTTTCATAAACAGCAGACACGGCAACATCATAACTTTCATCTAAAGCCGGATTGGCATGGCCGCGATTAATCAGCGCTGGTGTACCCACGTCGTACGCCAACACGCCGGGCAATGCCGCTAGGGATTTGCTAGCTTCGATGTATTGTTGGCGGAGCGCCACATCACCGGTCTGTTTAAGCCAAACGACGACCAGATGATGAATTTTTGGCGAGTCCACTGTCGATTCCGCGCGGACATAAGCAGAAAATGTCATAAGCTTGGCTGCCAGCAGTCCTGTCAACAGCAATGATTTAACGCCTTTCATACGGATTGATTCTCCTATCGAATTTTAAAAACCCTACTGACTCCGCAAACGGTTGATACGTTCCTCGGTATTAGGGTGGCTGGACAGATAATCCAGCGCACTGCCAGATTTAGCCGCGTCGTCTGGCTTTTTAGCCTGCTGCGCGGTTTCCAGTTTCTGCAGCATATCAGCCAAGCGACTGGGCGAGATAGCATTGGCGCGTAACGCATCCACGGCAAAGGCATCGGCGCGACGCTCGAAATCCCGCGAATATCGGGTTTCCAGCAACACGGTAGGCGCGGCAGCCAACAGACTGCTGACGTCACCGATATACCAGGTCATCGCCAGCCCGACTACCGAGGCTTGAAGCATCTGCCGTAACCCATGTTTTTCGGCGACATGCCCCATTTCATGGGCCAACACTGCGATTATTTCTTCATCGTTAGCCGCCAAATTAACCAGTTCATCCAGCAGAACCACGCTGCCGCCCGGCAAGGCAAAGGCATTGGCGCCCAGTTGCGGCGCACTACGGAACTCGATTCTGGCAGGTTTGCCGCCGCCGACCGGCAAGGATAAACTTTGCACTCGATGTTGAATCGCCATGCGTCGGGCCTCGGGCAAGGCGCTGGGCTTTAACAGCGTCTGGTCGAGACTGGCAAAAAACTGCTCATCAATTTGTGCCGACAACTGCGGTGGCACATGATCGGCAGCGACTCGCGCGGCATACGGCAATCCCGCCAGATACACGCCGACCACCAAAGCCACTGTCAGCAGCAAGGCCGCCAGGGCCCAAGGCCAGCTATTTTCCAGGCCGGTCACTAGATTGCTTGCGCTATCCGGCAATAGTTTCGCGAAGGCTTGCCGATCTGCTATTTCGCAACGCCCGCCATCGGCGAACAAAATCAAACGTGGCGTATTGCCCAGCGGCGGCGGGATACTTAGATCGGCCAAGGCTTCGCGCCGGGCAATGTCTCGGCCTTGTAACAACAGTTTATCGCCCTCCATGCATAGCGTGACCGGATGCGGCCGCGCCTGTTGTCCGTCGTAATAAACCGCTGCAACCCGCATCTACAAAGCAATATCGAAATCGAACATATCGGCCATTTCGTCTCCGGTCGCGGAAGCCTGAGTTTGCAGACCGGCGACAAACTCGTCGATATTGCCATGCGGCAGCAGCGCAATATGCTCTACCCGGTATCGTGCCAGACGAATATCGGCAAACGGTTTGTAAATGCCCACTGTCAGGATGGTCAACAACACATTGCTGAGCATGATGCTAAGCATTTGACGGGCACGGACGTCAGCAAAAAAATGATGTTCGCCCAGTTGCGTGGTATTCCATACCAGGTTTTGCAAACATGCGGCCACATAAGGATAGGCTAGTAAAAACAAAGCCAGATAGGTACCGACGGCAGCGATTAACACGCTCATCGCTACCAGTTGCGAGGCTTCAACATCGATCAACTCCTTGCTACCCAGCAGCATTACCAGGCCCATCAGACCGGCAAAGACTAATATTCCGATGAATATTGTCATCAAATAAATACCATAATAGGCGGTTACCGCAGCGCTGAATTTGAAAAACTGACTGCCATACGCGGCGTTATCACGGGTGTAACGGGCAATCCGCTGCTGGGCCATCGGCCACAACAAGCCAAACGTCAAACCGGCCAACAAGGGCCACAGCAAAAAATTGATATAGGCTTGCCCGGTAGGACCATGAAAAGCAAAGCGCAAGCCCCGATAACTGGTGTTATAAAGTCTGAAGCGCAGTGACCGCACCAACAGCCAAGGCATCAAAATACCGATAAGCAGCACAATGATCAGGGCGGCAAGCTGATTAAATTGCCCGACCACGCTATAACAGGCAAACAGCAGAAAAGCGATAATCCGCCCTTTTAATATGGCTTTGGGGTCGCCGTGATAATCAAAACCGGCGCCTGCCAGCGTAGTGTGTCGATAAAAATACTGATTGCGCCGTACTTTGGCCCACGCAGAATAGATACCCAGGGTAACGATGCTTAGGCAAACGTTGGCTATCCAAATTCTAAAATACTCACT
>CAIOHN010000156.1 GCA_903858105.1 uncultured Pseudomonadota bacterium | reverse complement strand
GTGTAGGCTTTTGAAGCCGCAGCGGCATCGGTATCACTTGCTGATACCGTAAAGTTAAACACACCGACTTTTGACGGTACACCAGATAACAAACCAGTATCCGTGTCTATTGTCAAACCGTTTGGTAACGCACCAGTAGTAACGTTTACAACATAGGGTGTATTACCACCGTTAGCGACTGGCCGTTGTGGAAATAGCTCATTGACACTACCATTTTGTAAGGCATCAACCATGCTAAACGGTGTGACAGCTAAAAACTCGGTCATTTGTGCGCCCAGGTATTCACCAACGACGGCCACCGTGCTGCAGTCAAAACTTTGAGTTTCGCCTAAAGCGTCTGTTACGTCCACGATGTCCAAGCCGGAGACGCCGTCCGCACCAACGGCGTCGCACATTGCTTCGCCTTTTTCACTGTCTATTGACGCAGCAGGGCCGACATAGGCATAAAACTCATAGCGGCGGGTAATAACTTTGTCGCCATTTTCACCCATATCTTCGGCTTTGCCGGTCAACTCGGTTTTTTTGCTGTCGGTGCCGTTCCGTGTTTGCAGTAAATGCCATTCGGACTCAACTTCGTCAGGTTCTCCGTTAGTCCAGTCGGGGAGGTCGTCGCCATCATGATCATCACTAATCAGATCACCCAGCGCCAAAGGCCGGGTGTTATGCGTTTTAGTTTTAATGACCTTAACCCAGCTAGGTTCGCCAAATTCTTTCACCACGGCTTGTGGAACGACGGGGGCAGGAATAGTCGCAACGACTTGTGCGGGAATGCCAACTACTGGCGGGGTAAAATCAAAAAGGGGCGTGCTTATAAGAAGCGAAGGACCTACGACGACCTTGCCACTGGTATCTTTAACCAGCCAGTTGTACTTAACCGCACTATAGGGATTGGCGTTTCCATAGGCAAAATGCACTCCAAAATGTTCACAGCCCACGTTCAAATTCAAGTTATAGCAAGAAGGGGAACTGCCGGCCGGTAATGGATTCGTAAAGCCTGTTTGTACGCCGCTGGCTATAGGCTGCTCGTAACGTACAAATACTTTAGGATGCGCTGGGTCGCTTAGGTCTTCGCGCACTTTTCCATAGCCGTAATGATTGCCGGGATAAGTGCTAATCACGTCTTTGCTGTGACAATCGTCTAATTCTATCTCAATACCGTAGATGATTTCCCCGGTATGATTCATTGCGTCAAAATTGCCTAAAGAACCTCTGATGTTGCTCGCCTCGGCAGTAGAGCCAAGCGCTAGCAACGGCAATAAGAGAGTCATTTTTTTCATTGTGTATTCCCTGTTGGTTGGTGAAGTGTAAGCTGACCTAAACTAGCAATGAAACTTGGCGGTGGACGAATCTACAGCATCAGAGGTGATTCACGATTACTAAACAGGCCGAATTAAAATCGTTTGGCTTTTTAAAAAATCGAAAGTAGAGCTGGTTTTGCCGCAAGGCGCGTAGCGAGTTGCCCAAATCCGAGAGTTAATCTCAAAATATTAGGCAACCAAAAGTCGAGGCATTTATAACAGCGCAAAATGAATTTAAAATTAAAATTGTGTTAAATTTCACATTATGGCTGTTATTTAATAGACTTTTTTCCGTTAATCATGGCTTTAATTAACTGTTCCTTGTGTGCTCTGCTGGAGACAATAACACCAAGCACATGCATGGCAATTAATACCAACATGAAGTTAGTTGCACCTTCATGAATTTCCTCCCAAAATTCTTCACCCTGGTTTTCCGTTTCTTCCGTTTTGTCACCTGCGTCGTCCTCTGCATGGGCGACGCTGAGCAAAGTCACTGTCGCGGTATTACTAGCCAGAGGGCCACGGCCTTCTTCGATTGCATATACTTTTAAACCACTGATAGTGACAACCAAGAGCGTGGCAAGCAGTGCTGCCACCATCCAGCCACCCAACGGGTTGTGTCCCAAATAGTGTTTGGCGGAGCCAGCGCGCAGTTCGCAAATATAGTGGTAGACACTTATGGGCGAACAGATGAAATTGCTAAAACGTGCATGGCGGCTGCCGATCATTCCCCAGAGGATGCGGAAAATAACCAGGCCCAAAACCGTGTAGCCGGCATAGATGTGCCAAATGTTTTCTTCTTCACTGGTGAGATAAGCCAAACTAAAGGCTATAACTAAGGACCAATGGAAGATGCGGATTAAAATGTCCCACACGGCTACTGTATTTTTAGAATTCATAATTCATCTCCAGCATATTAATTTAAATATGAGGTCAGTCTATTAAGCCGATATGAAACCAATCTTAAATTTACCTGCAAAAAATTTAGGCATTAGAATGAGCGAAGACTGTCCATCCAAATTTGACCTGCTAAGAAAAAATTATGCGGCTATTGCTTGTAGAAGATGATGTTGGCTTGTCCAGATCGTTAAAAACCGATTTGGAAAGAGCTGGTTTCGCAGTGGATTGGGCGGCTGACGGGGAAGTCGGCGAATTTTTAGGGGCTACCGAACATTACGATATAGTCGTGTTGGATTTAGGCTTGCCCAAAATGTCGGGTCTCGAAGTGCTGAAAACTTGGCGACAGACCGACAACCATGTGCCTGTGATTGTGCTAACCGCACGCGATGCCTGGCATGAGAAGGTCGATGGTTTTAAAGCCGGTGCCGATGATTATTTGGGCAAGCCTTTTCATATCGAAGAATTGTTGGCGCGTATCCAAGCGCTATTAAAACGTTTGCACGGCAGAATGCAGCCGCAACTGAGCGGTAGCGGCATTACTCTGGATGAAGACACCCAAACCGTGAGTGTAGACGGTGAATTAAGCACCCAATTGACGGCTATCGAATTTCGGCTGTTGCGTTATTTCATGCTGCATCCCGGTAAAGTGCTGACCAAAACCCACCTGCTCGAACACGTTTACGAATCCGATAGCGACCCGGCGAGCAACGTCATAGAAGTGTATATCAACCGCTTGCGGCGCAAATTGGGTAACGATTTGATCGCCACCCGACGCGGACAAGGCTATGTTTTTGGCAAAAGTGCATGATTTCGTTGCGGCAACGCCTGAATCGCGGCTTGATCATCATTTTAAGCATGGTGTTTATAGGGCATTGGCTAGCGGCTGACTGGGTAATACGGTCTGTGGCAGAAAAGCAGATGACTACACGCTTGCTGCACGATAGCGATTCCTTGCTGGATACTCTGCAGCCCAATGCTGAAGGACAAATGACCTTCGATAGTTCGCATGCGGGTACAGTCTACGGCCAAGAGTTTTCCGGCCATTATTTTGTCATTCAGATTGACGATGCCAGCTACTATTCAAAATCCTTACAGGATTTTGTGTTGCCCTTTGAGCGGTTGCCGCCTGGCATGAGCAAACAATTTCATTACCCGGATGGGCCGCAGCAACAACCCTTATTGGTGTTAGGACGCGGTTTTGAACGCTTTGGTCACAAAATAAGCATTAGCGTAGCGGAAGATTTGACCGATATTGGCAACGACATCGGCCACATTCGCCTGGCTTATCTGGCTTTAACGCTAATAATATTACTGATTGCCATTGGCTTGCAGAGCAACGATGTCCGACGCGCACTCAAACCCTTGGAAGCCGCACGGGAAGAACTGACGGAAATCGCGGTTGGGCATCAGCAACAGATACAGACCAAAGTACCCGTCGAAATTAAACCCTTGGTTAAGGAAGTCAATCGCTTGCTGATACTGGTGGAACGACGCTTAAGTCAATCGCGCACGGCCATCGGTAATCTGGCACATGCCCTGAAAACCCCGCTGGCGATGCTTTTCAGATTGGCAGAAGATCCTTTGTTTAGCCAATATCCCGAGTTGAGGCAGCAGTTTCAGCAACAAACCCAAGCCATGCACGAACGCATAGATCGTGAATTAAAACGCGCGCGTATTTCTGGCAACATGCAAACCGCCAGTGTATTCAATCCGCGGCAGGAACTAACGGCTTTAGCCATGTTGCTGCACAATATTTATGCGGATAAAAATTTGTTGATCCAGGTAAACGCCCCGGATCAACTGATCAATTTTGATCGGGAAGATATGCTGGAATTGATCGGCAATTTGCTGGATAACGCTTGCAAATGGGCTACAAGACACGTGGTCATCAGTGTAGAAAATCATCAAGGCATGATCGTACGAGTCGAAGATGATGGCCCCGGCTGCTCGGAGCAAGATATGCGACAACTCAGCCAACGCGGTTTGCGGCTTGATGAAGCCGTGCAAGGCCATGGCTTGGGCCTGGCCATCGTGCGTGATATTGCCGAGTCTTATAAGGGAACCCTGAGGATAAGTCGCGGTAGCGAACTGGGCGGTCTGGCGGTCACTGTGCAATTCCCAAGGTGATTGGCAGCAGCAAAGGTATAATTGGCGTTTATTTTTGTTTTCAGCGATAGATTGCCTATGACCACCGTTAATACCGAAAAACTTTCCAGCGCCCGTTTTGCCGAAGCTACCGATGCTTTTGTTGAGGAATTTACCGCGTCCGTCAGTTTCGATCAGCGCATGGCGCAGCAAGATATTCAAGGTTCTTTGGCGCATGCTGCCATGCTCTGCAAAATCGGCATCCTCACCGAACAGGAGTTGGCTGACATTCGCAGCGGCTTGGCGCAAATTGGTGGCGAAATAGAGCGCGGTGAATTTGTCTGGTCGATCAAACAAGAAGATGTGCATATGAACATCGAAGCGCGTTTGACTGATTTGATTGGCATAGCCGGTAAAAAACTGCACACCGGTCGTTCGCGTAACGATCAGGTGGCGACCGATATTCGCTTGTATTTGCGCAGCGAAATCGAAACGATTTTAGGCCAATTGCAGCGCTTGCAAATCGCCTTGTTGAACTTGGCAGAAGCCGAAGCCGATACCATCATGCCTGGCTTTACCCATTTACAAGTCGCGCAACCCGTCACTTTTGGGCATCATTTAATGGCCTGGTTTGAAATGCTGTGCCGGGATAAGGAGCGCTTGCTGGATTGCAACAAGCGCATCAACATTATGCCGCTGGGTGCGGCTGCGCTGGCTGGTACCAGTTATCCGATTGATCGGTTTATGACGGCTGAATTGCTCGGGTTTTCGCGGCCATCCAATAATTCTTTGGATTCTGTCAGCGACCGGGATTTTGCCATCGAATTTACCGCCGCAGCCAGCCTGATCATGCTGCATTTATCGCGTTTTTCCGAAGAGTTGGTGTTGTGGGCTAGCGCGCAGTTCAATTTTATTGATATACCCGATGCGTTTTGCACCGGCTCGTCTATCATGCCGCAAAAGAAAAACCCGGATGTGCCGGAACTGGTGCGCGGTAAATCAGGCCGCGTCGCCGGGCATTTGATGGCCTTGTTAATGTTAATGAAAAGCCAGCCTTTGGCCTATAACAAAGACAATCAGGAAGACAAAGAACCCTTATTCGATACCGCCGATACCGTCATCAACTCGCTGCGAGCCTTCGCCGATATGATGCCGCATATCAAAGCCAAACGCGAAAACATGTACAACGCCGCTAAACGCGGCTTTGCCACCGCGACCGACCTGGCTGATTACCTGGTGCGCAAAGGCATGCCGTTTAGAGACGCGCATGAAGTAGTCGGTTTAGCTGTTCGTCTCGGCTTACAAACAGACCGTGATCTATCGGAATTAAGCTTGCAGGAATTGCAAGGATTTTCCGATACCATTGGCGCGGATGTGTTCGATATTTTAAAACTTGAAGGCTCAGTTGCCTCGCGTAAACATATCGGCGGTACGGCTCCAGAAACCGTGCGTAAAGCAATCTGTGATGCAAGACTACAAATAACCGGATAAATACTGGCAGATAGTCAGTTAACTGCTACCCTTCGAGCATCGATTGTTTCGGAGGGCGGCTATGGTTCAATACTTTTCTCGGCTTATCGTCGAGCAAAACGTCGATGAGTCTGCGCCGCAAAATAGATTTTGGCATGACCAAGAGTTGAGCGCATTCAATGTTTATCCGGATGATGAAACCCGGATGCACAATGCCTTGGTGGCCAAGGTCTGTCAGAATCCTAAGGACTTAACCG
>CAIOHN010000155.1 GCA_903858105.1 uncultured Pseudomonadota bacterium | reverse complement strand
GCCAGTATTTCCTTGGGTGGCAGATGCTCTACTTCCTCATGCACCACTTCCTTGTAGCGGTTGATGGACAGGTCGTAACCATTGGCGACGATGTCGGCCAGGGGGACGCAGAAGCTTTGCTCGGTGCGGGCGCGCGCCCTCTCCCCTAGCCCCTCTCCCAGAGGGCGAGGGGAATGTAAGCTGCGCCAGCGGGTCAGCACATCCGGCAGATTGTTCTTGGCGTGTTCCTCGGCGTTAAGGATATGCAGCGGCGCGAGCCCGAGTTTGTCTTCCGGTAATAGCGGCTGGCGTTTGTCGTCCAGGCTCCAGCCGTCGGCTTTCATGTCATAAAACCAGACTTGGTCGGTGCCGCCGGAGTTGGTCTTGGTGAACAGCAGGATGGCGGTGGATACGCCGGCATAGGGTTTGAAGCAGCCGGATGGCAGGGAAATCACCGCATCGAGCTTTTGTTCTTCAACCAGCATTTGCCGCAGTTGCTTGTGGGCTTTGCTGGAACCAAACAGTACGCCGTCCGGCACAATCACCGCCGCCCGGCCGCCGGGTTTGAGCAAACGCAGGAACAAGGCTAAAAATAGCAGCTCGGTTTTCTTGGTTTTGACGATGGCTTGCAGGTCTTTGGCGGTGTTTTCGTAATCCAGCGAGCCGGCAAACGGCGGATTGGCCAAAATTAACGAGTATTTTTCTTCGTCGCCGGCATGGTCTTGCGCCAGCGAGTCTTTGTAGCGGATATCCGGGTTATCGACACCGTGCAGCATCATGTTCATGCTGCCAATGCGCAGCATGGTGTTATCAAAGTCGTAGCCATGAAATAGGCCGTGGTGGAAATGTTCGCGGCTGGCGGCATCACGCAGAATTTCCGGATGCTTTTGGCGCAGGTATTCACCAGCAGCGACCAAAAAGCCGCAGGTGCCGCTGGCCGGGTCGCAAATCACGTCTTTGGCCGTTGGTGCGGTCAATTCGACCATCAGTTGAATGATGTGGCGCGGGGTGCGGAACTGGCCGTTCTGGCCGGCGCTGGCGATTTTGCCGAGCATGTATTCGTACAGGTCGCCCTTGGTGTCGCGGTCTTCCATCGGCACGTGGTCGAGCAAGTCCACCACTTTGGCGAGCAAGGCGGGCGTGGGTATGGTGAAACGGGCGTCTTTCATGTGGTGGGCGTAGGTGGAGCCGTCGCCGCCCATGCCGCGCAGAAACGGAAACACATGCTCGCCAATCACTTCGAACATTTCCCCGGCAGCAAAGTGTTTAAAGCGCGACCAACGCAAGTCGTTGTAATCCCGGCCTCTGGCATCGTTGCCTTCCGGATAAATCCGCCGCTCCATAGGCTTGCCTAAGCGCTGGGATTTATTTTCTTCCAGCGTGTGCATTTCATCGAGTCGACGCAGAAACAGCAGGTAAGTAATTTGCTCCATCACCTCCAGCGGATTGGAAATACCACCCGACCAAAAGGCGTTCCAGATTGAGTCGATTTGGCTGCGAAGTTCGCCGGTGAGCATACTGTTCAAGTCCTATTTGAAATAAAAGATTGTTTTTAATAAAGGTAATGAGAGATAAAACCGTGTTTCAGTATTGGAGATTAAGTATCCACACCTGATATGCCAATTGCTGTGCAAGATAAGAATAGCAAAAGCGGATTGTCCGGTGAGGCTTCAAATCCAAAACGCCGATAGTACCCGGCCGCTGGTTCATCAATGGCGTCGACAAATAAACCGATGCCCCCCGCCTCGGTGTAGATACGCTGCGCACGCATCAAGGCATCAATCAGCAGTAACTCGCCGAGTCGTTTATTTTGGAACGCCTGGTCGACAGCCAAGCGACCTAGTCTAACCCCGGGTATGCGGCGAGGTAATTTCTTACGCCACGCATCCGGCAGATGGCGATTTTCAAGTTCGGCTAGCGTGAGTGCGTAATAAGCACAGATTTGAGTGGGTTTGGCTTCATCGATAGCCACAAAGGTTTTCGACAGTCTTTTGTCCTGATGCTGGCGAGCAACCTTTCGCAACCAGGCGTTGACTTCTTCGCGGCCACAATCAAACCGTTGCCGATCATGGTCCCCAGTTAAGGAT
>CAIOHN010000154.1 GCA_903858105.1 uncultured Pseudomonadota bacterium | reverse complement strand
TCTTCTTGAAAAAACGGCTAACCTGGGAAACCTGGGCGACAGAGTAACCATCAAAGCGGGTTACGGCAGAAATTATCTGATTCCACAAGGCAAAGCAGTCGCTGCTACACCTAAAAAAATCAGAGAATTTGAAGAGCGTCGCGCCGAGTTGGAAAAACAAGCGGCCGAAAAATTGGCCGCTGCCAACGCACGCGGTGAGTCTCTGAGCAAACTGAATGTTTCTATCGCCCATAAAACTGGCGACGAAGGTCGTTTGTTCGGTTCTGTCGGCACACAAAACATTGCTGACGCGATTACCGCAGCAGGCGTTAAAGTTGAAAAGCACGAAATTCGCCTGCCAAACGGTGTAATCCGTAACATCGGCGAGTACGACATTGCGATAAACCTGCATACCGACGTCGTTATTACACTGCCGGTTAAAGTTGTAGCTGAGTAAAATCCGTGATCATCGTAACCGGTGGCGCCGGCTTCATTGGCAGCAATTTGGTTTTGGGCCTTAATGCCCGAGGTTATGATGATATTTTAGTAGTCGACCATTTAACTAACGGTGTCAAATACCGTAATCTGGTCGAATGCAAGATTGCGGATTATCTGGATAGAAGCACCTTTCTGGAACGTTTGCAGCAAGGTGCTTTCCAAGCCGAAACCATAGAAGCAATATTTCATCAGGGTGCCTGTTCAACCACCACCGAGTGGGACGGTCGCTATATGATGGACAACAATTATGAATACAGCAAAATCCTGTTTCATTATTGCCAAAGCCATAAAATCCCATTTATTTTCGCCTCCAGCGCTGCTGTGTACGGTGCGGATTTAACGTTTAAAGAAGAATTAGCGTTTGAAGGGCCGCTGAATGTCTACGGCTATTCCAAATTTCAGTTTGATCAATATCTACGCAGACAAAGCAAATTGACCGCCCCGGTAGTTGGCTTGCGCTATTTCAATGTCTACGGCCCACGCGAAGCCCATAAAGGCAGCATGGCCAGCGTCGCGTTTCATCTGAATAATCAAATTAAAGATTCCGACGAACTGCGATTGTTCGAGGGTTGTGACGGTTATGCCAACGGCGAGCAGCGTCGCGACTTTGTTTACGTCGGCGATGTGGTCGATATTAACTTGTGGTTTCTAAATAACCCGCAGGTGTCTGGTATCTACAATTGCGGCACTGGTCGCAGTCAGACTTTTAAGGATGTTGCCAACGCGGTGATCAATTTTCACCAGCGCGGTCACATCAAATACATCCCATTCCCCGAGCATCTGAAAGGCTGCTACCAAAGCTTTACCGAAGCCAATCTGGACAATTTGCGAGCCGCAGGTTGTGCGCATCAGTTTAAAACCGTCGAACAAGGCGTTCAGCTTTATATGGAGTGGCTGAACCGTTAGTTACCGGTTTTGTTGTTGCGACCGATAAATTTTTATCGACTATTTCCCCGTTTTTAATCCCGAAATCTACACTTGCCGATCCACTGGCGTATGCTTATGCTTGACGCATAAACATAATAAGCCAAGGAGCGCGACATGTCCGACTCTCAGCAACACATCCGCTGGTTTAACCAGCTAAGCATCAACGACATCCCTTTGGTCGGCGGTAAAAACGCTTCGTTAGGCGAGATGTATCGCGAGTTGGCCGCCGAGGGGGTGATAGTTCCCAATGGTTTTGCGATTACTGCGCAAGCCTATCGCTATATGCTGGATCAGGCGGGTGCCTGGCCGCGACTGCATGAGTTACTGGATAGCGTGGATGCCGACGATGTCGATGAATTGGCGCGCCGCGCCCAGCAAGCCCGCGAATTGGTTTACGCCGCGCCATTACCGGCTGATTTGCAACAGCAAATCCTGGATGCCTTCGCACAATTACAGCAGCAATACAAAGAAGACCTGACTGTCGCGGTGCGTAGTTCCGCCACCGCTGAAGATTTGCCAACCGCCAGTTTTGCCGGTCAGCAGGATACTTATTTAAACATCCGTGGCGGTCAGGCCTTACTGGATGCCTGCAAGCGCTGTTTTGCCAGTCTGTTTACCGATCGCGCTATTCACTATCGGCTGGATCAGGGCTTCGATCATTTTAAAATTGGTTTGTCGATTGGCGTAATGAAAATGGTACGCTCCGATTTGGCGGCCAGCGGCGTCATGTTTTCTTTGGATACCGAGTCCGGTTTCAATGATGCTGTGTTTATCACCGGCGCTTACGGTTTGGGTGAAAACGTCGTGCAAGGCGCGGTTGATCCTGATGAATTTTATGTGCACAAACCCACGTTTGCTCAAGGCTATCGAGCCGTGTTGCGGCGCACTTTAGGCGCAAAAAAAATCAAAATGATTTATAGCGAAGGTCGCACCCGCGAGCCGATTCGCAACGTCGCCACGTCAAATCAGGAGCGTCAGCAATTTTGTATCAATGACGCCGAGGTCTTGCAACTGGCCGACTATGCTTTAAAAATCGAGCGGCATTATGGCCGGCCTATGGATATGGAATGGGCCAAAGATGGTCTGGATGGCAAGCTGTATATCGTTCAAGCCCGGCCGGAAACCGTGGCGTCGCAAAAAGTTGGTCACGTACTGGAAGAATACCAATTAAAACAGGCGGGCGAGGCTATCGTCAAAGGCCATGCAGTGGGTAGCAAGATCGCTGTCGGTCAGGCACGAGTGATTGATAACGTCAGCAAACTCGGCTCTTTCAAGCCCGGTGAAGTATTGGTCGCGGACATGACGACCCCGGATTGGGAACCGGTGATGAAAACCGCGGCAGCTATTATCACCAATCGCGGTGGCAGAACTTGTCATGCAGCGATCATCGCCCGCGAGTTGGGCGTACCGGCGGTGATAGGCTGCGAGAATGCCACAGCGTCGATTAAAACCTGCAGTTTGGTGACCGTGTCCTGCGCCGAAGGCGATGTTGGTAAAGTCTACGACGGGCGACTGGAATTTGAAGTCAAGCACACCGATTTGTCGCAGTTACAAAGACCAAAAACCAAAATCATGCTCAATCTCGGCAATCCTGAGTTGGCGTTTAAGTTAAGCTTTCTGCCCAACGACGGTGTTGGTTTGGCACGGATGGAATTTATCATTACCGAATATATCAAGGCGCATCCGATGGCCTTGATTCATCCAGAAAAAGTGGCTGATGCTGGCGAGCTCCAACAATTACAGCAATTGACGCAAGGCTATGCCAAGCCAGAAGAGTATTTTATTCAGCGACTGGCGGAAGGCGTGGGTACGATAGGGGCGGCGTTTTATCCCAAGCCGGTGGTGGTCAGAATGTCGGATTTTAAAACCAACGAATATGCGACATTACTCGGCGGGCGCTGGTTTGAGCGCGACGAAGCCAATCCCATGATCGGTTTTCGCGGCGCCTCGCGCTACACTCATCCTGCCTACGCCGAAGGCTTTGCGCTGGAATGTGCGGCGATGAAGCGGGTGCGGGAACAGATGGGTTTAAAAAATGTGGTGTTGATGATTCCGTTCTGTCGCCGGGTTGAGGAAGCCAAAAAAGTCCTGGCTTATATGGCAGAGCTTGGTTTGCGGCGTGGCGAGGATGGCTTGGAAATTTATGTGATGTGCGAAATTCCCAATAACGTTATTCAGATTGATGCATTTGCTCAGCATTTCGATGGCTTTTCCATCGGCTCCAACGATTTGACGCAATTGACCTTGGGCGTGGATCGCGATTCGGAAATAGTGGCTGAAGATTTTGATGAGCGTGATCCAGGTGTAAAGGAAATGATTCGTTTGGCTGTGGAGGGCGCCCGCCGCAATAATCGACATTCGGGTTTGTGCGGTCAAGCGCCTTCCGACTATCCGGAAATGGCTGAATATCTGGTAGAGATCGGCATAGATTCGATGAGTTTGAACCCGGATACCGTATTGCAAACCACCCAGCGCTTGCTGGAATTGGAGCAAAAACTGGGTCGCTAAACAGTTGGTGTTTAGTCGCGGCGCAAATAGATGTACCAGTAAATAATGCCGACAAAAAAACTGCCGCCGATGATATTGCCGATAGTTACCGGCAGCAGATTGTCGAGTAAAAATCCAGATAGGTTTAAGTGCGACAAATCCAGATTCGCTGGCAGTTGCGGCTGAATCAGGCTCATTAATTGCGCGTCGTTTTTGATCAACATACCGGCGGGAATGAAATACATATTGGCGACAGAATGCTCGAAGCCCAGCGTGACAAACGCGGTAATCGGAAACAGGATAGACAGCAACTTATCGGTGGATGAATGGCCGGCAAAGCACAGCCAAACTGCCATGCACACCAAGGCATTGCAGAGTATGCCGCGCGTCAATGCCTGCACAAACGGCAGATTGACTTTCGCATTAGCGATTAATAAGGCTTTGGCGCCAACCTTAGCCGATTCGCTACCCCAATGGCCGCTGAAATAAATCAGCATCGCAATGCCCAGGCAACCGATGAAGTTGCCGATAAACACGATAGTCCAGTTGCTCAGTAATTGTTTGAGGCTGATTTTTTTATCCACACAGGCCATGACTAATAAATTGTTGCCGGTGAATAATTCTGCGCCAGCCAGTACCACCAAAATTAAACCCAGACAAAAAGCCAGTCCGCCCAATAATTTGCTAATGCCCTGGCCCAATGTTGAATCGTGGATGACAAAGGTAAAAAACGCCGCGCCAAAAGCAATAAACGCCCCGGCCAATAAGGCCAGCACGAATACTCGACTGGGGTCCTGGGTGCTTTTGCTGACACTGGCTTTTTCAATTCTTTCGGCGATTTGCTTAGGGGTGTAGCTATCGATATTAAAGTGTTCCATCTCGCAAACCTCAAGTCGGTGAAGATGGTTGTCTATTTATCACAGCATGCCCGCGGGTGCCAAACTTGTTATTGTCTAGCGGGCATTTCAATCGCTATGCGTTGGATATTGCTTTGTTATAATTTAAGGTCACTGCCAGAAATTAAAAAACTCATCCTCCTTTATGCGCTGCGGTTTCGAGATAGGGTTGGGATGAGGAAGTTAAAATCAATTATTTACTAGCCCGCTTTGAGGGGCAATGCCGTTAAGTTGATAGGTAAAGGTGCGAATTTATTCGCACGGCGGGTGTTTCCAGGTCGAATAAATTCGACCCTACAGCAAACTAGCTGCTTAACTTAATGCGGGCGTTTAAAAAACTTATGCGACAACTATACACACTGCTTTTCTGCTTGGCCTTGCCGCTTGTTTTGCTGAGGCTTTACTGGCGCGGTATCAAAGCACCGCGATACCGTTCGCGCTGGCGTGAACGCCTGGGGATTTATGGCTCACAATCCCGCCAGAATTTGATCTGGCTGCATGCGGTTTCGGTGGGGGAGGCCGAGGCGGCATTTCCGTTGATTCGGGTTTTGCAAAATCAATACCCTGAACAGCCTATTTTGGTGACCACGACGACGCCGACCGGCTCTGCCAGAGTGCAAGCGGTATTGACTGGCCAAGTGGAACACGTTTATTTGCCTTACGATCTGCCGTTTATTGTCGAGCGGTTTTTCGCGCATTTCCAACCGCGTCTGGCGGTGATTATGGAAAAGGAAATCTGGCCCAATCTGTTTGCCGCTTGCGCCGCGCGGTCTATTCCCTTGTATGTGGTAAATGCTCGATTATCGGCGCGTTCAGCCCGGTCCTATCAAAAAATCCCGGCCTTGATTAAACCTGCTTTGGCTTGCGTTACCGCGATTGCGGTGCAAACCGACGAGGATAAAACCCATTTTATCCAGATAGGCGCTGCGTCTTCGCAAATTCAGGTGTTGGGCAACATCAAATTTGATGTGACGATTGAAAAAGCCACGATTGCATCTGGACACGATCTTAAGCAGCACTTGTTAGCAACGCGTTGGGTATGGATTATTGCCAGCACCCATCAAGGTGAAGAAGAGCTGTTTTTAAAGCTTTATCCTGCTTTAAAAGCCAGTATTCCGAGTTTGTTGTTGCTGATAGTGCCCAGGCATCCAGAGCGTTTTCAGACTGTTAAAAAGCTCTGTGAACAACAAAATTTAAACGTTCTGATGCGCAGCGCAGCGGCTGTTTGCTCCGAACAGACTGATATTTATATTGGTGACAGCATGGGTGAGTTGAAAATGTTGTATGCCGCCGCCGATATTGCTTTTGTCGGCGGTAGCTTGGTGCCGGTCGGTGGACATAATGTTTTAGAGCCAGCGGCGATAGGCGTGCCGGTGCTATTTGGGCCGCAGATGTTTAACTTTAAGGAAATAGCCGAGCGGATTTTAGCGGCTGATGCGGCGCTACAGTGTGTTGATCAGCAGGCAATTTCGGATGCAGTGCTGCGGCTGTATCGCGATGAAGCGTTTAGAAACAGGCTTGTCGATAACGGCAAGCGCTTTGTCGATAGCAATCAAGGCGCTACGACCCGTCTGGCGGCTTTACTGGCTCAGAATTTGTAGGTTTTAGCAAAAGGCGAGGGCGGTTTGCGCGAAATTGCCTGCGGTTTTCCGGTATAATTTGGCAGTTTTTTAATTTGTAAAGGTGTGAAGCGCGTTATGTCGGATATTAAAAAAGTCGTGTTGGCCTACTCGGGTGGTCTGGATACCTCGGTAATTTTGAAATGGCTGCAAGATGTCTATGATTGTGAAGTGGTTACATTTACCGCCGACATCGGCCAGGGCGAAGAGTTGGAGCCAGCCAGAGCCAAAGCCACGGCTGCCGGTATTAAAGAAATTTATATAGACGATTTGCGCGAAGAGTTTGCGCGCGATTTCGTGTTTCCAATGTTCCGCGCCAACACCGTTTACGAAGGTGAATATCTGCT
>CAIOHN010000153.1 GCA_903858105.1 uncultured Pseudomonadota bacterium | reverse complement strand
GATTGCCGCATCCGGAGTTAGCAGTGTCGCGAGAATCTACCTGGCTATGCCAGTCTCGTTGGCGATGGCGGTGGTGTCATTAAGTGCTTTCAGTAATAAGCACAGTCCGTTTCAGGTCTGGCATAGCGTGACTTTGAGTAGTGTACTGGCGGGTGTTGCCGTCTGGTTGATGGCGCCAACCGCCTGGCCGGATGTGATGCTGTTCCTGAGCGGGATTATTCCATCCTGGGCTTTAGGCGTTGGCGTGTTGATGGTTTTGCTGAGAGACGACAACTTTGCCGAGTCGCCCTTCGTGTATCGTGCTTTTGCCGAAACCCGTCCCGGTTGGTCTTTGCTATTGTTTTTAAGCTTTTTGGGTCTAGTTGGCTTTCCGATCACGCCAGCGTTTCTGGGCGAGGATTTGTTGTTGTCACACGCCAGCAGTCAACATCCCTGGTTTGCCGCACCGATTACCGTGTCGTTTGTGATTAACGGCATTGCCATAGCCAGGGTGTATTTACGCCTTTGTATGGGCCGGCCGGTAGAACTCAGAGGCGCGGTTTGAAGGGTGTTGATCGTGCTTTCCTAACCACAAGCCTCAATTTTGTTTTCCAGACTGTCAATAAAGGCGGCTGACAAAACCCCGACTCAGCTAACCGAGGATTTTTGAAGTTTATCGGAACCAAACTGCCGCTTGGTCGGCAGACAAAGCCGCTAGGCAGCACATTGCACGACTAGCTGCAGGCAGGGATTTCAATTAAATTTGGGAATTGCTGGTCAAGGTTTCCAGATCTCCTATAATGCGTAGGCTATTCCTTACATATTTGATAGTCAAAAACCTATTTTTGAAGCTTTCTCTTTACCCAATTTTCTGATTTGTAACTACAATGCCGGATATGTTGTTTTCCGTACCACTACCTTTCGATTACGGTGCCACATTTTTATGGGGAATCAGCGGCGCCATAGTCGGCGCGCGGCGAGGCTACGATATTTCCGGCGTTGCTGCCATTGCCTTGATTTCGTCAACCGGTGGCGGACTGTTGCGGGATGGGATTTTCTTACAAAATGGGCCGCCGGCTTTACTGCAAGACCCTATCTACTTAATCATCGTAGCGACAGCTGCCTTGTTAGTGCTTATTTTAGGCACTCGTACCCGCGAATTTCAGTACAACCGTTTTTTTTCAAGTACGGTGCAGTATGTCGATGCTTTAGGCATGGGCGCTTATGCGGTTGTGGGGATGCAGTTAGCCATCGACTCGGGTATTGGCGTGCCGGGCGTGGTACTGATCGGCATCATTAATGGGGTTGGCGGCGGTATTTTGCGCGACTTGGTAATGCGTGAAGAACCGCAGGCGTTTAAACCGGGTACCCTGACTGTTTTGGCGGTATTTCTTAGCTGTTTACTGTTTGTTGCGCTGGAGAAGGTTTTTGCCTATTCGGCATATCAAGCGGCATGGCCAAGCATAGTAATGGCGTTTGTCATACGTTTGCTCTCCGTTCGTTACAATGTCAGAACGCGCCCATTGCATGGTTTTTTTCCACAAGTTAAAGAAAAATAGTGAAGTTAATCGTATGACTCGATTAACACCTGATAATTGTCACTGCTAAGATTTCTTATAAAAATAATTAAGGACTCGATGAAATGTTGCTCAGTCCTTTTTTTTCTTGCGCCACCGAGACCAAGACGACTTTAATTTTCGGTATGAAAAGCAATTACGACTGGCTTGGGACTGTGCCTGTCCAGGTTGCCGTTAGCCAGTTGCTGAAAATCTGCCAGCAAACCATGAGCTTTGGGCTGGCGGGGCGTTACTACACCAAAGCCCCCGCCGAAAATTCCGATTGGGCTTTACGTTTTACGATGACCTTTATCTTCCCGAAATAATTTTAATTTAGGCCCAGCAATGAGAGTTAGCTTTACCCATAAAATAGTGTTGTCCGGGTCTGTTTATTTGCTATCGGCATGGCTTTCGACGGCAATTGCAGGCGAACTAACCGCCGTTGGCACTGTTGACCAACCAGCAAAATCACTCTGGCAACGCGACACCCTGACCGATGACTGGTTTGGGTATGGCAAGACTATGCGTGAACAGGGGCTAAGCTTTAACAGCTCAATCACCCAATTTTATCAAGGACTGGCTGCCGGGACAGGGCCGCATGATTGGAAATACGGCGGTAAGGTGGATGGGTTTTTCCGGATTGACGGCTCTAAGTTTGGCCTATGGCAAGGCTTGGGAATCAACGGCCACGCGGAAATTAACTACGGCGAATCGCTGCTTACTAACGGCGGTACTTTTTTACCGGTCAACTCGGCCTTATTGCTTCCGGGTACCAACAATGGCACTTTTGGCGATCTTTCACTGTATTTATCGCAACAGATCGGTAAAGATATTACCCTGATGTTCGGCAAACTTAACATGATCGACCTTTACGATGCCGGACGGGAGTTCAGCGGCGGGCGCGGCGTCGAGCAGTTCCAACATATCCAGTTCGTCGCCCCGCTGTCTGGTATTACGCCGCCGATGATCCTGGGCGGTATCGTGTCGTTGAAAACGGAACCCGCCAAGTACACCCTCATGGTGTACGACCCCGAAAACAAAACCCGTAAAAACGGCTTTGAAAATCCGTTTGCCAAGGGCGTTAGCTTCAATGGCTCGGTCGAGCTGCCGAGTAATTTCTTTGCGCAAACCGGTAAACATATATTTTCCGCCGCCTACAGCACGCAAAACGGACTTGATTTTGCGGACATTCCTCAATTGCTGATACCCAATGCGCCGCCGCCTGACAGCAAATCCGGCCGCTGGTTTTTATCGTATGCCTTTGAGCAATCGTTATGGCGCGATAGCACTGACCCGTCTAAAGCGTGGGGCTTATTCGGGCAAGCCGGAGTTTCCGATGGCAATCCAAACCCTGTCGAATGGTCTGTGATGGGGGGGATTGGCGGCACCAGCCCTATTCCGGGACGTGAGCGCGACAAATTTGGGCTTGGCGTGTTCTATGCAGGCTACAGCAGCCCGTTGAAAGAATCGCTGCGCCTGTTATTGCCAGCGCGCGACGAAAGTGGACTTGAGCTATTCTACAATTATGCGGTCACGCCCTGGATGCGCTTGACCGCCGATGCCCAATTTGTCAAACCACCGCGCAGTGATCGCGACACCGCCATCATGACCGGCATCCGCGCCCAGATTTTATTTTGAGCGTTACAAAAACTTAAATCGATTCAACAAGCTCAGTAACCCTGTACCCTAAGGCAGACGCATGATGTTAATTTCAAAATTTACAATTACCTTATTGGCATTGCTTGCCGTGCTGTTAAATGTCGGCTGTAGCACGATCAGCCAATCCCCTGAAGATTCCATTACCGTTAGCGGCACCGCCGCTTACCGCCAACGCATCGCCATGCCAGCGGAGGCGGTGTTGACGGTAATCCTGGAAGATGTCAGCCGTGCCGATACCAAGGCGACGGTATTGGCGGAAAGCACACAGACGTTCGGGGATCGGCAAGTCCCGCTGGCATTTAGCTTGCCAGTGCCCAGTTCCAAAATCAATCCCGACGCGGATTACAATCTTAGGGCGAGAATCGATGTGGGCGGACAAATGCGTTTTACCACGACGCGCAGCAATCCGGTCCTGACGCGCGGCGCCACTAATAAGGCAGACTTGTTACTTGAGGCTGTAAAACCGGGCGTTGCCGAGCAAAGCAATCCCGCCTACGAAACGCGCGATTGGCGCGGCGAATTCCGTTATCTGGCCGATGCAGCCAGTTTTACTGATTGCGCAAGCGGCATTAGACGCCCCGTGGCGCTGCTTGGGGATTATCAAACCACCGAACGCGCTTATCTAAATGCTCGCAATATTCCCGGCGCTCCGCTGCTGGTCAACTTCAAAGGCCGACTTGAACTACGTCCTGGCGTGGATGATGCCAAGGTCGAGCATATCGTCATCGAAAAATATTTAAGCTCAAAATCTGGCGAAGCGTGTAGTTCAGCTGCGAGATCAGATAAACGGTCTGCAGCAAACCTGCAAGATACTTACTGGAAGTTGCTTGAGCTGGACGGCAAAAAAATCCCGCTCGCCCCGTCGCATAAGCGCCAAATCCGCATCACTTTAGCCAGCGAAGGATCTCGGGTGATCGGCTTCAGCGGTTGCAATCAATTTACCGGCACATTCACGCAAGCGGAATCCGAGCTGCGGTTTTCGCAGATGGTAAGTACCAGGATGGCTTGCGTAGCGCCATATAAGCAAATTGAGCCCAAGCTATTGAAAATTCTGAATCAAACCACGGCTTATCGCATCGAGGGCGAACGATTATTGCTGCTCCAAGGCGATAAAGTGCTGGCCCGGTTTGAGTCGGTTTATCTGCGCTGAGTCTTTAGCAAAGCCGATTTGGTTCTTTTACAAACACCACGGGCATATTAGCCATGCATAACGATCCAGACCAATCCGAGTTTGAAATTTCGCTGGTGCGCGATGACCTGATTTTTCGGTTTTACCGGCGCATTGGCTTGATACCCAGGAATGGCTTGGGGATAGCCAGGCGGGCTTTGTTTTTTGCATTAGTGACGTGGCTGCCGCTGGTTGTTTGGGCCTATTGGCATGCCATCGCGATACCAGGACAGACTGGCGAACCGCTGTTGCAGCATTTTGGTATACATGCCCGGTTTTTGGTGGCAATTCCATTGTTTATTTTTGGTGAAGGCATGATGCACAAGCTGGTCGCCAAACTAATCCCGTATTTTTATAGCTCCGGTTTAATTCGTGCTGACCAGCGCAGCCTGTTTAAACAGGCCTTGCGCGACACGCTGAGCTTGCGCGATAGCAGCATACCTTGGGTAGTTATTGGCGCTATCGTTTTTACGACGGTCGTGCTGCAGCCACCTTATCAAGAAATGCATGAGTTGATCTGGGCCAATACCGCTGCGCCCGCAGCCTTTAATCTCGGTTTCGGCGGTTGGTGGATGGTTTTTGTGAGCAGGCCTATTTTCTTTGCTTTATCGTGGGTTGCGCTCTGGCGCTTAGCGTTAGTGTTTGTGTTGTTTAAACGCATTGCGGTTCTGGATTTGGAACTGGTGCCTACCCATCCTGATCGGGCTGGCGGCTTGGGTTTTCTTGAAAAAATCCCCATGGCATTTAGTCTGTCTGTGTTTGCCATCTCTTTGGTGCTGGCATCACGCTTGGCGCACGAGGTGGTTTATCACGGCTTGCAGGTACAATCGCTCAAGTTGTTAGCCGTGGTTTTTCTTGGCGTTATCCTGCTGTTGTTTTTATCGCCGCTCTTGGTTTTTTTTCCTAAATTGTCCGCCGCCAAGCGCAAGGCACGGTTGGAATACGGTGCATTGGTCGGCAATCATGGCCGCCTGGTACATAAGCGCTGGATTCGGCATGAAGTGATAACAGATGAATCCTTGCTGCAAGCCCCGGAAATCGGCCCGGTTGCCGACGCCTTAAGTCTGTACGAAGCGGTTGTGCAAATGCGTCCGGCGCCGATAGGCAAGTCGGCCGTTTTGAGCATTGTCGTGCCTGCCGCGCTGCCCTTAATCGCTTTATTTGCAATTCAAGTACCGATAAAAGATGTTTTGCTGAAAATTCTGGCAAGCCTTATTTAAGACTGATACGTCGTGGATAGTCGCAAAATGTTGTAGTTTTTTAGAGCAAAACCAAAAGCTATTTTTACCACCACATTAACAATGGAGACGTTATGACTAATAAAACGATTGATCCAGAACAGGTGTTACAAGCGGTCGACGCAGTACAAGCAATAATCGAACAGGCCTCCGATAAACTGTGGCATTTGGCCGAGGTGTCGTTGGAAGAGGTTAAATCCGCCGAATATCTGTTGGCCTTGCTGCAAGAACAAGGCTTTACCATTGTCAGCACCGGTACGGCGGGCATTCCCACCGCATTTGTGGCCGAATGGGGAACAGGCGGGGCAAAACTGGGTATTTTGCTGGAATATGACGCGCTTCCCGGCCTTGGCAATGAACCGGTAAGCTGCAAGCAGGCGCGCAAAGACGGCACCACCAGCGGTCACGGTTGCGGGCATAACCTGATCGGCTCGGCAGCGCTGGGTGCAGCGTTAGCCTTGAAAAAGGTAATCACTGAAAAGGGTCTTAGCGGCACCATACGCTTGTACGGCTGCGCCTCCGAAGAAACCGAAGGTGCCAAGGTTTATATGGCGCGGGAGAAATTATTCGACGATCTGGATGCAGTGCTGCACTGTCACCCGTTTGAGCATGCGCTCATCGGTAATGTACGTACTAACGCCACCAATAGCATAAGGGTGGAATTCCTGGGTACCTCAGCCCATGCCGGCATGACGCCCTGGCTGGGACGCAGTTCCGTGCATGCGGCGGAATTGTTTGCCCACAGTGTCAACTTGATGCGGGAACACCTGGAGCCTACGGCACGGATGCATTATGTCTACGAAAGCGCAGGACTTGCGCCCAATGTCGTGCCGGATTACGCCAAAATGTGGATGACCATACGCGATATTGACCGCACCAGGGTTGTTGCAACTACCGAGTGGGTAAGACAGGCCGCCGAAGGTGCGGCAATGGCGACCCAAACCAAAGCTAACTTTATCTTGTACTTTGGCATGTACGACTTGCTGCCCAACACGCCGTTGGCACAACGGATGCAGGGCTATCTGGAACAGGTTGGGGCTCCGGCATGGACGGAAGCCGAACAGACTTTCGCCTGCGAATTACAGACAAACCTGGGCCTGGAGCCAAAAGGTATGCCAACCACCATCGTGCCTTTACAAAATGAACCGGCCTTGGGCGGCTCGACCGATGTTGGCGATGTTAGCTGGAGCGTTCCGACGATGGGGGTCGGTATGCCTTCGGTGCCGATTGGAATTGGCATGCACACCTGGGCGGCAACCGCTACGCATGGCATGAGTATCGGTAGAAAAGCGGCTGTGGGTATGGCGAAAGTACTGGCTGCCACGGGCATGGACATCTTGACCGATAGCGAGTTTAGGCAGGCGGCCAAAGCTGATTTTGAACGGCGCACAGCTGGAAAACCGTATGTTTCACCCTTGCCTGCTGATCGCAAACAGCCTTTTGGAATGCCGGAATGGATGACTGTTGATGCTTGCCGGGAAATGTTTAACGGGGTGAAGTAGGGTTAAGTAATCTTTTGGTAAATCAAAGTGGGCTGTTAGCGACGACAATCTGATCCATAAATAGAGGGCGAATTTATTGGTTCCGGGTGCTCTGCGCTGACATGTCCATGTTTTGCCGGTATAGGTTTCTCACAGCCATCCAAATTCCTTTGTGCAAAGCTTGTTAAAAACATTGTATTTTCTATAAACCGAGATCAAAAAATGATGAAAATAAACCGAATAACGCAAAGTACTTTATTTTTGTTGTTGTCGGCAATTGCTGTTGGGGCTTTTGCGGAGAATGGGGTTACACCGACAGCATCGGAGCTCGCCACCCAACGTGCCCACAACTCCCTGGGCAGCATGCCGATAGGTCAGATGTTTACTTATTTCATGGTGATGTTGGGGCCGATTAAGCTGCTTGGCCCTTTTGTAAAAATATCGCATGGACTGGATGCGCCCGCCACCAGACTGCTGGCGTTTAAGGGGTTTTTATACGCCTGTCTTGCTGGCCTGGCAGCCGTTGCGCTTGGCAAGAGTACCTTGGCAAAATGGGATGTAGGCTTACCTTCGTTGCTGATAGCTGCTGGCTTGGTTTTGCTGCTGGTGGCCTTGAAATCTGTGCTGGCACAATATGACCAACAACCCGTGCCCAGC
This sequence comes from uncultured Pseudomonadota bacterium, assembly GCA_903858105.1. Lineage (GTDB taxonomy): Bacteria > Pseudomonadota > Gammaproteobacteria > Methylococcales > Methylomonadaceae > Methylomonas. The sequence goes on along the minus strand of CAIOHN010000153.1, from coordinate 5,836 downwards.
GGCGATAGCCCGCAAGCTTCAGCCAAGACGCTCGCCTTATCGCCGCTGGCATTTCCCGTCATCATTACCCCTTACGGCATTGCGGCTTTCATTCTGCTGGATGCGGCATCACCGCCTGAACAAAACATGGTGATTTTGGGCGTTTTTCTGGCTGTGATGGGCTTGAATCTGCTGGCAATGTTGTTTGCCAAGCCCATTATCAAATATTTTGCCACTGCCCTGACCATACTGGGTGCGGTTTTGGGTGTGCTGCAAGTTTCCTTGGCCGTACAAATGATATTGTTGGCGTTTCGTATGTTAGGTGTGCTGCCCTAGCCATAACGATTCAACTGGTCGTGGGTGTTTAAAAAGTGGCCCCAAATATCGAATCTGTTGTAGGCATGGAAAATCGTCAATCAGCATCAAAGCTTTGGCGGGTGAATGATGGACGATTCCCCATGTTGCTTGGCCGCTAATATTGCAGGCTTTAGCCGCTTAGCGAGGTGTCGGCCGTTGGATAGTGTCCAAATCCGCCTTAGGACACTATTTTTGAGGTAGCATGGGTTTGGCGATTATGCCTTTTTGACAAATTCCGATTTCAACTTCATCGCGCCAATGCCGTCGATCTTGCAATCAATATCGTGATCGCCATCGACCAACCGAATGTTTTTGACGCGTGTGCCGACTTTAACCACCAGTGACGAACCTTTCACTTTCAGGTCTTTAATCACGGTAACGGTGTCGCCGTCTTGCAGGACATTGCCGTTGGCATCTTTGATGACTTTGTTATCGTCGCTGCTCTCGCCGGTGCTATCAGGCGACCACTCGTGGGCGCAATCCGGGCAAATATTCATGCTGCCGTCGTTGTAAGTATATTCAGAGCCGCATTTTGGGCAGTTGGGTAAATCACTCATGCTTATATCCGATAGATTAAGTCGCTGTTGACAGCGAGTATGTCAAAAAACAGAAAACTGCAGCCAGACCAATTAAATGGTTATGTGCAAATCAGCAGCAGTTGACGTGGGGTGTGTAAGTCGCCAGATCGCTTGGATGGCGGATCTGGCGGTTAGGGGGTATTTAGCGGTAAACAACCTGCGGTTTGCCGTCGCCGGCGATGATTTCGCCGATGCTGAATACGGTTTCGCCTAGTTGGTGCAGCGAGGCCAGGGTGGCGGCTTCATCGGCCGCAGCAACGCAAACGATCATGCCGATACCGCAGTTAAAGGTGACCAACATGTCCGCCAGTTCCACATTGCCTTGCTGTTGCAGCCAGACAAAAATGTCCGGCAACTGCCAGCTTGATAAATCAACTGCGGCGTTCAAACCAGTGGGGAGTACCCGGGGTAGATTTTCGGTAATGCCGCCGCCGGTGATGTGCGCCATCGCATGCACAGGCACGGTTTTAAGTAGCTCCAGCAGGGGTTTGACATAAATGCGGGTCGGTTGTAGCAGGGTTTCGCCCAAGGCTTTGCCGTTGACTTGATCCGTCCAGGCCAGGCCGCTACGCGCGACGATTTTGCGCACCAGCGAGTATCCATTGGAATGTGGGCCGGAGGAGGCAATACCGATCAATTTATCGCCAGCTTGCACCAGGCTGCCGTCGATGATGCGGTCTTTTTCGACGATACCGACACAAAAGCCGGCCAGATCGTAATCGCCATCGGCATACATGCCGGGCATTTCCGCGGTTTCGCCGCCGACCAAGGCTGCGCCAGCTTGTTCGCAGCCTTTACCAATGCCTTCGATGACGCTGGCGGCGGTGTCGACGTCCAATTTGCCGGTGGCGAAATAATCCAGGAAAAACAGCGGCTCAGCGCCTTGCACGATAATGTCGTTGACACACATGGCCACCAAATCGATACCGACGCTGTTGTGGATGTTTAAATCCAGCGCCAGCTTTAATTTGGTACCCACGCCATCTGTGCCAGAGACCAGCACGGGCTGTTTATAACGATCCAGCGGTAATTCGAACAAAGAGCCGAAGCCGCCGAGACCGGCCATGACGCCCGCATTACGGGTTTTGGCCGCGATGGGTTTGATGCGTTCGACTAAAGCGTTACCGGCTTCAATATCGACGCCCGCGCTTTTATAATTCAAGCGGTCTTGTTGTTGTTCGCTCAATGTTGGCCTCTTGTTAAAGTTAAGGTTTAAATGACCGATATTGTACTATAGTTCCCATTAATGCACTGTCAGGGTAGGGTTTGTGAACGCAGTTTTTACGAAGGGTAAATCAGGATTTTTAGGGCTGTTTTTGCTGGGTTTGCTCAGCAATCCTGCGGCTGTGGATGCGATTGAAGTAAAAGGTTTGTACGAGATAGAGCTGATCGCCAGAAGCCAGTCCGCCGAGGACAGGTTGCACACCATCAAGCAAGCCATGTATGCGGTATTGAGCCGGGTGCTGGTATCCGAGGATATTTCCAAAATCCCGGCCGTGCAACAGGCATTGGCCAGCGCGCAAAACTACGTCAAGCAATCGCAGTTTTCCTTGATTTCTGCGGACGAACAACCCGACACCGACGCCCGCTTGTTGCGAGTGCAGTTTGATGAAGATCAGTTGATGCAAGTCATGCGCGACAGCCAGGTCGGTATCTGGAGTGAGATCAGGCCGGAAACATTGGTTTGGCTGGTGGTTGATGACGACGGTAGTCGGCAGTTTTACAATGCCGACACGATGCCGGAATTTGAGAGCGCCCTGGCGTTTGCCTCCAAAGTAAAAGGCGTACCTATGATTTTTCCCATGCTGGATTTGGAAGAGCAACAAAAAATCTCGGTTAGCGATGTGCTGGGTACCGACTCCAGAAATTTGCTGGCAGTCTCGGCGCGCTATGAAGTCACTTCGATTATGACTGGGCGCATTGTCAAAAAAGCCGATTGCTGGAAAGGGGAGTGGGCGTTTTATTTCGATGGCAAGATCAAGCAATGGAACGGCGAATGTTTGCCGTTAAAGTCTGCGGTCATCGAAGGCGCGCAAGGTGCTTATGCTGTGTTATCCAATTATTACGGGGTTAAACCCGGCGCGTCATACACCCGCTAAGCTATAAATGCCGTAAGCACCGCCGTAGGTGGTAAGAAAATAGACTAATGACACCACCAGGCTAGCCGGGGTGTTGATCTGCAGCACGTCTTTGAATATCCGGGCGATGATCGCCATGTCCCACAGCAGAAATAAGGCCAGCATTGCATAGCTGGGCGCATCTTCTGCCACAGTTACCCAGAACACGATGGGTATCAGAAATAGCGCGACGACATTCTCGCAAAACAAGATAGCCGACGCGACTTGCACATACAGATGAAATGTTTGGTTTAACCACAACACTAGCGCAATAAAAGTTAAAGTCAGGCCAGTTTCCAGTAACACCTCGAAAATAGTATCGATGTCATCGGACATATTGAACTGAATAAAAAACACCGCGATAAAATAAAATATCGCATTGTGCTTAAAAAAGCGCGTCGATCTGGGTAGGTCAAAGACCGAGACATTGAACCAGCACAAGGGGAAATACTGTCTGATGACGCCCATATTAGTGCTCTCTTAACTAAATTAGTTGTCCTCTTGTTCGGGATACGCATACGCGTCGTACTGGTTGCGATATTCCGCTTGTTGCTGGCTATGGCTAAATTGATCGTTCAAGGCTTGCACCAGGTCTTTGCTTTGTTCGATCAGGCCGTTAAGTTTTTTACGGGTTTTTTTGTTTTTACCGACCGGGTCGGTAATCGGCAATAAAATCCGCCACAGATTCAAGCTTTTTTCAAATAAACCGGCCAGATCTTCTGGCAGATTGAGTTGTTTCTGGCGTTTATGCAGTTGGTTGATTATAAACTTGGCGTGTACCCGGCTGACGACAATATGCAGTGGGGTCATGATCAAAATCAGGCCAATGATAATGGCCGGCCCTATAATCGGATCGATCAGTAGCTCAAGAATACCGACCGCAATTTCTGCAAACAGCATTAACATCACGACAAAACCCAGTACGATCAGCGTAGTGGCGTTGCAGCGATCTTTCCAACTGGTTAAAGCCTCTTCAACTTCCGGGATGATGACATCGTCGATGGCGCGGATGCTGCTTTCCAGCGAACCCAGCACCCGATACGAGCGATCGTTGTTTATGTTGTTGAAACGCAGATCGAACACGCCAGTGTCGCCGGTTTGGGATAACACCACGAATTGACCGGTGTGGATGCCGAATTCGGCCAGACGTCTTTGCCACGAGGCCGCGATTTCCTGGCTTTTTATGGCATCAATATTGAGTTCTGAATGGTCGATTACAAACAGAAATTTATTGGAATCCTGATGGGTCAGAATGCTATTAAGGGTGTCTTTGATTAAATCGGCATCGGCCTCGAACAAATCGTTAAAGACCAGCACCAGATCGGAGATGCCGATTACGTGCTTACGCAATAAGCCGGTGACTGGCGTTTCGCTACTGGGATTAAATACCGGCGTATCGATGATCAGTTTGTTTTTTAACTTGGCGCTGTTGGCCGTGACCAGTTCCAGATAACTGTTTAATTTGCCGCCTTCGCCAGCGGACACCAACTCTATTTCCCGGCCAATCTGATAGAAAGGCAGCCGATGATCAGCATCCAGTGCCGTGCCGGGCACCGTGACGGTATTGGCCTGCGGCGTGTATTGCAGTACGGTAAATTTGTGGCGAGCTGTATGTAGCTGCACACCCAGGTAACGGTTGATGAAGTCCGACTTGGCTGGCGAATAGCCGCCCAGCGTACTGACGATAGGCCACCAACTGCTCTTGCGGGCGGTGGTCTCGTCGTTATCAATCAAGCCCAAGTCGAACTCGACTTGATCCAGCTCCTGAAAAATCTTGGCGGTTTTTTGCAAAACCGGATCGGTCGCCGCGAACTGTCTTTCAAGGTTGGTCAGGTGTTTACTTACCGTTTTATCCGCCATGAGATGTAAACCTTATCTGCGTGTTATTGAGGTTAATCAGACGGCGGGAGTATACACTGATGACATTTAAACCGATAAAATTTCCTGCCGCGCATGAGTCAGGCATTATGGCTTGATCTGCCGCTTTTTAAGCGGTCAATTCAGCTTTTTGCCAAGGACGCGGCATTTATTCCTTAATATCCAACTCCTTTATTTTGCGGGTCAATGTATTGCGACCGTAACCCAATAGTAGAGCAGCTTCATGCTTTCGGCCATGGGTATGAACCAGGGCCGCTTCAATTAACAGGGTTTCGACAGAAGGAATCGCCTGTTTGGCAATATCCACTTTGCCGGTCGATAATTGTTGTTTAACCCAGTTTCTAAACTGACTTTCCCAATCGCCCGGCGCTGCTTCGCCCGCAACTGACTCGGCGCTATTGTGGGTGAGCTCCGGGGGTAAATCCTCCATGTGTATTTCCCGACCGGAGGCCATCACCGTCAGCCAGCGGCAGATGTTCTCCAGTTGCCTGACATTGCCTGGCCAGCGCAAACTACTTAAAAACGCTTCGGTTTCGGGTTTTAACAGTTTAATCTCGGTATTTAATTCCTTGGCGCTTTGATACAGATAATGCCGCATCAGCAAGCCTATATCCTGGCGACGTTCGCGCAACGGCGGAATGTGGATGCGGATCACATTCAGGCGATGAAACAAATCTTCGCGAAAGCGGCCTTGCGCCACCAGCGCTTCCAGATCTTGGTGGGTGGCGGCGATGATGCGGACATTGACCCGCACCGAGGTATGTGCGCCCACCGGATAAAACTCGTTGTCGGCCAGTACCCGTAATAATCGGGTTTGCAATTCGGCGGGCATGTCGCCGATCTCGTCCAGAAACAATGTGCCATTGTTGGCTTGCTCGAAGCGACCGATGCGCCGGGCTTGTGCGCCGGTAAACGCGCCTTTTTCGT
>CAIOHN010000152.1 GCA_903858105.1 uncultured Pseudomonadota bacterium | reverse complement strand
CACCGCTGGACTATGCGCCCACGCTGTCAGAAAAAATCAATAACAAGGTTTATCTGAAGCGCGAAGATTTGCAATCAGTGTTTTCGTTTAAATTGCGCGGCGCCTACAACAAAATGTCCTCACTCACGCCCGAAGAAGCCGCGCATGGCGTGATCGCGGCATCGGCCGGCAACCATGCCCAGGGCGTGGCCTTGGCGGCAAAAAAATTGGGCCTTAAGGCTTTAATTGTCATGCCTAAAACCACCCCGGAAATCAAGATTAAGTCGGTAAAAGCGCGCGGTGCCAAAATCGTGCTGCACGGCGATTCCTATGACGATGCCTACGCACACGCCAAAGAACTGGTCGCAGAAAAAGGCATGACTTTTATTCATCCTTACGACGACCCGGAAGTGATTGCCGGGCAGGGCACCGTGGCGATGGAGATTCTGCGACAGCACAATGGCGAGATTCATGCGATTTTTGTGCCGGTCGGCGGTGGCGGTTTGGTGGCAGGCATTGCGGCTTACGTTAAATTTGTCAGACCGGAAATTAAGGTAATCGCAGTTGAACCCGACGATGCCGATTGTTTGAACCAGGCTTTAAAAGCCGGAAAACGCGTGATATTGGAGCAAGTCGGTTTGTTTGCCGATGGCGTAGCGGTCAAGCAGATCGGCGAAGAACCGTTTCGGATAGCCCGGCAATTTGTCGATCAAGTCATCACCGTCAGCACCGACGAAATTTGCGCGGCGATTAAGGATATTTTCGACGACACCCGTTCAGTTGCCGAGCCAGCCGGGGCTTTGGCGGTGGCGGGTTTAAAAAAATACGCCGAGCAACAGGGCATGCAACATCAAACCTTGGTAGCCATCGATAGCGGCGCCAATATCAACTTTGATCGGTTGCGCTATGTGGCAGAACGCACTTTGGTTGGCGAACATCGGGAGATTCTGCTGGCGGTGGCGATTCCCGAAGTGCCCGGCAGTTTTTTAAAATTTTGCAAAATGCTGGGCAAGCGCAGCATCACCGAATTTAACTATCGCTATTTCGACAGCAGTATGGCGCAAGTGTTTGTCGGCATCAGTAGCAGCGGCGCCGAAAACGACCGCCAGCAATTGATCGAACAACTGGCTGAAAATGGCTTTCAAGTCACCGATATGACCGCCAACGAATTGGCTAAAGATCATGTGCGCTACATGGTGGGCGGCCACGCTCCCTGCCCGTTAAACGAAAGCGTTTACAGTCTGCAATTTCCCGAACGCCCAGGCGCTTTGCTGAAGTTTTTATTATCATTGGGTAGCCAATGGAATATCAGTTTGTTTCATTATCGCAATCACGGCGCAGCCTTTGGCAAAGTCTTGATAGGCTTGCAGGTGTGCGGTGAGCGGCGTAAAGAGTTTGAAAAATGTCTGGATGCGCTGAATTTGGCTTACCGGGAAGAAACCGCCAATCCGGCGTATAAATTGTTTGTGGGCGGCAGTGAGACATAAGGCACTAATCTCAGAAACTCAGCTCTACGCCCACCCAATAGGCCCGCGGCGCACCGGGGCCGATAAAGGTATTGCTTAGCCAGTCTTTGGAATTGTAATTCCAGCCGCTGGCACCAATCGCACCGCGTTCTGATGGTGAAAACGGATTGATGCCCAAGCGTCCGGCGGTAGCATACTGGCGGTCAAATAGATTGTTGACCATGCCGAAAAATGCGAAGCCTTTGCTGACTTCATAACGGGTTTTCAGATTAAAAATCGCAAAGCCACCCACGCTGCCGGGATCTTTGTATTGTCGTCCTCTGGTCAGCACCCGCTCGGTACCATCGGCGTTATACGCATAAAAATACTGGTAGGCGCCTTGGCTATGCTCGTTGTTTTCGTTACCGCGCACGAACGACGACGAATGAGCGACCATATTCAGGCCCAGTGTCCATTTATCCGTCACATGCATATTGATGTTGGCGTTGATATTGTGCAGCGGAATACCAGGCATGCGATCGCCCGGATTGATTTCTATCATATCCTGCAAGGCCTCCATTGGGCGTCCCGATGCATCCACCAGCGTTTGCCCGTAATCGGCGTCGGGATTACGCACCGCAGCGCTGCTGTTGTGCGGACTGACCATGAATAAATGCGATTGAAAGGTGGCGTCGGTATAACCGTAATTGACTTGAAAATCGAAAATACCAGCCTTACCGGCAAAGCCGAATTCGATGCCTTGGCGCCGGGTTTCGCCGATGGTGTCGAAAAAGCTGCGATCAGCGGTGATACCGACCAAATATGTGTCATCTTTCAGATCGGTTCTAAACACGCCGGCGTTCCAGTCCCAGTCGCCAAAAACTTTGCCGCGCATGCCAAACTCGTAGGAGCTGGCAAAGATTTGCGGTAGATAAGGGTCGCCGGACATGGTGGGCAGGGTGCAGGAGCCGCCGATGGTCGATTGGCTTTTTGGAATCATCTGTGAATTGGGATCGCCGGGGTTCATCGGCACCAGGCTCCCGTCGTAAGCGCAGCCCAATTCGACGCTGGATGGCGCGCGGGTGCCCTCGCTCCAGTTGAAGAACAGATTGAGGTCTTTGTAGGCGACATCCAGATGCTTGAATGGCAGATAGCTGACACCGGCGGATGGATTGAACGATGTGTATTCAAAGGTTTCGGAAGTCGGCGTTTCGCTGTGACCGGCCAAACCGTAATACGGGTCTTGCGACAGATAAATATCTTTGTACCAGTTGTCGTCCTGGTAATTTGGCGTATCCGGACAAGATGCCAAGTCGCCGCCATTACAAAGAATCACGTTGGGCCGGTAACGGTTGACGCCTTGTATATCGCTTAGGCTGTCAAAACCTGCCCGGGTGCGGGCGCGCATGCGGTTTTTTACCCTGGTGCGATTGAAACGCCCGGATACGCTCAGGTGCAGGTTGTCTTGCGGCGAAAATGTTTCGCTGAAATAGCCGCTGAACGTGGTCGATTTGCCGGCAAAGGCATTATTCTGGATGTCTTCCTGACCGGCTGTAAAGATCGGATCTATATTGGCCGGGTCACTGTAAACCCGATGACTGGCGTCGATCAGCCCCAAACGTTGGCGGGTATCGAAATCGGTGCGCGCATAATCGATCGAGCCGCCAAGCATGAATTTGTGCTTTTTGTTGTTCCAGTTCAATTGTAATGAGCCGCCGTCGGTCAGTTGTTTGATAGCGGTTTTGGTGAGTATGCCGATGGGCGTGCCGGGTATATAGCCTGTGGGCGAATAGCGGGGGTCTGCAGAAATCGGATCGGTGTTATCCCCCGCAGCGCCGTTGCGTGGTCCACTGTTTCTGACGTAATGAATCGAGCTGCAAGGCTCCAGATTCAAAGCCGGTAACACGGTAATGTAATTGCTGTCATCGAGGCTGAGGTTCTTGGCATTCAGGGTGCCGTCGTCAACCACACCATCAAAATCCCTGTCCAGACCGTAATCCATTACCCCATCCTGATTGGCGTCCGCATAACGGCACACCGGGTCGCCGGTAAGCGTGCCATCGGCCTGCATCGGTTCGTCCCAGCCACCCAGTTCCATGTCGGAGAAATCCTCGTAAATATCGCCGGTGACTGAACTGCGATTGCTATCGCGGCGGTAAATCTGGCCGGTTAGACTCCATTCGTCATTGAAAAACAGCTCGCCGCCCAAGGTATATTGCTGCAGTTCATTTTCGGTACTGTCCGGCGATGTGAATACCGAGGTGGGATTTTGTTGGTAAAGATCGGTTGGAATCAAGCCGTTGCCCAATAGCTTATTGCCGACCAGTAAGCTACTGAAACGCAGGGAATAATTGTCGCCGCGCAGATCGAAACGGGCAAAACCCTGGTTGACTTGCGAGGGCGAGTTGTCGCGCCAGCCTGCCTCGTCAAATCCGCTGAAGGAAACAAAGCTTCCCAGTGTGCCATTATTCCAGCCGATGGCTAGTTCGCCTTTCTTGCGATCCCATGAGCCGCCCTGAAAGCGCAACTCCGTGCCTGGGTCATCAAAACCGTTTTTGGTGCGCAACGACATTGCACCGCCCAGCGTATTTAAGCCAAACAGTGGATTGGAGCCGGGAAACACGTCGATACTCGACAAGGCATTCATCGGGATCAAGTCCCAATTCACCACATCGCCAAAGGGTTCGTTGACGCGAACGCCATCGACGAATACCGAAAATCCCTGCGATGCGCCAATTTCAGGGGATGCGGAAAAGCCGCGATAGTTGATAGCCATTTGAAACGGATTGCCTTGATAGTCGTTGACACTCACCGACTGCAATTTGCTGTTCATCAAATCGCCCATGCTGGTGGCCATAGACTCTTTTATGTCTGTACTGGAAACCGATTGGATATTCGCTGGAATTTGTTCCTTCTCCAGTTGCAAGCCTTCCAGCGGACTGATCTTGGCGTAAGGTTTGGCTTCAACGATCACTGACTCCAATTCTGGTGTCAGGCTATCGATAGTTTCGGCCGGGCACTGCCAAGTCGCAGACAGCAGTGTAAACGTTAGTGAAATATTGCGCGGCGAGGTGCGACGGCGCTTGCCGGACACAGGCGAAGTGCTGGTTGAAATCGGAAGCATGGCTAGTGGGGTTGATTAGGAAAATACCCTTCCAGGGCTTTTGCAAAGCAAATAAGTGGGCATTCTAATCACCGGCACCAAGCATTGATACAGGAAATTTTCCTTTATATTTCAATGATGTTTTAGGAATTTTTCACGTATCTGTGCGGCATTTTAGTCGTTAAGATGCTCTGCCTATAACCCTCTCGACCACTTCATTAATCGACTAAGGTAAGCACATTCATGTCTCTGCAGAAAACCGTTTTCGCCAGCGCCACGCTGTTAAGCATGATTTATTTCGTAGCAGGCGGCTATTTATCTTCTAACATAAAATCCGATTCAACTATTGTCCTGCCTCAACTGGTTGGTAACCGTATTTCTAAATTTGCCAATCAGGGATTCACAGGAAAGGAGGCGTCTTCGGGTGCGGAAGTAGTGACAATGCCGGATGCCAGCCAGTTTGACGAGCGCGATGCCAATCCGCCGCCAACAAACACTGAAATACTGCCTGGCGTATTCAGAGGCGATTGGGGTGAGACGCCCGTATACGCGCGCAATGATCGGGTCAATTACCAGGATGCAGCTTATTTGAGCCTGGAAAATGACAACCAAAATCAAGCACCTGCGTCAAGCCAGAGTCACTGGCGCTTATTAAAATCATTTAAAACGGCCGATATGCAAGCTTGTCAGGCGCCAGAGCAGGGTGGCGACTTGTCGAAATGCGATTTTAGCAACACCGTTAGTTTGAAAGACCGCAATCTCAGCGGCGCGCTGCTGATCAAGGCCAGACTGAGCGGCGAATTGGGCAGCGCCGATTTGACCGGTGCCAATCTTAGCGGTGCGGCGGTGATAGGCGCGCTGGTGATTGGCCCGGACACTCGAATGGAAGGTGCCAACCTGTCGAAATTGCAATCGGACGGTAACAACCCATTAATCGCAGAATCCGCCAAGCTGGCTAATGCCAATTTAACCCAGGCCAATCTCTATGGTGCTCGAATGTCAGGTGCCGATCTGACAGCAGCCCAATTGACTGCAGCCACCTTGACCGGTGCGGAACTGACGCAAACCCATCTGGAAAACGCCGAACTGAGCAAAGCCAATCTAAGTTACGCCAATTTATCCGCCGCCGATCTAGCTAACGCCAGTTTGCCAGACGCTGATTTATCTGAAGCTAACCTGACCGATAGTGATTTTGTGAATACCGACTTGCAGCAAGCCAATTTGGCAGGTGCGGAACTGAGCGGCAGCGACTTTTCCGGTGCGGATTTGCGGGGCGCTAACTTGGCGGCGGTTAAAAACGCGCAACGCGCCATTGTGGATAGCCGAACCAATTTCATGTCCGCTATCTGTCCTGATGGTGTGACGGTGGATGGGACCCAGGTGATTACCTGTGTCGGACACGGATTTTAACGCCGCTGTTCGTTGCTCAAGGATGAGCTTTTACTGTTCGCTGGGCGCCGCTATGGCAAATACGGTGGACTATTTTAATCTCTGTGAAGGATAACCATGACTAAAACATCTCTGCTTGCTGCCGTAATCGGTGGTTTGGCCTCAAGCTCGGCAATGGCAACCGGATTTGTCACCCTACCGGTGACCGGCGTTGCTGTCCCAGGTGGCACTTCAGCCTATATTACCTGTAATTTGACCGGTGATTTTGGTTCAGACGAATCTGTTCCACCGACATTCGCACCCAACGGTGGCGCCAATAATACCTGCGCGGTACCCGCTAACAATCCGCCACTGGCCGGTTATGTGCAAGTGGCGACAGCATTACGCAATATCGTGATTAACAACGCCACCATCGGCACAGTCACCGACCGCGTTTGGCGTAGCGGCACCAGTTGTATTTACGGTGCCAAAATTCGGCTGAATAATGTCGATTACAATCCTGGCGTTGCCGGCAGCCAGTATTTTGAAGTAAACGATTTTCTGCGTGCCGGCTTCAGAAATCGCGGGCCGGTTGCCGTGGCTTATAATTTTGTCACCCGTGGACCGTCGCAGTCAGACGAAGTGCTGTATAGGGCAGGCTTGAGCTTCACGTCTGTGGTTCATATGCCCGGTGATGCCGCTCAACCATTGACCAGTGTCGCCCCAATCAGCACCAACTGGGTTGATTTTACGACCGATGTCAACTTCCTCGATCCCGATGGCTCCTCGCAACGTGATTCGGCCTGGCTGTTCGCCAAAAGCAGTTGCACCACTGCAACACCGACGGCAGTTACCGGTGCCTTGAGGTTTCGTCAAAAAGGTCAGGAAGGCCAGCCCAATCTTGAGATCAGTGTGCCGGGCTATGCGCCAGCAGGCGCGAATACAACGCCTTAAGCAGGCATCCAAGCCCGATGAAGAAAGCATCTTAACAGTTCGACTTTGCTAGGCACTTTAAAAATCCAGCAGGGTAATGTTTAGACGATGGAACAGGTCGGCGGGATTGCCGATTTGGACAGGAATAGGAGTCTGGAAGACTTGGCCAGGAGGCAAAAGCAGAACTGACAATGACTATTCGGTTTTGCCGGTGGAAATCACCTAAATCGCCAATTTATCAAGGAATGTTATTTTGGTGAATGTTTAATTTAACTCGCTTGCATTCGCAAGCAGCGAGTATTCATCTGGAAACACGGCTGCAAACAAGTATAAAGGTATGCTGTATTGCTCTGCCAGCGCAGTCAGACTTTGTTGAGCATTGACGGTTTTCTCCGCAATGGTTTTAAACTCAGCCAGCATATTGGCTTGACTCAATATAAACCCGTACTCAGAGCGCTCATTGCTGGCATAAGTGTCGTCCTGTTCATTTAATGCCATAATTAAAAAAGCTGGCAAGCCCCACTTTCGCACAATGATGACCGATAACACGTGCGAATGGTCTCTGACGATGGCCGAGAACACCGAGCCGCGCGGGTTATAGTCAAGATGCTGCCCTAAGGCTTTGGTGAGTAATCCAAAAATCGCCAGTTTGCCTACATCGTGCATCAATCCCACCAGATAGGCGTTATTCTCGTCGCCCAATGCGTAATACTTGGACAATGCACGACAGGCGTGGCCGCAGTCGAGGGAGTGTTGCCACAAATGCTGTCCAAACATCCGAAAGTAGATCGGCGCGATATTCATCAGTCGTTTCATCAACGCCGAGCTGACTATGGCTTTAAGATTGTTTAATCCCAGCAGTACCAAGGCTTTTTCCAGATTAACTATGGGTTCCCGGCTATTGTCACGGAACAGGGCGCTATTGGATAAATTCAACACTTCGGAGGCCAGGGCCGGGTCGCGGTTGATATAAGACAGGATGGCTTCGGAGCTGATATTGGTATTCGCCAGTTCCTTCAGCAGCGCCATGGCGATATCAGGTAATCTTGGTACTGCCGAATCCGGTATATGACCCTGCAACATCGTATTCAGCTTATCGATAATAAACGCTTCGCTGGGGTTGGGTGGCTGAGTACCCTCGGTATGCGCGTCCAGCAAAAAATCGTTAAAACTGGTGGCTAAGGCTAGATAATCGACTTTAGCTGGTCTGGGTTGGCTGATTGAATGCGGATCAACTGCTGGCGATGAAGCGGCAACTGGCTGGGATATTGGGGCGACTGACGGTGTTGGTATATTATTTTTAGAGCTACCAAAAACCTTTTTGAAAAAACCAAATACCATAAATTTATGCCAGTTTTTAGAGGCCAAACTGATTGGCCAAGTCAATAGCTTTTAAAATTCTCCGGCAAATACCAGCCGGAAATCGTGTTTTCTAAAAAGGCAGATGGGCGAAAGGGTAGTCACCTCATGTTACTAATAACATGCGCAAAAGATTCAACCTCATCCCAATCGGTAAATTCCCTGACCGTCGTGGGGTCAGTAGGGCCTTTGGTCATCCACATAATCAGGCGAATTACGCTACGGTCAAAGCTAGTGTAGCTGGGATAGTCTATTTTTCCGGCAAACACGGCCAGATATTTAGGCTGCCAGGTGATTTGTTTTAAAAACTTTTTGAGATACGGATTGGTTTGCGCGTTTCGCTTTTCCGGCTTTCGTGCCACGAGATTAACTGAAAAAAACGCACTGGGCTTTTGCGCCAAAAGCGCCTGGTGCTTTGCAATAAACGCTGGCACCTGGGGATTATGCTGGCCGTAATGAATGCTGGCACCTAAAACAATTTTGTCGAAATCGTCCAAAGCAATGCTAGCCGCACCATCTATAGAAACCACTGTTACCTCACAAGCAAGCGATTCCAGGAGGCGTTGCAAAGTCTGGCAAATCTTTAAAGTTTGTCCGTCTTTGGATGAATAAATGATAAGGATTTTTGGCATATGCAAATTTTTAATTGAAACAGGAATTAAGATAAATAGCGATATTGCATTGTTTACTTTAAAGAAACAAATAAATCAATAAATGCCTAATTGTAAATATCTGGCAGAGGTATATAGTGAACTCGTGCCCCAGAAATCGCTGGATAGAATCAAACTGAACGGGATCAATGCTTCCCGCACCGTTTATTATTACAGCTGTTTTAGGCAATTAGTGTTGGCTGCCTTAATTTGTAATCAGTAATCTGAATTTAACTAAGGCAGTACTAGTAAAGATTTTTGTGTGACCTCCCTGCTGGACAAGCGGTAACTCCTGTGCCGCACACTCTATGGCCTCTATTG
>CAIOHN010000151.1 GCA_903858105.1 uncultured Pseudomonadota bacterium | reverse complement strand
GGCAAGTTTTTTAAGCTTGCATCCTTTTAAAACATTTTATATTGCGGATTTGGATGCAATTTGTGGCGACGGTAATCACGATAGGGCGATTGCTGAATTAGTAAGGCAATATCCCGCGCTAGAGTTTTGGGTGGATACTGGCAGCGATTTACAAACGCTATCCGATAAAACCCCGAGTAATTACAAACCCGTACTCGGTACCGAGTCGCAATCCACGCCCATCAACTTGACCAGCGCCGACCTGATTCTATCGCTGGATTTTAAACATAACCAAGCCTTGGGTCATCCCGACTGGTTGCAACAGCCCGACTATTGGCCAGCTACCGTCGTGCTGATGACGCTGGATTTAGTCGGCAGCAACAATGGCCCAGATTTTCAGACATTAGCCAAGCTTTGCGATCAGCACCCCGATAAACAAATCGTCGCAGCGGGCGGAGTTCGCGACATTAAAGATCTGCAGCAACTGCGGCAAATCGGTGTACAGGCGGTATTACTCGCCAGCGCCCTGCATAATGGCTGCATCGATACCGATGCCCTGCAAAAATTTTAGGCAAAAAAATACCCCGGCAAGCCGGGGTATTTTCAAACAGCTTTTGTAACTAAAAACTTATACGTTGTTAGTTGCAAATGGGTGTTTTGCACCAGATTTAGCAGCAACAACTTCTTTCGCAGTTGGGGTGCCAGCAACAGCGCGAGCCAATGCTTCTTTGGTTGCTTTGTAGTTGAATTCTTCGATTTTTGCATCGTCTTCAGCCAACCAGTGGATGAAAACACCAACAGAAATGAACAAATCATCAGCTTCATCAGCTGGGATAGTGCCATCTTCAACAGAATCAGCAACAGCCATAGCAACAGCGCGTTGAGCTGGTCCAAACATTTGAACAGCTTGTTTTGCGCCTTTGATGGTTACTTTGTTGAACAGGATGGTTGCAGGTTTAACCAACAGGTTAGGAGCAACAACTGCCAACAGAGTAGAGAAACCGTCTTTGTTGTTTGTCAAAGCGTTTGCGAAAGCAGTTTCAGCTGCTGAGCCGCGTGGGCCGATGATCAAGTCGATGTGTGCAATTTCATTGCCTTCGCCAACCAAAGATTCGCCAACACGCAGGTTATTGATTTTTGCCATTTTAAATTATCCCCTAAAGATAAAGATTGAACCAAAAAAATAGACACGTTTATGTCTTGAAATTGTAGTTTCTGTTAGATCCCTCTATAACCGACCCGCCATTTCCTGACTGATCGATTGTTCCAGAAGCACCACCAGTACTGTCGCTACCGTTATGTCAGCTGTTGTACCCGGGTTGATTCTTTGTGCCTTAAAAGCTTTGTCCAGATCGTTTACGATCGGCAAAAGCTGTTTAGGCTCACAGGCTGTCTGCAACGCCCTATCGAGCACCGCCATTTCAGCCTTGATCCACTCTGAATACCGCTCTCCATACTTCCGCTCGATATGACTATCGGGGTACTGTGCCAAAATAGCAGCAAATACCGCTAATGCAGCCCAACCACAATCGCCAGACAAAACGAAAGCACGATTATATCGTAAAATCCCCAAATCAAAAACGTCTTTAAAAATAGTTGTGTATTGCAACGCAATTCTATCTTTATCCGCAGCAACGGCCATGGCCTCGGTGAGCGTGACCGTTGCCTGCTGCTGCACATCATGCTCAGAAGACTCTCCCAAACCGCCGGGAGCCGCTAAACTAATGGCCTTAAACACCCAATCGGCATCTTTTAAAGTGGTGTTCTCCAGTAATTTTTGCAAGGCGTCTCGCAGACTCACACCCGCAGCTAGTTCCTCCGCCGCCTGCAATAAAGGCGCACAAAGCAGGATAATCCCCAGATTGGTATTGCAAGCCACCGCCTCACGCGTCGCTTTCACGGCATAATAAATTTTTTCGCCCAAACAATATTCTGGATTGGTAATCGGCTCGGCACTGACTTTGGCGCTGACTCGAAAATCCTCAACCGTCATATCATGTGCAGCACTATAAATGCTGACATTACCCGGCTTAAAGGCTTGCAGCTCAATTTCGCAAGCCTGCAGATAATTATCGATTAACTGCTGCCGAGTCAGCATGACGCCACCAGCAAACCATGCCTATCCAGCAAGTCAGCGGCCAGTGCTTGG
>CAIOHN010000150.1 GCA_903858105.1 uncultured Pseudomonadota bacterium | reverse complement strand
TCGCCGATGCTGCGCGCGGCGTGTTGGACGGACATATTGTGTTATCGCGGGCGCTAGCCGAGTCCGGCCACTATCCCGCTATCGATGTGGAAGCGTCCATTAGCAGGGTAATGCCGGATATTGTTGAGCCAGAGCATTTGTTAATGGCGCGCGATTTACGACGTTTGTATTCCACCTATCAACAAAACAAGGATTTGATCAGCGTTGGCGCTTATCGAGCCGGTGCCGATCCGCGCATCGACAAGGCCATCGAAAAAAATCCGGCGATTATGGATTTTCTGCAGCAAAGCATGGATGAGTCGGTGGATTTAAGTCGCAGCCTAAGTGAACTCGCGCAATTACTGGCTAGCGGATGAAAAAGTCGCAGCGTCTAAAAGTCATAGTCGACCTGAATGCGCGTCATGAACAAGATGCCTTGCAAGCCATGGGCTTTAGTTTGAAAACATTGCAGGAACAACAGACGCAATTGGAAAACTTGCAAAATTATCGGCAAGAATATTTAGCTAAATTTGCGAACAGACAACAAACCGGCATCAGTATCAATCAGTTGATGGAGTTCAGGGCTTTCGCCGACAAACTCGATCAAGCGATTGAGGGCCAAAGACAGGTGGTCGTGAATCACGAGCAGGATGTGCAACGGGCGCGCAAGCAGTGGGAAGAGGCACATCAACGCACAAAAAGTTTGCAGAAAGTCAGCGATTTGGCGCTGGTAGAAGAAACAAAGATTGAGCAAAAACGCGAACAAGCCGAACAAGATGACAGAGCGGCGCGGTCGGGACGTAAAGATGGCACAGGAAGTGCTTGATTAAATAAAAATGTCAGGAGAATGCCATGAATATCCAAGGTTTAAATCCGTTGTCTCTATTGTCGTCTGCCGATGCTGCCAGTGCTACTGCGCCGGGAATGGCAGGCGAAGGCGCTAACGCCGACTTGTTTTCCTCAGCACTACTGAATCAATTAGCCCAGTTGCAGAGCAGTTTGTTGGCTAAGGGCGCCGCCGGCAGTAAAGGCTTGGCTGAGTTGCAGCAACAATTTGGTGGGTTGGGCGCCGAAACGCTAAGTAGCCAGAACATGCAGGATTTTGCCGCTTTATTCGGAAAAAGTTTGCCGATGGCAACTAAACTCAACCAAGATATTAATCTGGATGACACGCTGCATACCCTGGCAGATGTTTTGCAATATCTGCAAGGTCTGGAGGCTACTACTACGCCAGCGGTGCAGCAAAGTCCGGTGGTGTCCCAGAAATTGCTTAATCAAAAAGACGCAGCTGATAGTGAAGCCGATGATGCAGAATTTGCAAGCCAGCAAGCGGTATTGGCAGCAGGAGTGTCGCAGGTCCAGTCTTTGCCGGTCGCGGACAACAGTATCGGCGAGGCATTAAAAACCGCAGTTGCCAGCAGCCAAGCGATGTCGGCACTTAAGAAAAGCCCTGAGTTACTGGGTGTAGATGCCAATAAAGAGGCGCTGGCAGCGATGGGGCCCGGTAGCGAGGGGCAAAATGGCGCGAGTGTTGATGGCGGCGTTTCTAAAGCGTTGGCTGGACAAACGGCTGGTCAGCAATTTGGCCAAGATGCCTCCGGCAATGCCTTTCAAGGCGAGCAAACAACCGGCTTGAAAAATCAAATCGGTAACAGCGACACTGATAGCAGTTTATCGAGAATGACCGCTGATATTGCCCAACTGAATAAGTCCGTCAATAACGCCAGTCACACAGCCGTGCCGGCAATGGATAAGCATCTGACCCATCCTGACTGGAATGCAGACTTGGGCGGAAAATTGTTATGGATGTATAAACAAGCCATCCCTTCTGCCGAACTTCGTTTGAATCCCGAGCATCTCGGGCCAATTTCCATCAAGATCGATGTAAGTCAGGATCAGGCATCCGTGGCGTTTACCGCGCAGCATGCCGCAGTCAGAGAGGCAATCGAAGCTGCGATCCCCAAATTACGCGAGATGTTGGGTGGGCAAAATTTGAATCTGGCGGATGTGAACGTCGCACAGCAACAATCCGAGCAAAGACAAGGTCGGGAGTCATTTCAAATGGCTGGCGACCAAAATCGCGGTGGTAATGGTCAAAATCAAGCCGATAGCGCTGCAAAAGACCCAGCCAGCACCATAATCGACGAAATAGAAGCCGGTCGAGCTATCGCCAGCAACGGTTTATTGAGTCTGTTTGCCTAGTCACTATCAGGTACTGTTTAAAATTGCTTTGCAAAAACAGTACCTAATTCTATAATGCCCAGTTTTTTGCGAGCTTTATGCTCCAAATCCCTTGCTTCATCGCCCACTGGGCGGGAAGCTTTTAAACCCGTAAGGAGAAATCATGCGACATTATGAAATTGTCTTCTTAGTCCACCCTGATCAAAGTGCTCAGGTGCCGGCTATGATAGAACGTTATAAATCCACCGTTGAAGACGCTGCTGGCAAAATTCATCGCTTGGAAGATTGGGGCCGTAGACATTTGGCTTACCCAATCAAAAAAATTCACAAAGCTCATTACGTGCTGATGAATATCGAATGTGACCAAGCCACTCTTGAAGAGTTGGAAAGCGGTTTTCGTTTCAATGACGCGATTTTGCGTAGCCTGACATTGGCTCAAAAAGCCGCTGTAACAGACGCTTCTGCAATCGCTACCAGCGGCAACGACGGACAAAAAGCCAGTAGCCGCGTTAAGGAAGAAGTCGAAGAAGAAACTGAAGAAGCCGGTGTCGAAGTTGTTGAAGAGACCGAAGTTGAAGTTCCTGCGGATTCCGAATAACCCCCTATTGAAACAAGAGAATTGTCATGGCACGTAATAACATAAGACGCAAAAAAGGCTGCCGCTTTAGCGGTGAAGATGCGATCGTAATCGATTATAAAGATCTGGATTTATTGAGCGAATACGTCACCGAAACCGGCAAAATTATCCCTAGCCGCATTACCGGTACCAGCGCGAAATATCAAAGACAGTTGACGTCAGCTATTAAACAAGCGCGTTTCCTGGCCTTGCTGCCGTTCTGCGACGCACATAAATAATTAAGCGGAGGCAGGCAATGCAGTTTTTGGCCGCTTTCATTAT
>CAIOHN010000149.1 GCA_903858105.1 uncultured Pseudomonadota bacterium | reverse complement strand
TGAATTGCACCGATTTTTTAATAATAATTACTAGGAGACGCACTAAATGTCTGTAGCAAACGTACTTAAAATGATTAAAGACAACGAAGTGAAATTCGTTGATTTCCGTTTTTGTGACACGCGCGGCAAAGAACAACACGTTACTTTCCCTGCACATTCCATCAGTGAAGATACCTTTGAAGAGGGCAATATGTTCGACGGTTCATCGATTGCCGGCTGGAAGCACATCAACGAATCAGACATGATTCTGATGCCTGATCCAAGCACAGCGGTTATCGATCCATTCTTCGACGACAAAACCCTGATCTTGCGTTGCGACATTATCGAGCCTAAAGATATGCAAGGTTATGCTCGTGACCCACGTTCTATCGCCAAACGCGCTGAAGCTTATTTGCAATCTACCGGCATCGCTGACACTGCATTCTTTGGCCCAGAAAACGAATTCTTCATTTTCGACGACGTACGCTGGAACACCGGCATGGGTAGCTGCTCATACCAAATCGACTCTGAAGAAGCCGGCTGGAACTCTGAAAAAGTCTACGAAAACGGCAACATAGGTCACCGTCCTGGCGTTAAAGGTGGTTATTTCCCTGTGCCACCAGTTGATTCATTCCAAGACATGCGCTCTGCAATGTGCCTGGTTCTGGAAGAAATCGGCCAAACCGTTGAAGTTCATCACCATGAAGTAGCCACGGCTGGTCAGTGCGAAATCGGCGTTAAATTCAACACTCTGGTCAAAAAAGCTGACGAAGTATTAGGCTTGAAATACGTGATTGCCAACATCGCTCACGCGTACGGCAAAACCGCTACCTTCATGCCAAAACCATTGGTAGGCGACAACGGCAGCGGTATGCACGTTCACCAATCATTGGCTAAAGGCGGCGTTAACCTGTTCACCGGTAACCTGTACGGTGGTTTGTCTGAAACCGCGCTGTACTACATCGGCGGCATCATCAAACACGCCAAAGCATTGAATGCGCTGACCAACCCATCAACCAACAGCTACAAACGTCTGGTTCCTGGTTTTGAAGCACCTGTCATGCTGGCTTACTCAGCGCGTAACCGCTCTGCGTCTATCCGTATTCCTTACGTCACCAACCCTAAAGGTCGTCGTATCGAAGTACGTTTCCCTGACTCAACTGCTAACCCTTACTTGGCATTCTCTGCCATGTTGATGGCGGGTCTTGACGGCATCCAAAACAAAATTCACCCAGGTGAAGCGATGGATAAAGACTTGTACGACTTGCCACCAGAAGAAGAAAAAGCGATTCCGCAAGTTTCTTTCTCGCTGGATGAAGCCTTGGCAGCTCTGGATGCAGACCGTGAGTTCTTGACTCGTGGCGGCGTATTCACCGACGACGTAATCGACGGCTACATCGCACTGAAACAAGAAGACGTGACGCGTCTACGGATGAGCACTCATCCTGTTGAGTTTGATATGTACTACAGCTTGTAATAGTTAACGCTTGTTTAAATAAACAGGCACCAGCTATTTAAAACCCCGCAAGCTTTTGGGCTTAGCGGGGTTTTTTATGTATAAAAGATTGACAAAATCGCGCAGCAAATCTAAAAAAATGCGCATGCGCAGTGTCCGAATTACCCAACAACATTTCTACAACCATTTACCGACAACCATGCTCCGTATCATATCTGCCAATCTCAACGGTATCCGCTCCGCAACCAGCAAAGGCTTCTACGATTGGCTGAAAACCCAGGATGCTGATTTCGTTTGCCTACAGGAATTAAAAGCCCAAGCCGCCGACATGACCCCGGCCATGTTGCAAGCCGAGGGTTTGTTCGGTTATTTTCATTACGCCGAAAAAAAGGGCTATAGCGGTGTTGGTATTTACTCAAAAAAACCGGCCGATGCAGTTATCGAAGGCTTGGGCCACGCGGACATTGATAGTGAAGGCCGTTATTTGGAAGTGCAAATCGGTAATCTGTCGGTGATTTCTTTGTACCTGCCGTCTGGTTCCAGCAGCGGGGAACGCCAAACCGTAAAATACAGCGTCATGGAGCGATTCTATCCGCATTTGGCAGCATTAAAAGCCAGCGGCCGCGAAGTGGTGGTGTGCGGCGACTGGAATATCGCCCATAAGGAAGCGGATTTAAAAAACTGGCGCGGCAATCAGAAAAACTCTGGGTTCTTACCCGCCGAGCGCAGTTGGATGACGCAAGTATTTGATGAATTGGGCTGGGTGGATGTATATCGCCGCCTGCATCCAGACGCAACCGACGCCTGTTACACGTGGTGGAGCAACCGCGGCCAAGCCTGGGCCAAGAACGTGGGGTGGCGGATTGATTATCAAATCGCCACACCCGGCATTGCGTCGACAGCTTTATCTACCAGCATTTACAAAGACCAACGCTTCAGCGACCATTCGCCGCTAATTATCGATTACGAATTTTAAGCGTTGTTATTGCTTATCAAAACTCAATAGACAGGAAAACAATACCAGG
>CAIOHN010000148.1 GCA_903858105.1 uncultured Pseudomonadota bacterium | reverse complement strand
TCGTACAAAGCGCGCATGACATTGCGACCGATACGACCATAACCGTTAATTGCAACTTTAATTGCCATAGAGTGTTCTCCGGGATGAGATTGAAAGACTGGGGTGAATAAATTGACACCTGCAGCGCCAAAAATAGACACGATTGTAGCAAAATCGGCCTTAGAGCGTCCAGAATGCTTTGTTAAAATAATATTTCACGCTTCGCAGTACTTGGTAGTACATTTCTTTGCGACCAAAAATATAAAAGTCATCACAGGATAACGAGTCTCATGGAACAACTGACCGATCTCAAAGCCATCCTCCACTCCAAACGCGCCAACATTTACTACCTGGAAAAATGCCGGGTCATGCAAAAAGACGGTCGGGTGCTGTATCTCACCGAAGCCAAAGACGAAAATCTCTACTGGAACATACCCATCGCCAACACTACCGTCGTGTTGCTGGGCACCGGTACCTCCATCACCCAGGCGGCGATGCGCATGTTAGCCAGTGCCGGGGTGTTAGTCGGATTTTGTGGCGGCGGAGGTACGCCGTTGTTTCCAGGCTGTGAAATCGAATGGCTCACTCCGCAAAGCGAATACCGTCCCACCGAATACGTGCAAGGTTGGTTGAAATTCTGGTTTGATGACCTTCGACGATTGGCAGTCGCTAAAGCATTCCAATTAGTCCGCGTCGATTATCTCGCAAGGTCTGGAGACTGGCTTACGGTTTGGTAGCCACCAGTTTGTAGGTGCTGGGCATCTCGCACGGCCGAGAGGTGATGCATGGCAAAACCCACCGCGCGGCGCGCTGGTATTCGACGTGGCCGACTTGGTCAAGGACGCTAGCGTGCTGTCCTGGGCCTTTGTCTGCGCCAAGGAAAAGATGAGTGAGCAGGAATTCCACCAACAAATCCTGCAAAAATTTACCTAGCACAAGCCGCTGGATTTCATGTTAGAGCAAGTCAAACAGCAAGCAATATGGGAAAGCGAATAATCAAGATGGGCGACACTAAAAATTCTGTTCGTAACCTAGAGATTATAAATGGTGAGCTAGTCGAACCGCGAACATGTCAATCTGAAAGGTTTACGGACACTAACCATACAAACAGGCAAATCGCTGTAACAAAGAAAACGGATATTGCCACGCTAATTGGGTCACAGGCTATTTTAAGGATGACATTATCAGGTACAAAACAGAACCGTTAGGTTATATTGAACAGAGTCAATGATTGAACTGGCTTACTCTCCCTGTCGTTCGAAGTTTTTCAAAGAGAGTCAAGTCGATCATAGTTGTGCCCACTGACGATAATTATAACTTTATAAAAACGAAAAGGACTTGATCAACATGCTCACCGGCGAACTTCGCAGCCAAATCGACAGAATCTGGATGGCCTTTTACACGGGAGGCATATCCAATCCAATAGAGGTCATTGAACAAATCACTTACCTGCTGTTTCTGCGGCGCCTCGACGAAATGCACACCCTGGAAGAAAACAAAGCCCAGCGCCTTGGTAAGCCCATGGACCGGCGGATTTACCCGGAAGGCAACGACCCGAAAGGTCGCGATTACAACGACCTGCGCTGGTCGCGTTTCAAGCATTTTGCAGCTGGCGAAATGTTCACCGTGATTGGCGAGCATGTGTTTCCGTTTCTGCGCGGCATGGGCGGCGATGGCTCGACTTATGCCCACCACATGAAAGACGCCCGCTTCACCATACCCACGCCAGCCTTGCTGGCCAAGGTGGTGGACTTGCTCGACCACGTGCCGATGGAAGACCGCGACACCAAGGGCGACCTGTACGAATACATGCTCGGCAAAATCGCCAGCGCCGGCCAGAACGGCCAGTTC
>CAIOHN010000147.1 GCA_903858105.1 uncultured Pseudomonadota bacterium | reverse complement strand
TGCTGTTAGCGCCGCTTGTTTATCTTTCCAGAATTGTACGCCGCCAGCAATGCTCGCCTCGGTCATGAATATTTCACGATATTGAAACCAGGGCTTTCCTTCTGCAGGTTTGGACATCGCATCCAGAATCGGCTGCTGAATTTGCACCGCCTTAAACAGAGTTCTTAATTCCGCCTCATTGAAATGCTGCTTAACCATCGTATGGATAAATTGCTTGTAGCTATCAGTTTCGGCTACTTCGGCATGGGCTGCGTCAACAGCCGCCAATCCACTGAGCAAAAGCATTGCAGACACACTATTTTTAATTTTCATAAGCGTATTAGACCGGTAATAATTTTCGGTGAGTATGGATGGACATCAAAATACCAAAGCCGGCCATCAGTGTCACCATCGATGTGCCACCATAGCTAACCAAGGGCAACGGTACGCCGACCACCGGCAACACGCCGATCACCATACCGATATTGACGAACACATACACAAAAAAGGTAAACGCCAGGCTACCGGCCAGCAATCTGGAATAAGTATCCTGGGCTTGCACTGCAATATAAAAGCAACGGCTAATCACCAGCAAATACAAAACCAGTAAGCCTACGCAGCCGAATAGCCCAAATTCCTCGGCAAACACGGCAAAGATAAAGTCGGTAGAGCTTTCCGGCAAAAAATCCAGCTCCGCCTGACTACTGCCCAACCAGCCTTTGCCGTTGATGCCGCCAGAACCGATGGCGATTTTTGACTGAATGATATGGTAGCCAGCACCCATCGGATCGGCTTCCGGATTCATAAAGGTTAGTACCCGGTTGCGCTGGTATTCGCGCATAAAATGCCACAACACCGGGGTCAGGGACGCCAGCAACGTGACACAACCCAGCATAAACCACCAGGACAATCCGGCAAAAAACAGCACCGCCGCGCCAGAACTGGCGACCAGCAGCGCGGTACCCAAATCGGGTTGTTTGGCGATGAGCAGGACTGGCAACAATAACAGTGTCGCCGCGCCAACGACGTGTTTGGGTTTGGGTGGCAAGGCGTGTTCCGATAAATACCAGGCCACCATCATGGGTGCGCTAACCTTGGTAAACTCCGATGGCTGAAAGCGGAAGAAGCCAAGATCCAGCCATCGCTGTGCCCCCATACTTATCTGCCCCATCACAGCCACGGCTATCAATAACAGCACACAAACCGAGAACAACGCGACCGAGAAACTTTGAAAACGACGTGGATTGATATGCGCCAACACAATCATCAATAGCATGGCAAAACCCATACGGGTAGCGTGTCGCACCAATAAAGGCATTTCCTGACCGCCGGCGCTGTACAAAATCACGAAACTGGTGGCGCAGATCAGCAACAGACCAATGAACAGCGGAATGTCGATATGCAGGGTTCTCAGCAGATTGCCCAGCACGGACGGCGACTGAAACTGTTCGTTACGCATTTCAGTTCTCATGGCTGAGCCTCCTTATTCTGATTCAGATACGCATCAATAATTTCCCCGGCTATTGGTGCCGCCACCGAACCGCCGTGACCACCGTGTTCTGCAATTATCGCCACCGCTATTTGCGGGTCGTGTACCGGCGCAAACGCAATAAACAAGGCATGGTCGCGCATTTTAAAATCAATGGCGTCTTCGTTGTATTTCTCTTCCTGCTTGATGGTAAACACCTGCGCAGTACCGGTTTTACCGGCAATTTGATAGGTTATAGCCTTGGCCAGCCGACCGGCAGTGCCGCGCGCGCCGTGTACGACGTTGGTCATGCCTTTGATAATGTTATCTATATTCTGCTTTTTTAATGGAATCAGCGCATCGGCTTTGCCGCCGATTAAATCGGCATAATCGGCGCTAATGATGCTGTGTACCAGATGCGGCGTGATAACTTTGCCGTAATTTGCCAGTGACGCCGTGGCATGCGCCAATTGCAGCGGCGTGACTTGCGTATAGCCTTGCCCAATCCCGGTAATCAGGGTTTCGCCAGGGAACCAGGCCTGACTACGATAATGCTTTTTCCATTCTTTGGACGGCATCAAGCCATCGACCTCACCCACCAAATCGATACCGGTTTTTCTACCAAAGCTAAAGCGATCCATAAACTCGTGCATTTTATCGATACCCAACGCCAAGGCCAGGTCATAAAAGTAGACGTCGCAGGACTGGGTAATGGCATCGTTCATATCCACCATGCCGTGCCCCCACTTTTTCCAGTCGCGGTACTTGTGATCGACATTGGGCAGTTTGTAATAGCCCGGACAAAACAAGCGGTGACCAAAGTCGGTAACACCGTATTCCAGACCGGCCAAAGCCAGAAATGGCTTGACGGTAGAACCCGGCGGATACTGACCACGCAAGGCGCGGTTGTATAAAGGCTGATCGGGTGAATCCTGCAAGGCTTTATATTCTTTACCAGAAATACCGGAGACAAACGGATTGGGATCAAAACCCGGCCGACTGGCAAACACCAATACCCCGCCGGTTTTGATCTCGATGGCTACCGCCGCGCCGTTAAATTCGGATAACGCGTCGTAAGCGATTTTTTGCAGATCAATATCCAGCGTCAGATAGATATTCGAGCCGGCAACCGGCTCCACGGTGGCGACGGTATTGACGGCCCTGGCCTGGGCATTGGTTTCTATTTCTTCGTAACCGGCCGTACCTAACAAATGCTCTTCGTAGGTTTTTTCGATACCGGTTTTGCCGATGTGATTAGTGCCGCGGTACTTGGCAAGCGGCAAAGTCTGCATTTCCTTTTCGTTGATCCTGCCCACATAGCCGACCACATGCGAAGCCAGGTCGGCGTATGGATAATGCCGCACCAAACGCGCATACACATCGACACCCGGAAAATAAGGTCGCACTACCGCGAACTTGGCCACTTCTTCGTCGCTGAGATTCTGCAGCAGCAAGGTGCTGGTAAAAGCTTTGTTGCGCTTACGCTGCTTTTGAAACAACTCGATTTTTTCGTCGGAAATATCCAGCAGCTTTTGCAGTCTGGCCAGGGTATCGTCGAGATTTTCAATCTGTTCCGGAATTAACTCCAAACTGTAGGTTGGCACGTTTTCCGCCAACATTCTGCCCTTGCGATCGTAAATGACGCCACGCGTGGGCGGCAAAGGCGAAATCTTGATGCGGTTATCTTTGGAAAGCGTCGCATAGTGCTCATGCCCAACCACCTGCAGATATACCAAGCGGATGACCAGACCGGCAATCAAAAACAGGATCAGGATAAACGCCGAGACGATACGACTTAAAAATAAGCGACTCTCGGCTAGCGGATCCTTGATGGCGAATTTTCTATCCATGCCGCGCTAAACGATACGCGCCATGACCCGAATATAGCGCAGCACCACAAACACCAGCGGCCATACCAGGGTGCCGGTCAACACCGGATACCAAAACGATAACGATAGACGGTTACCTGCTTGCATGCTTTCTGTGCCGAAGATAATCATCTGCTGCCCCAGCAAACAAAAAAACACAAACAGACACTGCTGCAGCATCGGAAATTGCCGCAAGCGGCGATGCTCGTTGATACTGAAATAACAAATCAAGGCATAGATCAGAGCATACTGGCCCAATAAGCGGCCGGTTAACACGTCGGTCAACAAACCTATCGACAACGCGCTAAATACCCCAAATCGTTCGGGCAGGGCAATCGACCAGTAGATTAACACCAGTACAATCCAGTCGGGGTTAAGCGTATCCATCAGCGGTGACCAGGACATCACCCGGAGCACCATAGCGGCGCCTACGGTGACAAAAAAATACGCCGTTGCCAATACGTCAAGGCGCAACATGTTCTGCTTCCTTGGCATCGGGTGCTACCGACGCCTTACCTTGCTCCCCCAGCACCACCGGCGTCGAGTGACTCCACACGATCAAAAACTCGCGGCTTTTATCCAACTCCGCTTTAGGCGTGGCATAGATGTTGGCAAAGGATTTGTCGGGTCTGGCTTCAAATTTATCCACCACAGCCACCGGATAGCCAGCCGGGAACACGCCGCCTAAACCGGACGTGACCAGTAAGTCGCCCGGCACGATGTCGGCATTATTGGCCAGAAACGGTAAATGCAGGCGATTAGGTTGGCCGGTGCCAAAGGCGATGGTGCGCAAGCCGTTGCGGTTGACCTGCACCGGGATGGCGTGATCGGGATCGGTAATCAGCATGACCTCAGAACTGGACGGCAAAGCCCGCACTACCTGGCCGACGATACCGTTGGCATCCAGCACCGGCTGTTCGGCATGCACACCAAAACGCGATCCTTTGTTTACCACCACCGTGTGTTCGTAAGGTGCCAGTTTTACCGAAACCAACTCAGCTACCAACACTTGCTCGCCCAACTGAAACGAGTTTTCCAGCAGCATCCGCAAGCGGGTATTTTCTTTTTCCAAAGCTGCCAGTTTTAATAATTTGGCATCGTTCTCAAATTGCACGGCTTTAAGACGCTGATTTTCTTTTTGCAATTCGACAAAGGAAATCACGGTGCCCGACACCGCATGATAAAAATCGACCGGCACGCTGGCAATCGACTGCAACGGATAGGTGAATATGGATAACAGGGAGCGCAATCGATCCAGCCGTTCGCTACGATAATCGATGATCAACAAGGAAATAGATACCAGCAATGCCACCAGCAAGCGGGTGTTGAGCGAAGGGCCTTTGGCAAATAGGAGTTTTATGGCAAACCTCTAACAATCAAGATGCGACAAGCTCGAACATGACTGCCGCTTATCGATGCGATAGCAAGCACAATCAACCTCCGCACACGCTGACATTCAGCACGGCGGCATAACAGTTTCATAGAAAAAGCGGCTTTAACCACTTTGCGTGATTAAAGCCGCTTTTTGCAGATCTTTAAGAAATACGGCTTATTCCAAAGAAAACGCCGACGCGCCTTTGGAATCCAGCATTTCCAAAACCATACCGCCGCCTCTGGCAACACAAGTTAAAGGATCATCAGCGATGTATACCGGCAAACCGGTTTCTTCGGCAATCAAACGATCAATATCTTTTAACAACGCACCGCCGCCAGTCAGCACGATACCGCGACTGGCCACGTCCGCGCCCAACTCAGGCGGGGTTTGCTCCAACGCCACTTTAACCGCACTGACAATACCGGATAAGGGCTCTTGCAAAGCTTCCAGGATTTCGTTGCTGTTCAGTGTAAAACTGCGCGGTACGCCTTCAGCCAGATTGCGGCCGGTGACTTGCATTTCTCGTACTTCGCTACCGGGATAGGCTGCGCCGATTTCGTGTTTGATTTTCTCTGCCGTGGCTTCACCGATCAACGTGCCGTAATTGCGGCGCACATAGCTGATGATGGATTCGTCGAAACGATCGCCGCCAATCCGCACGGAGGCGGAATAGACGATACCGTTTAAGGAAATCACCGCCACTTCGGAGGTGCCACCGCCAATATCCAAAACCATCGAACCATGCGCAGCATCTACCGGCAGACCCGCGCCTACCGCAGCCGACATGGGCTCTTCAATAAGATAGACTTCACGCGCACCAGCCATAGCCGCCGATTCGCGAATCGCCCGCCGTTCAACCTGAGTTGACCCACAAGGCACACAAATCAGGATGCGCGGACTAGGCCGCAGCAATTTATTTTCATGCACTTTTTTGATAAAAAACCGCAGCATCCGCTCGGTTACGGCAAAATCAGCGATTACGCCGTCTTTTAATGGCCGGATGGCCGTAATATTGCCGGGCGTACGGCCCAACATGCTTTTGGCGTCGGCGCCGATGGCGGCAATGGTTTTTTGGCCGCGAATTTTGTCTTCTTTAATGGCAACCACGGAAGGCTCGTTAAGTACGATTCCCTGGCCTGGAACATAGATAAGTGTATTTGCCGTTCCTAAATCGATAGACAAATCATTGGAAAATAGGCCACGAATTCTCTTAAACATTTTATGCAGTACCCTAAGCGCACACGGAAAATCCCACTACTTTATCAATCAAGCAGGTATTTGAGCAAGATATAAAGTATCATAGTTTTACTAAGAAAACTTGGAGTTAGAAGATGTCGTTAACGGCTAATGACGTTAAAAAAATCGCCCACCTAGCCAGACTGGGCATTGCAGAGCAAGATGTTGAACACTACGCCAACGATCTGTCCGGCGTACTCGAGCTGATGACCCAAATGGGCCAGTTAAATACCGACGGCGTTGCCCCGATGGCGCACCCATTAGACCAAACGCAGCGTCTACGCGAAGACTCCGTCACTGAGAGCAATCAACGCAATCATTTTCAAGCCATTGCCCCGCAAACCGAAGCCGGATTGTATCTAGTTCCTAAAGTCATCGATTAAGCACTTTAATTATGCACAACAAAACCCTAACCGAACTGGCTGCCGGCCTGCGCAGCAAGCAATTTTCCAGCGTAGAGTTAACTCAGACTTTTTTGCAGCGCATCCGCCAACACCAACAGTTGAATGCATTTATCACAGTCAGCGAGGAAACCGCGCTGCAACAAGCCCAAGCAGCTGACGCAGCGTTAAGCAGCAGTCAGGGCGGCGTGTTGACCGGCATTCCGATTGCTCAGAAAGACATTTTCTGCACCCTGGGCAGCAAAACCAGTTGCGGCTCAAAAATGCTGGATAACTTCATCGCGCCTTACGACGCCACTGTCGTTGCAAACTTTAATCACGCTGGCGCGGTGATGCTGGGCAAATTAAATATGGACGAGTTCGCGATGGGCTCATCCAACGAAACCAGCTTCTACGGCCCGGTGCGTAATCCCTGGGATACAGATTGTGTGCCCGGCGGCTCTTCCGGTGGTTCAGCGGCAGCGGTTGCCGCCCGACTGGCACCCGCAGTCACCGGCACCGACACCGGCGGCTCCATCCGCCAACCGGCCGCGTTATGCGGCATTACCGGCCTGAAACCCACCTATGGCCGAGTATCACGTTACGGCATGATTGCCTACGCCTCAAGTTTGGATCAAGGCGGACCGATGACCCGCAGCGCGGAAGACGCCGCATTGCTGATGCAAGTCATGGCAGGCTTTGATGCCAAAGACTCGACTAGCGTTGAACAGCCGGTTCCCGACTATAGCGCCAGCCTGAACGATAGCTTGCAAGGCCTGAAAATCGGTCTGCCAAAAGAATTTTTTACCGCCGAATTAGACAGCCATATTGCCGCTGCAATCCACGCCGCTGTCGCCGAATATCAAAAGTTGGGCGCGGAAGTTGTCGAAGTCTCCATGCCCAATCTGCAGCTAGCGATTCCGGCTTATTACGTCATCGCCTCGGCCGAATGTTCGTCCAACCTGTCGCGCTACGACGGCGTGCGTTTTGGCTACCGCTGCCAAAATCCGGAAGATCTGTCTGATCTTTACACCCGCTCACGCGGCGAAGCCTTTGGCTCAGAAGTTAAACGCCGGATATTGATGGGCACGTACGCGCTATCGGCCGGTTATTACGATGCCTATTACTTAAAAGCCCAGCAAGTTCGCAGACTAATCAGCGACGATTTCAAACGCGCACTGGCGGATGTCGACGTGTTGATGGGGCCAGTCACTCCCAGCACCGCATTCCGCATTGGCGAAAAAACCGGCGATCCGATACAGATGTATCTGGAAGACATTTACACCATCGCCATCAACCTGGCGGGATTACCGGCAATGTCAATTCCAGCTGGCTTTGTGGACGGCAAACCGGTTGGTTTGCAGGTGATTGGTAACTATTTCAGCGAAGCCAAATTATTGAATATCGGCCATCGTTACCAGCAAGTAACCGACTGGCATCAGCAAGTGCCAAAAGGATTTGAATAGCGGAGATTAGGCATGACTAAGATCACCGAATTATCGCAACTGGATATGAACGGCACCTACAGCTATGCCGATTATTTGACCTGGCGGCTTGAGGAATCGGTTGAGCTGATTAAAGGCAAGATCATGGCTATGTCGCCAGCGCCGAATCGCCAACACCAGAGCATCTCAGGTAATTTGTTTTTAAGCTTGGGCACGCATTTCAAACGTAAGCCATGTAGAGTTTATGTTGCGCCGTTTGATGTCAAGCTTTACGACCGCCACAAATCTAAGCTCAGTAACCAAGATACTTTCAGTGTTGTGCAGCCTGATCTATGCGTGGTTTGCGACAAGGACAAACTCACCGACCTGGGTTGCGATGGCGCTCCAGACTGGATTATTGAAGTACTCTCTCCTGGTAACAGTAAAAAGGAGTTACGCCTAAAATATGATCTTTATCAGGAAAATGGCGTTACCGAGTATTGGACGGTACACCCAGTCGAACAAGCCGTGTATCAGTTTGTATTGGCTCAGGACAGCGAAAAATACCAATTGTTCGCCGTGCACCCCGGCAACGAAATCGCCACCCCGTATTTATTCCCCGACCTGCAAATCGACTTGAACGACATTTTTGCCGAATAAGCTACAAAGGAACCAAGCATGAACTCACAATGGGAAGCCGTTATCGGCCTGGAAATCCACACCCAACTGGCTACAAAATCCAAAATTTTCTCCGGTGCGGCCACTGCCTACGGTGCCGAACCCAACACCCAGGCTTGCGCCGTTGACTTGGGGCTACCGGGCGTATTGCCGGTCTTAAACAAGGACGCGGTACGCAAGGCGGTGACTTTCGGTTTGGCGATTGATGCTGAAATTGCCCCGCAATCGGTGTTTGCCCGCAAAAACTACTTTTACCCGGATTTGCCCAAAGGCTATCAGATCAGCCAGTTTGAATTACCCATCGTCGGCAACGGCCATCTGGACATTGAAGTGGACGGCGAAACCAAACGCATAGGCATTACCCGCGCCCATTTGGAAGAAGACGCGGGCAAATCGCTGCACGAAGATTTTCACGGTCTGACCGGGATTGATTTAAATCGCGCTGGCACCCCGCTGTTAGAAATCGTTTCCGAGCCTGACATGCGCTCCGCCAAGGAAGCGGTAGCCTATATGCGTAAACTGCACGAATTGGTGCGCTATCTGGAAATCTGCGACGGCAATATGCAAGAAGGCTCGTTCCGTTGCGACGCCAATGTCTCGGTGCGCCCTAAAGGCCAGAAAGAATTCGGCACCCGCGCGGAAATCAAGAATATCAACTCGTTTAAATTCGTCGAAAAAGCCATCAACCACGAAATCGAGCGGCAAATTGATTTAATCGAAGGCGGCGGCAGAGTTGTGCAGGAAACCCGCCTGTACGACGCCAATAAAGACGAAACCCGCTCCATGCGCAGCAAGGAGGAAGCCAATGACTATCGTTACTTCCCCGACCCCGACCTGTTGCCGGTATTGATTGAACAGTCCTTGAAAGACGAAATCCGCGCCACCTTGCCGGAGTTGCCAGAAGCCAAGAAACAGCGCTTTCTTGAACAGTATGCTTTGGATTTGGAAAGCGCCACCACCCTGACCTCATCGCGCGAATTGGCCGATTTTTATGAGTCCGTGGCAAGCCTGTCCGGCGGTGCGGCCAAATTGGCGGCTAACTGGCTAACCGGCGACGTGCTGGGCGCCTTGAACAAGGCCAGCCTGGAAATTAGTGATAGCCCGGTCAGCGCCGAGCGTTTGGCGGGCTTGTTAAAACGCATCGCCGACAACACCATCTCCGGCAAAACCGCCAAACAGGTGTTCGATAAACTTTGGAATGGCAGCGCCAGCGCCGATGAAATCATCGAACAAGACGGCTTGGTGCAAATCACCGACACAGGTGCGATTGAAGCTATCGTCGACAAAGTGATTGCCGCCAACCCGGTTCCGGTCGAACAATATAGGGCTGGTAAAGACAAAGCCTTAATGGCTTTGGTGGGCCAGGTGATGAAAGAAACTCAGGGCAAAGCCAGCCCCGGGGAAGTTAATAAGATGTTGATCGAAAAATTGAAAGTATGACCGCTTTAAGGGAATCTCTAAAAAACCCCTCTGCTTTATGCCTTGTGGCTACTGCAGGAAAAGACCAGGGCGAGTGGCTTAAGTAATTGATTTTAATACCCTCACCCCAACCCTCTCCCTGGGGGAGAGGGAGCTTTTATTCCAGTGTTTAGCGTTTAAGGCTTAACGCCGCCAGCATCCGGCAAATACACAATCTCCGGCAACACCACTTCCCAACTATCGCAACTCAGACTTTCAAAGCTGTTGGTGGTTTTGTGCCGGACTGCAATCGCCGCCACTCTCACGCCGACAATCCCCGTTGGCGGCTTAAAGGCTTGCGCCATTCTGGACACTACTAAAGTGGACCCCACTGTCCAGACAAATTATTACTCAGTTTAAGATAGAGCCCTGTTCATACTCCAGCTGAATGGCGCTGTCCCCATTTTTCTACACAAGAACTGACGCTTCCGTCGCCTCGTTAAATTTATCCACAATC
>CAIOHN010000146.1 GCA_903858105.1 uncultured Pseudomonadota bacterium | reverse complement strand
CCGGCGTGTGGGGTTATTTGTAGATGGCTTTGGGGTCTTTTAATACGGGCTCGACGGTTTGCCATTCGCCATCGTGCAAGCTACGAAAAAAACAGCTTTCTCTGCCAGTGTGACAGGCGATGCCGCCTTCTTGTTCAATTTTAAGCAAAATTACATCGGCATCGCAATCTAATTGAATGTCCAAAACTTTTTGGCGATGGCCGGATTCCTCGCCCTTGCGCCACAAGCGCTGGCGGGAGCGTGACCAATACACGGCGTAGCCTTCGGCGACGGTTAAGGCTAGCGACTCGCGGTTCATCCAGGCAAACATGACTACGCGGCCAGAGTCTTGCAACTGGGCAATTACCGGCACCAGGCCGTCTTCAGTCCATTGGATTTGGGCTTGCCAGTCCTGGCTCATAAACGCACCTCTATGCCTCGGGATTGCAGGTGGCGTTTGGCTTGTTCGATGCTGTATTCGGCAAAATGAAAAATACTCGCGGCCAGCACTGCATCGGCCTTGCCATGAATAATGCCATCGGCCAGATGATCCAGATTACCAACACCGCCGGAGGCGATGACCGGAATGCTGACCGCTTCGCTAATAGCGCGGGTCAGCGCTAGATCGAAACCGGATTTGGTGCCGTCGCGATCCATGCTGGTCAGCAAGATTTCGCCAGCACCGTAGTCTTTCATTTTTACGGCCCATTCCACGGCATTTATACCGGTGGGTTTGCGACCGCCGTGGGTAAAAATCTCCCAGCGCTCGGCTTCGCCAGCTTGACTGACTTTTTTAGCGTCGATGGCGACGACGATGCATTGCGAGCCAAACTTTTCCGCCGCTTGTTTGACAAACTCCGGGTTAAATACCGCCGCGCTGTTAATACCGACTTTGTCGGCACCGGCATTCAGCATGCGCCGAATATCTTCCAATACCCGGACGCCACCGCCCACAGTCAGCGGGATGAATACCTCGCTGGCGACTTGTTCGACCACGTGCACGATGGTATCGCGGTTGTCGTGGGTGGCGGTGATGTCCAGAAAGGTGATTTCGTCCGCGCCTTCTCGGTCATAGCGACGGGCGATTTCGACTGGGTCGCCGGCATCGCGAATATCGACAAATTTGACGCCTTTGACCACACGGCCGTTATCGACGTCAAGACAAGGGATGATACGTTTGGCTAAGCTCATGGATAGGTCTTACAGAAGGGGTAGCTTAGTCATTGGCGCCAAACGATTCTGCCAGTTTTTCGCCTTCGGCAAAATCCAGAGTACCTTCGTAGATGGCCCTACCGGTGATGGCGCCCATGATGCCTTCGTGCGCCACGGCGCCCAAGGCTTTAATGTCATCCAGATTGGTAATGCCGCCGGACGCGATAATGGGAATGTGAACCGAGCGCGCCAGTTTGGCGGTAGCTTCGACATTGACGCCTTGCATCATGCCGTCGCGGGAAATGTCGGTGTAGATAATCGCCGCTACGCCGTTGGCTTCAAATTTTTGCGCCAGGTCTATCACGTCGTGGCGGGACAATTTAGACCAGCCATCGATAGCGACTTTGCCGTCGCGAGCATCCAGGCCAATGATGATGTGGCCTGGAAATTCAATCGCAACATCGCGCACGAAATGCGGTTCGCTTACTGCCTTGGTGCCAATGATGACATATTGCACACCGGCTTCCAGATACGCTTCGATGGTTTCTTCGTCGCGAATACCGCCGCCGATTTGCACCGGCACATCAGGATAAGCCTGGACAATGGCGTTGATAATCTCGGCATTTTTGGGTTTGCCAGCAAAGGCGCCGTCCAGATCGACCAAATGCAATCTTTTCGCTCCCGCCTCTACCCAGCGCCCGGCTACTGCGACCGGGTCGTCTGAGAACACGGTGTCGTCTTCCATACGACCCTGGCGCAAACGGACACATTTTCCTTCCTTTAAGTCAATTGCAGGTATTAGCAACATATCTAAATCTCGACAGTAAAATCACTAGTTCTTAAGGTTAGTAAAGCCAACATCAATGGTTGGGGGTTACACGTTTCCATCCCAGTTCAAGAAGTTTTGCAGCAACTGCAAACCTACTGTCTGGCTTTTTTCAGGATGAAATTGCACAGCAAAGACGTTGTCTTTTGCCAATGCACAGGTGAATGCTTGTGGATAATCGGCGGTTGCCACGCTATGTCGCGCATCGTCGGGCACTGCGTAGTAGCTATGCACGAAATAAAAGCGGCTTTGGTCAGGGATGTGCTGCCATAGCGGATGCTCCACTTGTTTGACTTGATTCCAGCCCATATGCGGAATTTTTAGAATATTGCCGCCAGCGTCGTGCAGATGGTCGGTAAAGCGCCGCACGTGACCTGGAAATAAATTCAAACAGGCGATGCCGTCGTTTTCTTCGCTATCGGTTAACAAAGCTTGCATGCCTAAGCAAATCCCCAGGAAAGGTTTGCTTTGCGCAGACTCACGGATTACCGCGGACAAACCCGTGTCGTTTAAAGCCTGCATGCAATCACGCATGGCACCCACGCCGGGAAACACTACCCGATCGGCAGCGCGAATCACGCTGGCATCGGCAGTGACTTGCACGTCAACCCGGCTGTCTGCGTGTTGCAATGCTTTGGCGATGGAATGCAGATTTCCCATTCCGTAATCGATAACGGCTACTGAAGACATAATACTAATGGCACAAGGTCAAGGATTAGACGTAAGAACGGGATTATAGACTGCCTTTAGTGGAAGGCGTAATGCCCGCCATACGAGTGTCGTGGCTAATCGCCATGCGCACGGCGCGACCGAAGGCTTTGAAAACGGTTTCGGCAATATGATGGGCGTTGCCGCCTTTCAGATTGTCGATGTGCAGCGTGACGCCGGCGTGATTTGCAAAACCCTGGAAAAATTCTTTAAACAAATCCACATCAAAGCTGCCGATCAGCGCGCGATTGAAGGTCACATCATAAAACAGACCGGGACGCCCGGAGAAATCTATCACCACCCGCGACAAGGATTCATCCAGCGGACAATAGGCGTGACCATACCGATAAATACCTTTTTTATCGCCCAAGGCTTTCACAAACGCCTGACCCAACGTAATCCCGATATCTTCTACGCTGTGATGAGCATCGATGTGCAGATCGCCATTGGAGATGACATCCATATCGATCAAGCCGTGTCTGGCGATTTGATCAAGCATGTGATCCAAAAACGGCAAGCCGGTTTTAAACGACGCAGTGCCGTTACCGTCTAGATTAATGGAGACTTTAATTTGGGTTTCGAGCGTATTGCGCTCAACCTGGGCGGTGCGTGGGTTCATGCTTGATGCGATTGGTTATTTCTAAGCTAGTTTACGTGATTGTGACAACTACGCCAAACTCTTGCTGGCGATCTCGAACACATCTTTGGAAAGATGTTCGGTGGCGACAATACGCTGTAATTGTTGTTTCATCAAGCCCTGCCGACCTGCGTCATATCGTCGCCACTGCGCCAGGCCGGTTACCATCCTGGAGGCAATTTGCGGATTTAAGGTGTTAAGCTCGATCACCCGGTCGGCCAAAAAGCGGTAGCCTTCGCCATTTTTGGCGTGAAAATGCAGGGCATTAGCCTGAGTAAAAGCCCCTACCAAGGATCTCACCCGGTTAGGTGTTTTCATGTCAAACGCCGGATGCTGCATCAATTGCTGCACCGTGTTAAAGGTATTGGGCATGCTGCTGGTGGCTTGCAAGGTAAACCATTTGTCGATAACCAGCGCTTCCTGCTGCCATTGCTGATAAAAACTATGCAGGCAATCGGCTTTATCCGGGTGATGACTATTTACAATCACCGAGAGCGCGGCCATTTGGTCGGTCATATTGCGGGCGCTGCGGAATTGTTGTTCTGAGAGTTGATAAATCTCGGTGCTTTCCAGTTTGCTTAGATAACTCAGACAGGCGTTTTTCAAGCGGCGGCGACCGACCGCTCCGGCATCGAAGCAACCTGATTCGTCGCGATGATTTTGCGCGTAAAGCTGTTTAAACTCGGCTTGCAATGCTTCTGCCAAAGTCTTTTTCACAAACTCGCGGGCCTGATGAATGGCATCCACGTCGATAATCGCCATTAACCCGGATAAATAGCTTTCTTCCGGCAAGGCCAGCAGCAGGGCTTGATAGGATAAATCAGCCGAGTTGCCAGTCAATACGCTGCGATAAGCCTCGATAATCACCGGGTCCAGTTGTAGTGGTCTGCCCAGTTCAATCGCGTCGATAAGATTGAAGATGACTTGCACCGCCAATTGCTGCCCGGCTTCCCAACGATTAAACGTATCGCTGTCATGCCGCAATAAAAACGCCAGCTCTTCCAGGCTGTGCTGCATTTTTAAGGTAACAGGCGCAGAAAAGCCGCGTAACAAAGACACGACCGGCTGTTGGGCTAACTGATCAAAGCTAAAGGTCTGCTCGGCTTCCGTCACGCTAAGGGTTATTTCTGGCAGACTTTCGCCGTTGCAATGAATCGTCGCCACCGAACCATCGGCAGCCAATAAACCCAACTTTACCGGAATATGCAGTGGCAGTTTTTCAGTTTGATTGGGCGTGGGCGGGCAAGATTGCTGAATGGTCAAATGCAACTGTTGCGCAGCGGCATCGTAACGCTGACTGACGCTCAATACCGGCGTACCGGCTTGCGAGTACCAGCGGCGGAATTGGTTTAACTCCACGCTATTGGCCTCTTCCAAAGCCTTGACAAAATCTTCGCAGGTCGCCGCCTGGCCGTCGTGCCGAGCAAAATATAAATCACAGCCTTTGCGAAAACCCTTGGCACCCAATAAGGTGTGCAGCATGCGCACCACTTCTGCGCCTTTTTCGTAGACGGTCAGCGTGTAGAAATTGTTGATTTCGATATAGGCTTCAGGGCGAATCGGATGCGCCAATGGGCCTGCGTCTTCGGCAAACTGCCGGGTGCGCAAGGCGTTGACGTCCTCGATGCGCTTAACGGCGGGCGAGGTGCGGTCGCCGCTGAATTGCTGATCGCGGAATACGGTAAAGCCTTCTTTAAGGCTCAACTGAAACCAGTCGCGGCAGGTTACCCGATTGCCCGACCAGTTATGAAAGTATTCGTGACCAATCACGCCTTCGATATGCTCGTAGTCGCTGTCGGTTGCGGTATCAGGACGCGCCAGCACAAACTTGGTGTTAAACACGTTCAAGCCCTTGTTTTCCATCGCCCCCATATTGAAGTGATCGACGGCGACGATCATATACAAGTCCAGATCGTATTCCAGACCGTAGGTTTCCTCGTCCCAGCGCATGGCGTTTTTTAAGGACTGCATGGCGTGGTCGCATTTATCGACGTTGTGTTGCTCGACAAAAATTTCCAGGGCAATCCGGCGACCGCTCATGGTGATAAATTCATCGGCCACACATTCCAACTGGCCGGCCACCAAGGCAAACAAGTAGCACGGTTTGGCGAACGGGTCTTCCCAGCTTACCCAATGGCGGTTGCCGGCCAAATCACCCTGTCCGACTTTATTGCCGTTGGACAGCAATACCGGGTATTTGCTTTTGTCGGCGGTTAAGGTGGTTTTAAAACGGCTCATCACATCCGGTCTATCCAGAAACCAGGTGATTTTCCGAAAACCTTGTGCCTCGCATTGTGTGCAAAGCATACTGCTGGACAAGTACAAGCCTTCCAGCGCTGTATTGGCTTGCGGATTGATAATGTTTTGAATGACCACGGCAAACGGTCTATCTTGCGGCACCTCATGAATGATCAACGATTCTTCGCCCAGTAGGTACTGGCTTGGACTCAAGGCATTGCCGTCGATAGCGATACTGACCAGTTGCAATTCCTCGCCCAACAGCGTCAGCGCGACGCTGCCTGTCGCATTTAGCGGATTGCGGCGCACAGTTAAATGCGCTGTGACTTGGGTTTGCTGTTCTTCCAGATCAAAATTCAGCTCGATGTTATCGATCAGGTATTCGGGTGGGGTGTAGTCTTTCAGGTAGACGGTTTGCGGGCTTGCATCGCGCATTACTTATCGCTCTTCTTGTTTAACAGGTTGCGGCTTGTAGGAAATCAGCCAATAAGTCAGACCCAAAGCCAGGATGACGGCGGCAATGGCGGTCACGTAGGCAGGATCCAGGTCTTTAAAATCCAGCATAATCACTTTTCGGGCCACGGCCATCAGGGCGGTGGCAATCACCATCTTGATCGGTAGCGTGTCGTGTTTGATGTACAGGGTGATGTTGATAAAAATTTCTATCGCAATCAACACTGCCATAAACGAACCGAATATCACCAGAATATCTGAGACAGTCAGCATCATAAACGGTTCAGCGACTATGCGTTGATACATCACAAACGCCACATCGGCAACACCCCACAAAATCACCAATACCATTAGCACAGCCAGCACTCGGACGGCGAAGTGAATCACGGCATGCAAAAACTTAAGCATGCCGTCTTCCGCAACTGGCGGCAGCTTTACTTCATGGGCGTCATCGCGCGTATTGCGGCTGGTGCCGGGCCGAGAAGAGGCCGGTGGCGGCGAGGAAGGTCTGATTGGCGGTTTTGCGTCCATAAATTACTCCGGGTTTTTCTGCCAAGCGACATAGGCCAAAAGCCCCCACGCCGCTAAAAAGGCCAAGCCACCCAAGGGGGTAATCATGCCCAGCCAACCGATATTGAATATCGCCAGTAAGTATAGACTGCCGGAAAACAACACGAC
The DNA here is from genome assembly GCA_903858105.1 of uncultured Pseudomonadota bacterium. GTDB lineage: Bacteria > Pseudomonadota > Gammaproteobacteria > Methylococcales > Methylomonadaceae > Methylomonas. The sequence continues at coordinate 4,476 of CAIOHN010000146.1, read as the reverse complement.
GCCAGCCACCAGCAACCAACCGGCCCAGCGCAGCAATTTATGTTCTGGCAGCATCGCTAACAGGGCCAAAGTCAACACATGCCACATTTGGTAGCTTACCGCAGTTTTATACACATCAAGCAAATGCTCGGACAGCAGGTGTTTTAAGCCATGCGCCCCAAAAGCCCCCATCGCCACGCCGATAAATCCGCCGACAGCGGCCAAAAACAAAAAAGGTGAGCGCATTATTTCTCCAGGAGTCGCGGCATTAGTTGTACCAGATTACACGGCCGAGTGCGGTAATCCAGTTGTTCCTTGATCAAAGACTCCCAAGCCGTGCGGCAAGCGCCAGACGAACCCGGCACGCAAAATATGTACGTCGCATTGGCTACGCCGGCGATGGCGCGCGATTGCATGGTGGAACTTTTGATGTCCTGGTAGGAAATCATCCGAAACACCTCGCCAAAACCGTCTAGGATCTTATCCAACAGCGGCAAGATCGCTTCCGGCGTGCCATCGCGTCCGGTTACGCCAGTGCCGCCGGTGGTTATGACGGCGTTCACCTGCGGGTCGGCAATCCAGGCGCTGATGGCAGCGCGGATTTGATAAATATCGTCAGGCACGATCTTTTTGTCGATCAGCTTATGCCCGGCAGTGGTCAAACCGGTTACCAAAGTTTGCCCGGATACGTCGTCCAGTTCGGTGCGGCTATCGGATACGGTCAACACGGCAATATTAATCGGGACAAATTCTCTCGTTTCGCTCACGGCTCTGCTCCAGCGTAAATATCCCCGCATTCTATGTAATGCCTTGTCAGCCAAGCAAGCGCTTTAAATCGCCGCCTGTCATACCGGCTTAACCGATTATGCCGTACACTCTGGATTATTCATTCGATTCACTCTGTCACGCCGAGCCTGTCTATGCCTACCTCTGCTTCCCGTTACGAAAAAATCGCCAGTGTGGCTGCCTTGTCTGTTCTGCTATTTGCCTGCTACCAAGTGTTAAGGCCGTTTATTTTTGATCTGTTATGGGCGGCGATTCTTTGCTTTGTCACCTGGCCGCTCTACACCCGCTTACGCGACTGGAAATTAACGGCTAATTGGGCAGCGACTGCGATGGTATTGCCTATCGGTATTTTGTTACTCACACCGTTTGTCGCCGCGACATTGACCTTTACCGACGACATCAATCGGCTGTTGCATTGGCTTAACGAAAGTAGCCATACCTGGCCGCCAGCACCAACTTGGCTGCAAAATATACCGGTGCTCGGCGATAACGCGGTTAGCGCCTGGCAAAGTGTCGCCGAAGACTCCAGCAAATTGGTCAATCTGGCCAGACAGTACGCGCTAAGCGCCAGTAGCTGGGTGTTACAGCAAGGCATCAGTTTGGCCGCTGAATTGATGCACATGGGGCTGAGTATTCTGGTGCTATTTTTCTTTTATCGCGATGGCGAACACGTTGCCCAGCATGTCGTGATTGGCGTCGAGCGCCTGGCTGGCGAGCGCACCCAACCCATACTGCACATCGTCCGCTCCAGCTTAAGAGCAGTGGTTTACGGGATTTTGGGTACCGCTTTGGTGCAAGCCTTGGCGTCAATCCTGGGTTTTGTGATTGCTGGCGTACCTTACGCCTTTGTGTTGGGAGTGATAGCATTCTTTTTGATGATCATCCCCGCCGCCGGCACCGTTATCTGGTTACCGATTGCCTTGTGGCTATTGATTGAGGGCGAAACCGGTTGGGCAATATTTATTGCCTTGTGGTTTTTGTTATTCGTCGGCACCATCGACAACTGGCTGCGACCTATTTTGATCAGCCGGGAAGTGGAATTACCGTTTGTATTGATCGTATTTGGCATATTCGGCGGCTTACTGGCATTTGGTTTTATCGGCGTGTTTATCGGCCCCACCTTGCTGGCAACCAGTTATGCGCTGGTGCTGGATTGGTTGATGCGCAAGGAGCGCGAGGGCTTGGTGGATGGCGCTGATCCGGGACTGGGCGGATAATTTATCTGCTAAAAATGACTGTCAATACAACCACTTTGCCTGGCCAGTTAAAAGAAATCACAGCAAGGCCTTTCATTTCGGGCGATTTGCTGGTAGATTCAGACCATAGCCGGTGTGCAGAGTGATGATGCCGGTGGAAGTTTCGCAAAAATGGCAGATCTGCCTACCTCACTCATCTATTCGTCCTTACGCATAAAGACTTTCCGGCCACCTGAGTATTATTTCAGATAGTGTCCGAAACCATGCAACCTCAAAAACGAGATTTTAATGATAGTACGCACCCCACCACCACCCCGTATAGGCTGGCATTACGACACCTACTTTTTAGAGCAATTGAACAAAATCAAGAAACAAGTAAAAACACCCGTCTTGCATTAACCAAAACTGGGACTTGCCGGCGCGACAACACTTCCAAAAGCACCTGTAGTACACGCTGGCATCACACCCAAACAAAAGTTACACATCAAGTATTTTCTGGCCTGAGGTTTGCTTCCAGAGCTATTGGAGGATAAACATCATGTCGGTGAAACAACGCTTTACCATCTGCCCAGCCTCGCAACTTGGCGAGCTAGGCAAGTTTACGTTTAGCATCCACTATCGCGGTGCGAAGCGGGACGCCATCCTGGTGCGATTCAAAGGCTCGGTATACGGCTATTTAAACCAGTGCGTACACATGCCCAGAACGCTGGATTGTGAGAATCACAACATTTTCGACGACTCTGGTCGCTATTTGCAGTGTTCCATGCACAGCATTTGCTACGATCCGATCAGCGGTATGTCGCTTAGCGAAATTTGCGCAGGCAAAAAGCTGACGGCATTAAAAGTGCTTGAGGAAGGGGAATGGATCTATCTGACGGACAAAAGAGCCGTAATCGACACTTAAGTGTGGGCCAGGAGGCCGAGCAATGCGCTCGACATCCTTGCTATTCAACTCAGGCTTGGGTTAGCTAGTGGCCAACCGATTTTTAGCTGTGAGCAGCGGTTTCTTTGATTTGTTTTTCCAGCTTTTCGTGAGCGCGTTCCAATTTGGCAAACACCCGCAGAATATCGGTGGTCGACAAAATGCCCACCAACTTGTCTTTTTCTACCACTGGCAAGGCGCCCACGCGGTGCTCAGCCATCATGGCGGCAGCTTCTGAGGCCAGGGTTTCCGGGGTTACGGTGTACACGCCGCGGTGCATGATGTGGGCAACTTTTTGCGAAACCACATGCAACTGGGTGTTGTCTTTGTTGGTCTCAACGGCGTTGGAATTACTTTTTGGCCCCAGGGCTTTGTACAAATCCCGGTCAGAAACGATACCGACCAGTTTGCCCTTTTCGACGACAGGTAAATGCCGAATTTTTTCGTAATGGATTAAAAAGAACACCCGATCAATCAGATCATGCGGTTCTACGGTAAATACTTTGGTGGTCATCAACTCTGCAACATGCATGAGATTCTCCTGTGAAAATGGTAATAAAAAACTGGCGCAATAGTTTAGTTATAGCCAGTTAAAATCAAGCGTTATTCAAACAGCCCGATGGCATAAGTTTGAATAACACAGTCGTGTTAAGCCGCCAAACATCAGCCTCACTATCATAAAGTTAAGGAACAAACGCCTTCTCCCGCCGGGAGAAGGTTGGGATGAGGGGGGTCAAAATAAAGCTTTTTCCTTATTTACCATCCTCTTCCAGCGGGAGAGGAGGGTCATCCGCTCTTAACTTAATGGCAGTGAAACATTAGCCTGACTACTTAATAAAGCTTTCCGCCCAAATCCAGGTAGGTCAGATAAAGGCGCAAATCAAATTCTAATTGATGGTAGCTAGGCTCCATGTATTCGCACAACTTATAAAAAGCTTTGTTATGCTGCTTTTCCCGCAAATGGGATAATTCATGCACCACAATCATCCGCAAAAACTCCAGCGGTGCGTTTTTAAACACCGAACCAATCCGAATTTCATTTTTGGATTTTAAATTGCTGCCCTGCACCCGCGACACAACCGAGTGCAAACCCAATGCCTGATGCAACACATCGATTTTGTCATCGTAAACCACTTTGCTCAGCGGATTGGATTGGCGTAGATATTGATTTTTAAGGTCAATCGTATAGCCATACAGGGCTTTATCGGTTTTGATTTCGTGGCTGACGGGGTATTTTTTCAGCAACAATTCAGGCAATTTATCACTGCCGATCAAGCGCTGAACCTGTTCGGTGACGCTGGCCGAATAACCAGACAGATATTTTAGCGGGCGCATGGCACTCATCAATCCCACGGCGGCGCATCACCGTCGTAAGCTACAAAATTTTTATCCGCAGCCCGCGTAAAACCACCGGTTGAGACCTTGTCAGTAGTTGAGGCTATGGGTTTTGAGTTGTTTGGTGTGCCCGACAACAAAACCGGCGCGGCGGCTTGACTGTGCCATTGGGCAAACAGCGCTAAATCCTTATCGGCGGGGGCGTACCATTTCTTATTAGCCGCATCCCAGCGCGCGCCCAGAGCTTTGGCCGCGTCT
>CAIOHN010000145.1 GCA_903858105.1 uncultured Pseudomonadota bacterium | reverse complement strand
CGCTGGCTTTGCTGGTTTTGCTTACCGGATTTTCCTGACGCGCAGTCTCGATCTCGCGCTTCATCTTCTGCCGTTCCTGGCTGAGCGATTGGGTCAGGCTGCCCAACTTGGCTTGTTGGTCTTTTAATTGGCTTTCTTTTTCCCGTAATTGTTTTTCCAGCGATTCGATGTCGCTAGAGCCGCCAGGTGTCGTGGATTTTTGTTGTTGCAACTTATTGCGCAAGGCTTCCAGTTCGTTTTGGGCTTTGCGCAGACTGTCTTGTTGATCCAGGGTTTGTTGACGCGTACTTTGTAATTGTTCGCGCAGTTGCTCGGCTTCGCGGCGGGATTCGGCTACTTCGCTACGCAATGTCGCGATTTCTTCCTTGCTGGCGATGGCTTGCGCGTCAATGGCCGGGGCAAATTGCAAGCCGACCTCATCCAAACCGGCTGACTTTCGATACCAGCGCAAAGCGGTTTCCTTGTCCTCGCTAACCCCCAAGCCTTTTTCGTAAAGATGGCCCAGATTTAATTGCGCTTGCGAATTGCCTTGGTTGGCGGCTTTCTCGTACCACTGGGCGGCAGCTTTGTAATCGGCTTGTGTGCCGAGACCTTTTTCAAAAATTTCACCGACATACAACTGGGCGGCGGCATCGCCTTCCTGGGCTTTGGGCAGCCAGGTATTCAGGGCGCTGGCGTAATTGGAACGGTCATAGGCGACATATTCGCCGCCGCGTACTTCGCAATCAGCGGCGGTGGTACGGATGGGGCGGCGGGCGCTGAGATAGGTCATGGCCGAACCCAGTTTTCGCACTTGGCCGGGTAACAGGCAGTCAACTACGAACAACTTGTTGGTATCTCCGACAACGTAGCCTTCGGTGGCTTTGGCCATTTCCTCCTGGCTGACATCGCGGGCGCAAGCCGCTAACAGAATGCTGCTGATCGCCAGTGTGAGGGTGCGATTACAAAACTTCTTGGTAGCCATACAGAGTCGCCTTTAAGTGGGTTGAACGTGTTCAGCAACCATAGCAGAAATTAAGGGGGCCGCAAATGACTACTTCAACTGGTTCAGTCGAGTCAACAGCAGCGGCCAAAATTGTTGCCAGCCATGACTGTGATCGGCGTCGATGATTTCCACTGTGGCGTTTTGGCGCTGGCTTAAGGCGGCTTGAAATAATGACGGTGGGATATTGGTGTCGTGTACGGCCAGGATGTGCCATTCGCGGATGCCGCTGTTGGGCTGCATGGCTGGGTTCAACGAGCCACGCAAACGTTGATAGCCGTGCAGATCGGTCCAGACATCGATATTGTAATTGCCGGCCAGTGTGACTACTGCCAGGGTTTGCGGTAAGCGCGCGGCTAATAACATGGCCAAAGCGCCACCGCCGCTGTGACCAATCAACACCAACTGCTGGTAGGCGTGTTGTTGGCAGAACATCTGCAACGCCGCCGCCATGGAGTGAACCACCTGCTCGCTATAACGTTGGTCGGTCCATAGCAAGGGATTGCAGCCGCTATCTTGGGCGTGGCCGTTATAACATGGCCTGCCCAGGTATAAGGTTGGCGCGGTGTCCATCTGCATCAAGGGCAATACGACTGAATTACGGGTAGTCGGTTCTGACGCTGGCACTAGGCCGCGTTCCCATGGGCGGCCGTCACCTTCCAGATAGACGTGCAGTTGCTTGCCGCCTGTCGCCGGGTGATGGAATGATTGCAACTGAAAGCTACCGGCATGGCGTATAACCGGCTCTAAACCGAACTGTCTGGCTTGATCGTACAAGCGACTAATCGGCGAACTACAGGCGGACAGACTTAACAGCATAGTCAGGCAGAGCAGTTTTTTTATGTGCCACAACGCATTGATAACAGCCCTAATTTTCAAGCGTAAATACTCCTTTGCTATATGCTATCCGGGCGGCGACACAAAAGTTGTCATCGGCTAAAATCCAGCAACTATTCAAACCCGGTCGTGCCATGTCTTTATTTGATACCGCATTAACAGCGTTTCAGCAATCACGAATTGCCTATGAAGAGTTATTGACTGCGGCCAGGGCCTTAAACGCGCAATCTGACGCTGTCATCGAGGCCGCCAGACAATTGCTGGAAAGCGAATACCGGGCCGGCAGATTGGCGACCGAGGTTTATTTTGGGCTGCAAGCCGCGCTGCCGCAACAAGACGAAACCCGGCTTGCCGGCGATACCCAAATCGTACCCAAGGGGCAGAGTGTTACTGCAGATGATGCCACGCTTATCGAGTCGGCCGCGGTTCAGCCGCTAAAGACCAGCGCACCAAGCACCCAGTCGCCCACGTTAAGCACAGAATCTTTATTACAAGGCCTGGATCCGTCTCAACCACGTTCCAAGCTTGTGGTTGGCAGTACCTTAAAAAACCGCTTTGTCTTGGTGGAATTGCTGGGTGTCGGCGGCATGGGGATGGTGTTTAAAGCCAAGGATTTGCGTAAGGTGGAGGCGTCGGATAAAGACCCGTATGTGGCTTTGAAGGTGTTGAATCAGGATTTTCAATTTAACCCGATGGCCCTGGTGGCTTTACAGCGCGAAACCAAGCGCGCACAAACCCTGTCGCATCCCAATATTATCAAAGTCTACGATTTTGACCGGGATGGCGACCATGTGTTTATGTCGATGGAATATTTGCAAGGCAGGCCGCTCAGTCATTTGATTCGTGAGCATGTCGATAGCGGGCTGGCTTTTAAACACGCTTGGCCGATTATTTCGGCGATGGCTGAAGCGCTGGCGCACGCGCACAAAAAAAATATCGTTCATTCCGATTTTAAACCCGGCAATGTGTTTATCGGTGACGACGGCGAAATTAGGGTGCTGGATTTTGGCATCG
>CAIOHN010000144.1 GCA_903858105.1 uncultured Pseudomonadota bacterium | reverse complement strand
CGAATAAGGCAGTGGTAGGGTGCATTTCATGCACCATCAATCTTAAAACGGTGCATGAAATGCACCCTACACTCGATAAAAAAGGCCAGGTATCAAACCTGGCCTTTACACAGCGATGTAAACCTAAAAACTCCGCTTGGCGCATTGCAGACGTTTTAGCACTGCCACCATCCGATCGATTTCTTCGTAGGTGTTGTAAAACGCCAGCGATGGCCTAACCGTGGCTTCCAGCCCAAAGCGTCGCAGGATAGGCTGGGCGCAATGATGTCCAGAGCGTACCGCAATGCCGGCTTCATTCAAGCTTTTGCCAACATCTTGAGTGCTGTAACCCGCCAACACAAACGACAACACGCTGGTTTTGTCCGCTGACGTACCGATCAAACGCAGACCTGGAATGCTTTGCAAGGCATGCATGCCGTATACCAGCAATTCATGCTCGTAGCGGGCGATGTTTTCGATGCCCAATCGGCTGACATATTCCAGGGCCGTACCCAAGCCCACCGCATCGGCGATATTGCCGGTGCCGGCTTCAAATTTTGCGGGCGCGGGTTGATAGACGGTTTTCTCGAAAGTGACATCCTCGATCATATTGCCGCCGCCTTGCCAGGGTTGCGTCGCTTCCAACACCTCGGCTTTACCGTACAGTACGCCGATGCCAGTAGGGCCGAAGATTTTATGTCCGGAAAACACCAGCCAATCGCAATCCAGGCTTTGCACATCAACCCGAATGTGCGACACAGACTGGGCAGCGTCCAACAACACCTTGGCACCCGCACGGTGCGCCAGCTCGATGATTTCCTGGGCAGGGGTGATCGTACCTAAGGCATTCGAGACTTGGGTAAACGACACCAACTTGGTACGGCTGTTTAACAGCTTTTGATACTCGGCCAGAATGACTTGACCGTCATCATCCACTGGAATAACTCGCAATACCGCACCGGTCTCAGCGCAAAGCTGTTGCCAGGGTACGATGTTGGCGTGATGTTCCAGCCAACTGACGATGATCTCATCGCCTTCGCCTATATATTGCTTGCCCCAGCTTTTGGCGACCAGGTTAATCGCTTCGGTAGAGCCGCGGACGAACACCACTTCGCTGGACGATGATGCATTGATGAAGCGTGTAACAATGTCACGCGCACCTTCGTAGGCATCGGTCGCTCTGGCCGCCAGTTCGTGAGCAGCACGATGGATGTTGGAGTTTTCATGTTGATAAAACTCGGAAATCCTGTCGATAACCACTTGCGGTTTTTGCGTCGTAGCCGCATTGTCCAGCCAAGCCAGTTGATGGCCGTTGACGCGTTCCTGCAGAATCGGGAAGTCACGGCGCACGGCTTTTACGTCGAACGGTGGATGTGCCGAAGCCAAACCCGGTAACTGGGCAGACTGAGCCAACGCCGATACTTGGTTAATAAAGTAAAACGACGAGCCACTTTGCAACTTATCCGGTGTCGAGGCCTGCAATCCGGTCAACGGCCCTGAGTTTAACTGGTGCAAATCACTTGCGCCGGGTAAGCCAAAGCTGCGTTGTACCAATGCGGAAATCGCCGAATCGTCGATGCCGGGTCTTGAGTCGAAACTCAGTGGAGCCACGTTGATCGGCGTTGATGTTGTCGCCGGAATGCCATCGATTGGATCGCTACCGTTGGGTAATTGCCGAAAAAACTGATTGGCCAAGCGCGTCAATTCTGCCGCATCCGGCAAGCCGCTGGGTGCCGGATTCCCGTTCAATGCCTGTTGCGCCAGCGCAGACAAATCGCTGTTATGAGTAGTCATAATAGTTGCCTACTTCGACATTCTCCAATACGCCGATGGCATCTTCGGTCAGGACTGCCAGCGAGCAGTACAAGGACACCAGATAAGAGGCGATGGCTTTATGGTTGATGCCCATGAAGCGGACGGACAAGCCCATGCTCAATTCGTCAGTCAGATTGGGTTGATACAGACCAACCACGCCTTGGCGACTTTCGCCGGTACGCAACAACAGGATATTGGTTTTGCCATTGACGATTTTTAGTTTGTCGGTTGGGATCAAAGGCAGACCGCGCCAGGTCAAAAACTGTGAGCCGAACAATGATACGGTCGGTGGTGGTGTGCCGCGGCGAGTGGCTTCGCGACCAAAGGCGGCAATAGCGCGCGGGTGAGCCAGGAAGAAGCCGGGTTCTTTCCAGACGCGGGCGATCAGTTCGTCCAAATCGTCCGGGGTAGGCGAACCTTTGCGGGTTTGGACTTTTTGTGCAGGTGCAACGTTAGTCAACAGGCCGTATTCTACGTTGTTTATCAACTCGCTTTCTTGGCGCTCTTTGACGGTTTCGATGGTCAAACGCAACTGTTCCTGAATTTGGTTGTACGGGCTGCTGTACAAATCGGCAACGCGGGTGTGTACGTCCAGCACGGTGTTAACGGCGTTTAAGCGATATTCGCGGCCCCATTCTTCGTAATCGACAAAGGTTTGCGGCAACACTCTTTCGTCCAGGCTGGAGCAATCGACCGCGATGCTGGTTTCGCTTTTAACTTTGTTGACGCGGTAAATACCGGCTTCGACGGGTACCCATTGCAGCAGGTGCACCAGCCAACGCGGTGTGATGGTGCCCATCATAGGCACGGTTTTGGTAGCGTTTGAGAGCGTACGAGCGGCGACGTCGCCTAACGCGGTATGTGCTTGATGAATGTCTGTCATTTTAGTGTCTCTCAGATGTTATGAAGATTAAAAATCGACGCGATTTAATTAAAACTGCGTCAGTCCCGGGTTAAATTCATCCGCTAACCGTTTTTATGGATAAGCTGTTGCAATTTCTTCAGGCCAAAAAAAAGCCAATGAACCCCGCTGGATTCATTGGCTTCCGGTGGTCCGGTCAGCTGATGATTAATATCAAGATACTTGTTCTGCTTAACGGCTGTCAAGCCGTACAAGCCGCGAAAACTATCGCTTATGCTTAAATTGAATTAGCTTATCTAAAAATAATGTTTATCTAAATTAAAAAAACCTGATACTTAAGAGTATTTTTTTTATATATTATTGAATTTAAACAAAAATAATAT
>CAIOHN010000143.1 GCA_903858105.1 uncultured Pseudomonadota bacterium | reverse complement strand
CGCATCGCAGCCCTTGTCGGTATCGATATACACAAATTGGCAATACTCTTGCAAAGTATTGACTGTCTTATCGCTTGAAACCAGAAATTTTGTGCGTAAAAACGGTAAATCTATCCATTTTCTGTCAGTACCGCAAATAAACATACCTTTTTGCAGTTGGTTAATATTAATTTTTTTAAGCATGATAAAAGCGCTTTATTGGTACCATTTCAATATCAAATAACTACCGAATATTCTTGGGTAAACTTGCCATCGTCATAAAACTTCTTCAAATCTATACCGTAATCCTGTGCCCTGACAACTTGCTTAACCGCATAGCGTTTACCGTTTTCATCCAGAGTATTTACTGCTAAATCGAGTATTTTTCCGTCTATGGGGCTTTTATTTTCATCCTGAACCAAAAGTATCTTGGGTTTAAGTCGATCAACTTTATTTTGCTCTACTATTATCCCTACTTCGCCAGTACTTAATTCAACCACATTACCTTGCGGATAAAAGCCAACGCAATTTATAAATTGCGTCACAAAATTGGCTTCATAATGACTATTCATGCCTTTCACTAAAATCCCTAAGGCCACCAAATGCGGTTTACCGCGTTGATAAACCCTGTCGCTGGTAATCGCATCGTAGGTATCCACCACGGCAACCAGTTTGGTAAACATTGATAAAGCTGTCTTATTTAGGCTTCTGGGATAGCCAGTACCCAGAAAATTCTCGTGATGATCGTGGGCCACATCGACGGCACCCGGATAAACGTTGCGAGCCGACATCAAGACATTGCGTCCATAGACGGTATGCTTACGCATAATAGACATTTCAAAATCATCCAATGATCCAGGCTTATTGAGTATTTCCAAAGGCACTTTCATTTTACCGACATCGTGCATCAAGCCGCAAAAACCCACGTTATTCAATTCTTCTACGGAAAGCTGCAATTCCCGACCCAACAAAATCGATAACACGCAAACATTCATACTGTGTTGCGCAGTATATTGATCCTGATCTTTAAGTTGGGTCAGTAACAGCATGGTATCCGGATTTTCCAAGACTTTATCAACGCAATCCGACACTGCTTCTTTAACCGCGCTAACGCTAAATTGATTACCGAACCGAATATCGTCCATGACCGTCTTAATTAAATTACCGGTACGCTGAAAGGTATTGGCGGTTTGATTGAACGCGCGAGCAAATTTTAACTGCTGCCTGGCGTCCGAGTTTCTGGTGGGAATGGCGCCAGAAACAGATTTTTGCCATTTAACATCGATATACACATAATCGCAGATCGCTTGAATGGCCTGGATATCCGCGTGGCTTTCGATAACAATCCGATCCAGCAGAAATGGGTTGTCCTCGATCGGAGCTTCCAGGCGACTGACGCACATGCCGACCCTTAACTCGTAGACATGAATCCTGATTATTCCATCTTCTTTATCTGCCATATATGTCCAATCTTTTGACCGAGACTGCTGAAAGTCCAAAAATTTAAAAAATACCGCCCTAGCATAAAGACCGATAAAGTAATGGCATTTACGCCAAAACCCAAGCATCGCCATTAGCTGCGCAGGATACACAGGTAACGCGGATTAGTCCGAGCAAAAAGTGCGCAAACCGGCAAGCTGTCACAAATCCGGTTGAACTTTTAGTATAGGTGAAGCAAATCTTGTTGCTGCATATTCTCCTGTTACAGTGGCATAAGTAACACAGACTGTTTCGCCGCCATAACAGTGCCGACCATACCCCGCTGATTGCCGACAATAGCCTGTCAACTATAAGCATCTGGAATTTAAAATTGCCAGATTTACGGATTGGTTTAAACTGGCGACCAACGCATATTGAATGGCACATAGTTCAATATCCAAATGCCCTTGGTAAAACTGCATGATTCACGGTATGCATTAAGTTTCTCGGCGAAAACAAGTTCTTCAGTCTGTCGGCAAGCCTTACAAAATCAAGGAACTGCGGCATCCGATGGTAGTCCGACAAAATAAAAAATAAACTGCGCCGTCATTTTTGCAGCGGCACGTTTCTGGGAGAAAATCATGATGTTGGGCAATCAAAATGATTTCCGCGTTGTGGGAGACGACTTCTATCACCGCCACGCAATAGTCTGGCCTCGCCGACTCAGACGTAGACATCTGTTTTTACTGCTATTTTTTCCATTTTTGCTCATATCGGAAAGCGTCATTTTCCTACAGCAGGCCATTTTTGAAAGTCAGGCCCTGGTTTTAACCACAGCCGCCAGCAATATCGATCAAGCTCATGACGATGCCGATCTGGAACACGTCAACATTCAAAAACAAGTTTTGCTTGGGCAACCGGTATTGGAAAAAACCGCTGAAATATTGTCGAAACCAAAAAACGCGACATCGCTAACCGTCAACGAATTAAAAACCCTGTTCGATGTCAGGCCGATTGCCAATACCAATTTGGTGCAACTTATCGCCCAAGGTTCAGACCCGCTATTTCTGCAAAAAGCGCTGGACACCTGGATAAAAAGCTACCAGCACATTCGAGCCGATTACATTATCGACATCACCGAAAAAGCCTCTGTCAGTATCAACGGCGAACTCGCGCGCCTGGAGCAGCAAGTGCGCGAACAACGCAGTGCGATGGAAACATTCAGATTGCAACACGACATTGTCTCGGTGGACAGCACGGATAACGAAGCTCATGCTCGCTTACAGGGCTTAAATAACGCGCTGAATACCGCCCTGGAGGAAGAAGCAAAAGCCCAAGCCAAACTTGACTCCATTCGCGCGGCCATCGCCGAAGGCAAAGCCGTGGTAGCGGAATCAGATTCACAAAGCCTGGCCATGTTGGTGCAAAAAGCCGAACAAATTAGGGACAGACTGGAAGCGCAAAGAAGCCAATATACCGACGAATACATCGACTTCCATCCCACCTTGCGCAATTTAAAAGCGCAGTTAGCCGAACTGGACGAAAAAATCGCCGGCAAGCAACAAATCGGCAGCCGCTTCGCTATTCAGGAAGCTGAAACTGAATACGGCGCTGCGCGTCGCACGGTGTTAACCCTGCAAAAACAAATGGCTGAGCACAAACAAAAAGCCACCGACTACACCACGCATTTTGCCACCCACAAAGCCATGCAGGAGGAATTGCTAAAACTGGAGAAACTATTGCAGGAAACCAAGCAAAGACTCATCGAAATAGACGTAAAGCAACGGCAAAGCAATCCGCAGCTAGATGTTGTTGATTGGGCCACTTTGCCGGACAAACCCGTGCGTCCGGATTACTGGCAAGAAGCAGCGCTGGCATTTGCCGGCAGCCTGGTCCTGGCGTTGCTGAGTATCGTGATTAATGACTATCTGAATAAAGAACCCCAGCTTGCCACGATAGACAGCATTACCGAAATTCAACTTTATCATCACCCGGAACAGCGACTGGATCGCGACGAATCCACAGAATTACTGGATTCTAATTCGGTCAATCGTTTACAAACCCCAGACAATCCCAAGCATTTATCCGACGATACACCGGAACCATAGCTGCTGAAAGGCAACAATGCTAAAATCCCTGCCTCAATAAACTTATCCAAACAGGAATTCCATGAGTCAAATTACCATCGAACACAACCCAAGCGAAGAGCGCTTACAAGAACTGGGTGTCTCAAGCTGGCCAATCTGGGAAAAAGAAGTCTCCACATTCAGCATCGATTTTGACGAAACGGAAACCGCCTACGTACTGGAAGGCGAAATCATCGTCACACCTGTCGGCGGCGAGCCTGTAAGGATTGTACCGGGCGATTTGGTCATGTTCCATGAAGGCCTGGATAGCAACTGGGAAGTGGTTAAACCATTGCGCAAACATTACCATTACGACTGATAGCCGCGCGATTGGCTGTAAACCGGTAGAAAAGGCATCTTTAGGGTGCCTTTTTTAATTGCACCTTTTGGATAATGCTCGCACAAACCTACTAAAACCCGCATGGCTATGAATCAAAAAAAGGATTACATCGACTCACCGCCAGGTAGGCGTTGGCCGGTGATATTAGGATTACTTATCGTTGCCAGCGGTGGATACTTTTACTGGTCCAGCCAGCAAAAACCGCATGACGATGGCGCAAATGCCGGTAAGTGGGAAAACGCACCCGTCAGCGTGGCGGTGGCCCTTACCCGCCAAGCTGACTTGCCGATTTATCTCAAAGGTCTGGGCAGCGTCACCCCGCTGCATACCGTAACCGTGCGTTCACGGGTAGACGGCGAACTGATACGAATTGCCTTTACCGAGGGGCAAACCGTACGACAGGGCGAACTGCTGGCAGAAATCGACCCGCGCCCTTATCAGGTGCAATTACAACAAGCTCAAGGTCAATTGCTGCGCGATGAAGCCTTGCTGAAAAACGCAGAAATCGATCAGCAGCGCTATCAAACCCTGCTGGAGCAGGATTCCATCGCCTCGCAGCAGACTGCAACCCAGTCGGCCTTGGTTAAACAGTATCGCGGCACCGTGGAGATCGACCGCGCCCAGCTGGAAAATGCCAAATTGCAACTCAGTTACGCCCAAATCACTGCCCCCGTCACCGGTCGAATCGGCTTAAGGCTGGTTGATCAAGGCAATATGATTCGCGCCAGCGATGCAAATGGGCTTGCGGTCATTACGCAGGTTCAACCCATAGCTGTCGTGTTTACCCTGCCGGAAGACGAAATTCCAGCGGTGATGCGGCGTTGGCGCACCGACGAAGCGATTGTGATCGACGCTTACGATAGGGCCGGGCAGCAAAAACTGGCTAGCGGCAAACTGATCGCAGTGGATAACCAAATCGACACCAGCACCGGCACACTGCGATTGAAAGCCCAGTTTGATAACCAAGAGCGCAGCTTGTTTGCCAATCAATTCGTCAACATCAAAATGCGCCTCGATACTTTACGCGCCGCGACCTTAGCGCCAAATGCCGCCATTCAGCACGGTGCCAACGGCGATTTTGTGTACGTGGTCAAAGATGACAACACCGTAACGGTAAGACCCGTAAAAACCGGCCCGCCAGATGGCGATACCCTGGCTATTCTGGAAGGCTTGACTCCCAATGCCAAACTGGTGATTGACGGCGCCGACAAACTCCGCGAAGGCAGTCAGGTCAACATCATAGACAAATCTCTGCAACCCGTGCCAATGAAATGACCGGCACAGACAGCCCATTGGCCGGATTTAACCCCTCGCGCCATTTTATCCTGCGCCCGGTCGCCACCTCTTTACTCATGGTGGCGCTGCTGCTGGCGGGCCTTTTGACCTACCGCTTGCTGCCAATTTCGGCGCTACCGCAAGTTGACTATCCCACCATTCAAGTCACCACGCTGTATCCGGGAGCCAGCCCGGAAGTGATGACCTCAGCCATCACCGCACCGCTGGAGCGTCAGTTCGGGCAGATGCCGGGCTTGCGGCAAATGTCGTCCAGCAGTTCCGGCGGAGCCTCGGTGGTAACGCTGCAATTCGATCTAGAACTAAATCTGGATATAGGCGAGCAAAGCGTGCAAGCCGCGATTAACGCCGCCGACAATTTCCTGCCCAAAGATTTGCCGATGCCGCCGATTTACAACAAGGTCAATCCGGCCGATACGCCAATTTTGACCTTGGCGGTTAGCTCGACAAGCTTGCCGTTAATTACAGTCCAAGACCTGGTGGACACCCGCTTGGCGCAGAAAATCGCCCAGTTGCCCGGCGTTGGCTTGGTCGGCATCAGCGGCGGTCAGCGACCGGCAGTCAGAATCCAGGCCAATCATCAGGCCCTGAATAGTTACGGCCTAAGCCTGGAAGATTTGCGTATCGCCATCGCCGCCGCCAACGTCAATCAACCCAAGGGTATGTTCGACGGCCCACAGCGCTCGGCTATCATCGACAACAACGATCAACTGCGCTCGGCCGCGGAATACCGCGACCTGGTGGTGGCTTATAGAAACGGCGCACCGGTGCGTCTGGCCGAAGTTGCCGACGCCATCGATGCCGCGGAAAACGTCAAACTGGCGGCCCGGGCCAACGACACCGCAGCGGTGATCGTCAACATTCAACGCCAGCCCGGGGCAAACGTGATTGAAGTAGTAGATCGCATCAACCGGCTACTGCCGCAATTACGCGCCACCTTGCCTAGCGCCGTCAACGTCATGCCGCTGACCGACCGCACCGTCACCATTCGCGCCTCTGTTGCAGCGGTGCAGTTTGAACTGATGCTGGCAGTGGTACTGGTAGTGATGGTGATTTTTCTGTTTCTGCGCAACCTGCCGGCCACCATAATTCCAGGCGTAGCGGTGCCGTTATCGCTGGTCGGCACCTTTGCGGTGATGCATCTGGCTGGATTCAGCATCAACAATTTGACTTTAATGGCGCTAACTATCGCCAGTGGTTTTGTGGTGGACGATGCCATCGTGGTGATCGAGAACATTTCCCGCTACCTGGAGCGCGGCGAATCACCGATGCAAGCGGCCTTGAAAGGCTCAGAACAGATCGGTTTTACCATTATTTCCTTGACTGTTTCCTTGGTAGCGGTGCTGATTCCTTTGCTATTTATGAGCGATGTCGTCGGTCGGCTATTCCGCGAGTTTGCCATAACCTTGAGCGTGGCGATTTTAATCTCGGCTGTGGTATCGCTGACCCTGACGCCGATGATGTGCGCGAAAATGCTGCACTCCCAAACTGATAAGCCTGCAACTGGCAGCACTTTTATTGACAAAATCATTGCCAGCTATGGCCGCAGCCTGGAATGGGTGCTAAATCGGCAAGGCCTGACGCTGCTTGCCGCGGCCCTTACTCTTGCGCTAACGGTGCTTCTGTACATTATTATTCCCAAGGGCTTTTTTCCGGTGCAAGACACCGGCCTGATCCAAGGCATCTCGGAAGCACCGACCAGTATTTCCTTTGCAGCGATGGCCGAACGGCAAACGGCGATGGCTAAACAAATTTTGGCCGATCCGGCGGTCGCCAGCCTGTCGTCATTCATTGGTGTAGACGGCAGCAACCCCACCTTGAACAGCGGGCGTTTTTTAATCAATCTAAAACCGCAAGCCCAGCGCGACAACGCCACTGCCGTCATCGAACGCTTGCGACCGCAACTGGCACAAGTGACGGGTATCTCGGTGTATCTGCAACCGGTTCAGGACATGACCTTGGAAAACAGAGTCAGCCGCACTCAGTTTCAATTCAGCTTGCAAACCGTCGATTTAGCCGAGCTCAAGCTTTGGACGCAACGCTTGCTGGAAAAGATGCGCGATATTCCCAGCATCGTCGATGCGGCCAGCGACGCTCAAGACCTGGGCTTGCAAGCCTATATCGATATAGACCGCGCCACTGCCAGTCGTTTGGGCATCAGCACCGCCGATATCGACAATGCTTTGTACAACGCTTATGGTCAACGCCTGGTATCGACCATCTTCACCCAATCCAATCAATACCGGGTGGTGCTGGAAGTAAATCCCGCCGAGCAAGCTGGCCCGGAAGCCTTAAAACAACTACGCGTCCCGTCCAGCAATGGTAGCCAAGTGCCTTTGTCCGCATTTGCCAAAGTGTCGGAACGACAAACCCCGCTGGCAATCAACCATCTGGATCAATTCCCGGCGGCAACCATTTCCTTCAATCTGAAACCGGGCGCGGCACTGGGCGATGCGCTTGCCGCAATCGAGACTGCCAAACACGCCATCGGTTTGCCGTTGGCGGTGCAAACCGACTATCAGGGCGCAGCCGCTGCTTTTCATGCCTCGCAAAGCAATACCTTGTGGTTGATCCTGGCGGCGATTGTGACGGTTTACATTGTCTTGGGCGTACTTTACGAAAGCTACATTCACCCGCTAACCATTCTTTCGACACTGCCAGCAGCGGGCGTCGGTGCCTTGCTGGCCTTATTGGTATCCGGCAACGATCTGGGTATCATCGGCGTAATTGGTATTGTCTTGCTGATCGGTATCGTCAAAAAGAACGCGATCATGATGATCGACTTTGCCCTGGAAGCCGAACGCAAGCAAAACCTACCGCCACGCGAGGCGATATTTCAAGCCTGTCTATTACGATTTAGACCCATCCTGATGACTACGCTGGCCGCCTTGCTCGGCGCCTTGCCCTTAATGCTGGGCAGTGGCGTCGGTTCTGAACTGCGTCACCCCTTGGGCATTAGCATGGTCGGTGGCTTATTGCTTAGTCAGTTGCTGACCCTGTACACCACGCCAGTCATTTATCTGAGTCTGGATAGACTGGCGCGACGACTGCACGGCGACGATACGGCGTGAATGTCTCGGCGTTGTGCATATCCAGACCGGTAGCCACTACTTTGCTAACGCTGGGTGTGGCATTGGCGGGCTTGATTGCGTTTTTGCAGTTGCCGGTCGCACCTTTGCCGCAAGTCGATTTTCCGACAATTTCCGTATCCGCCAATCTGCCGGGAGCCAGCCCGGAAACCATGGCCGCCACCGTTGCCACGCCCTTGGAACGGGCTTTGGGTCGTATCGCCGGTATTAACGAAATGACCTCTGCCAGTTCTTTGGGTTCGACGCGGATTACACTGCAGTTTGATTTAAATCGCGATATCGACGGTGCGGCGCGCGATGTACAAGCCGCCATCAACGCCGCCAGCAGCCTGTTGCCGACCAATCTACCCAATCGCCCCAGCTATCGCAAAGTCAATCCGGCCGATTCGCCGATTTTGATTTTGGCGCTCAGTTCCACGACGCTCAGTCGCGGCCAGATGTACGATGCGGCATCCACAATATTGGCGCAAAAAATCGCCCAATTACCGGGTATTGGCCAGGTAACGGTTGGCGGTAGTTCCTTGCCAGCGGTACGCGTGGAATTAAATCCAGGCGCGCTGGCTCAGTACGGCATTGGCCTGGATCAAGTCAGTCAGGCCATTGCTGACAGCAATAAGAACAACCCCAAAGGTAGCCTGGAAACCGGCGAACGGCATTGGCAAATTCATGCCAATGATCAGGCCGAACACGCCGCCGATTATCTGCCGCTGATCGTCGCCTATCGCAACGGCGCGCCGGTGCGGATTGCCGATTTGGGCACTGCGGTGGATTCGGTGGAAGATTTGCGCAGCACCGGCTTAAAAAATGGTCAGCCTTCGGTGTTGCTGATTTTAAATAAGCAGCCCGGCGCCAATATCATCGAAACCGTGGAACGCGTCAAAGCCATGCTGCCGCAATTGCGAGCCTTGCTGCCGGCAGCCATTGAACTGTCTGTGGCAGTAGATCGCTCGATGACTATCCGCGCCTCGGTTGATGAAGTAGAACACAGCCTGCTGATCGCCGTAGCCTTGGTGATCCTGGTAGTACTGCTATTTTTGCGGCGCTGGCGCTCGACCTTGATCCCGTTAATTGCGGTGCCAGTATCGCTGATCGGTGCCTGCGCGGTGATGTATGTGTTTGATTACAGCCTGGACAATCTGTCCTTAATGGCTTTAACCATCGCGACCGGTTTTGTCGTAGACGACGCCATCGTGGTATTGGAAAACACCAGCCGACATATCGAGGCCGGAGTGCCGCCATTCCAGGCCGCGTTGCGCGGTGCAGCGGAAGTGAGCTTTACCGTGTTGGCGATGAGTTTGTCTTTGATAGCGGTATTTACGCCTATCCTGTTGATGGGTGGTATTGTCGGTCGCTTGTTTCGCGAATTTGCCGTGACGCTATCGGCGGCGGTGCTGGTGTCGCTAGTCGTGTCGCTGACAGTCACCCCCATGCTCTGCGCGCGCTGGCTGGAACCGGAAGCCCAACGCCAGCCCAATCGACTGTCAGTGTGGATAGAAACCCGCCTGCAGCGCATCCATGACGGCTACCAGCGCAGCCTGCGCTGGGCGCTGCGGCATCCACGCTGGATGTTGACGATACTGTTCGCCTGTATCGGTTTGAATGTGTATCTGTATATCATCGTGCCCAAAGGTTTTTTCCCGGTGCAAGACAATGGCCGACTCCATGGTGTTATTCAGGCAGATCAGAGCATTTCCTTTCAGGCCATGCAAACCAAGCTGCGCGATTTTGCCGAGATTTTGCATCAAGACCCGGCCATTACCAATGTGGTTGGCTTTGCTGGCGGCATGCAAAACACTAACTCGGGATTGCTGTTTGCGGTGCTAAAACCACCCGCCGAGCGCGACGCTGCAATCGGCGATATTAGTCGCCGGTTACGCGAAAAACTAGCTAAGGAGCCGGGTGCCAGCCTGTATTTGCAACCGGTGCAAGACCTGCGGATCGGCGGACGCGGCTCGGCAGCGATGTACGAATTTGCCTTGCAATCCGAAGACTTGAATCTGCTACGCGAATGGACGCCAAAAATCGTCTCGGCGCTAGGCAAACTGCCGCAACTCAGCGATGTCAATACCAATCAGCAAGACAAGGGCCGACAAATATCGCTGGTAGTAGACCGCGATAAAGCCTCGCGCTTGGGGGTAAGTCAATCGGCTATCGACACTGCCTTGCACAATGCCTTTGGTCAGCGGCAGGTGTCGGTTATTTATCGACCTTTGAATCAATACCGGGTGGTCATGGAACTGGCACCAGAGTACTGGCAAAACCCGCAGACTTTGCAACAGCTTTATATTAGCGCCAACACTGGCACCCAGATTCCATTGGCGACGCTGGCCAGTTTCCAAACCACCAATGCGCCGCTGACTATCAACCATCAAGGCCAGTTTGCCGCGGCGACTTTATCGTTTAATTTAAGCCCCGGCACCTCGTTGTCCACCGCCACCCAGTTAATCGAACAAACCCTGC
Organism: uncultured Pseudomonadota bacterium; assembly: GCA_903858105.1. GTDB lineage: Bacteria > Pseudomonadota > Gammaproteobacteria > Methylococcales > Methylomonadaceae > Methylomonas. Next base: position 1,185 of record CAIOHN010000143.1, on the reverse strand, counting down.
GCGACATCGGGGTGCCAACTGCCGTGCGCGGTAGCTTTCAAGGTTCCGCCAAGGCTTTTCAGGAGTCGCTGCGCAACCAACCCTGGCTGATAGCGGCGGCGCTGTTAAGCATTTATATCGTGCTGGGCATACTGTATGAAAGCTACATTCATCCACTGACCATTCTGTCTACCCTGCCCTCGGCCGGTGTGGGGGCATTATTGGCTTTGCTGGCTTGTGACACCGAATTCAGCATCATCGCCTTAATCGGCGTAGTCCTGCTGATTGGTATCGTCAAAAAGAACGCGATCATGATGATAGATTTTGCCCTGGATGCTGAACGCAAGCTGGGTTTGCCAGCGCAAGAAGCCATATTTCAAGCCTGTCTGCTGCGCTTTAGACCTATCCTGATGACCACGCTGGCGGCGATGTTGGGTGCTCTACCTCTGGCGTTAGCTACAGGTTACGGCGCAGAATTACGTCAGCCGCTGGGCATTTCGATTGTCGGCGGGCTGTTGTTCAGCCAAATGCTGACCTTGTACACTACGCCAGTCGTGTATTTGTATCTGGATAGCTTAAGCACCTGGGGGCGACGAGTTTTGGCAAGAAACGGTCATTAATTGCTTAGGCCGCCACACCCAAGCCCAATTTTACGCCAGCAAATTATCGAATTTAAGCGTAGATATTGCTCGAAAGCCAAAAAACGTCCAGAATGAGGCAAACGCTATAAAAACAATAACTTAGGTCTAGAGCACAGCCTGATGCGCATCGACATCGCTGTCCGGCCTGGCTGCGATAGGGATCCGCTGTATGCGCATACCAAACTCCTTTCTTGAACACCTTGCTGCCAAGGCGTTTTTCCGTGCGCCCACGGCTAGTCGCCCGCTAAACCGGTTCACTAAAGTAAATCTGTCTCTAAACCCCATTAAGCTGTTTGCCATTCCGCAGTTTGACACGGAAACCGAACGACTATTTTGGCAGGAACGTCATTTAGTGCTGCTGACGCCGCTAAAGTCAGCCCTGGCATTGGGCGCTAGTGCGTTCTTGGCTTACATCCTGCTTGACGTTTACACCGGCAATATTTCTGCTGCCGCGGGCGCACTGAGGCTGCCAATTGTGTTGGTATTGCTGGGTTTATTCAGATATTTACACACCAATCCGCAAGCCATCCATCACATCAACACCACAGCCAAACTCAGCGCCGGT
>CAIOHN010000142.1 GCA_903858105.1 uncultured Pseudomonadota bacterium | reverse complement strand
AGCCAGTCAGAATGTCGGTAATCACGTCCTGAAAAGCGTGAAAAATGTCGGACATTTGCACAGAAGCGCGGTGCAAAAAGCCGGTTTCGTGGTGTTAAAATCGGCTGAGATTCCATCCATTCTGGTAGAAACCGCGTTTATTTCCAACCCGGAAGAAGAGCGGCGCATGAACACCCGCGCTTATCAACATAAAATGGCCGGGGCGGTATTTAGCGGGATTGTTGGTCATTTTAAACAATATGCGCCCGCCGATACCATGATGGCGCAACTGAATCGTTCGTCTAAGGCGGTGCGTTTGGCAGCGCTTAGCGAGGAGGCTATCGAACCGGTCGCCAAGCCTAAAGCCGAGTCCAAAGTGGTATTGGCAGACAATGACGACGCCCCGGCGACGCCGATGCTGCTTGCCAGTAACTCCGCTACCCATGTCATTAATCGCGGCGAAACCTTATCTGGTATCGCCCAGCAATATGGCATAAGCATGCGGGCTTTACGCATGGCTAACGCGATGAACGATGGCAACGTCCGTATCGGCCAAGTTTTACAAATTCCGCGCAACAGCTGATTTTCAAATCGTAAGGCGGGGTGAATCATTTCGCCCCGTTTCAGTTTCATCCGCTAAAATACGCGCTTTTTTGACGAGCGCAGCCGATGCGGATTCACGCCTTACCTACTCAATTGGTCAATCAAATCGCTGCCGGCGAAGTGGTTGAGCGCCCGGCGTCGGTGGTAAAAGAGTTGGTCGAAAATTGTTTCGATGCCGGTGCCACGCAGATTCAGATCGACATAGAGCAGGGCGGCGTCAGACAAATCAAAATTCGCGACAATGGCTGCGGTATCGTCAAAGACGATCTGGCGCTGGCTTTATCGCGGCATGCCACCAGTAAAATTGCGTCTTTGGATGATTTGGAACATGTGATCAGCATGGGCTTTCGCGGCGAGGCTTTGCCCAGCATTAGCTCGGTGGCGCGATTGACCTTGATCTCTCGCGCAGCTGATGCCGATTGTGCCTGGCAAGTCAGTGCTGATGGCAGCGAGCAAAATTTTGATCCGCAACCCGATCCACATCCCGCCGGTACTACCGTGGATGTCTGTGATTTGTTTTACAACACACCAGCCCGGCGCAAGTTTTTAAAAGCCGAGAAAACCGAGTTTTCGCATATCGAAAACCTGATTCAAAAACTGGCTTTGGCGCGTTTTGATGTGGGGTTTTTACTTAATCACAATCAGCGCGAAGTGCTTAATCTCAAACCAGCAGCCACTCAGGAAGCGCAGGAAAAACGCATCGCGGCGATTTGCGGTTCGGCATTTATCGAAAATTGCGTAAAGATCGATTACGCAGCTTCGGGCTTGCATCTGCACGGTTGGGTTGGGTTGCCGACCTTTTCGCGCAGTCAGCAGGATATGCAGTTTTTTTACGTCAATGGCCGCTTGATCAAAGACCGGCTGGTCGCGCATGCGGTAAAGCAGGCTTATCAAGACGTGCTGTACCACGGCAGACATTCGGTATTTGTGCTGTATTTGCAGCTTGATCCGGCCTTGGTCGATGTCAACGCTCATCCGACCAAACTGGAAGTGCGCTTTAGAGAAGGACGGATGGTGCACGATTTTCTGTTTCAGGCGCTGCATCGCAGTTTGGCCGAGCAACGCCCCGGACAGCCAGCACAGCATATCGAAATGGTTACCGAGTTTAGCGATTTGGCTGAGCCAGAAACGCCAAGCAGAACAGCGTTAAATCAACAAACTTCCTTGCCCTTGAGTTTGCCGGAATCTGGATTTGATCGTGCCGAGCCCAGATCGGCAGCGTCTGGTCTTAGCTATCGGCAGCCGCCCGAGCGTGTCAACATGGGGGAGGTAGCCGAGCAAATCAAAGCCTACGCCAAGCTGTATCCGCAAACTGCTTCGGCGCCTGTGTCATCGCAGACCGAGCAAGCCATGCCGCCACTGGGTTTTGCATTGGCGCATATTCACAATATCTACATCCTGGCAGAGACGGCGAACGGCATTATTTTGGTGGACGCCCACGCCGCGCATGAACGGGTCACTTACGAACGCTTGAAACAGCATTATCATAATCGCGCCATCGTTTCCCAACCGCTATTGCTGCCGATCAAGTTACACGTTACCGCCGCCGAGGCCGATCTGGCTGAACAGGAACATGAATTTTTCATGGGGCTGGGTTTTGAATTAAACCGTTCCGGCCCGGAAACCGTGGTGTTAAGAGCGACCCCGGCCTTATTGTTAAAAGCCGATGTTGATCAGTTAGTGCGCGATATTTTGGCGGACATGCTCAGCCATGGTTTTAGTCAAAAAGCCCAGGAAACCAGCAATGCCATTTTGGCGACTATGGCTTGCCATAGCTCGGTGCGAGCAAAGCGCAAGCTCAGCATAGACGAAATGAATGCCTTGCTGCGGGATATGGAACAAACCGAGCGCATCGGGCAATGCAATCACGGTCGGCCGACCTGGGTGTCCTTGAGTCATCAGGATTTGGATCGCTTTTTTATGCGTGGGCAATAAATGCACGATAGCCAAAAACCGCCAGCCATTCTGCTGATGGGGCCGACCGCGTCCGGTAAAACCGCGCTGGCGGTCGCGATGGCGCAAACTTTGAATGCAGAAATTATCAGCGTTGATTCTGCTCTGGTTTATCGGGGCATGGACATCGGCACCGCCAAACCCACACTGGCGGAGCGTGGCGGCATTGTTCATCATTTAATCGATATTCTTGACCCCAGCGAAAGCTTTTCCACCGGCCAGTTTCGCAATCAGGCCCTGGCTTTAATGGCTGACATTAGCAGTCGTGGCAAACTGCCTTTGTTGGTGGGCGGCACGATGCTGTATTTCAGTGCTCTGACGCAAGGCCTGGCGCAACTGCCCGAAGCGAATGCGGAAATCAGGCAACGATTGGACGACGAACTGCAAACACTAGGCAAGGAGGCCTTACATGCTCGTCTGGCGCAAGTCGATCCGCTGGCGGCGGCGCGGATTCATGTCAACGACCCGCAACGTATTCAGCGGGCTTTGGAAGTCTATGAAATCAGCGGCAAGCCTTTATCCAGCTTCTTTGCCGATGAGCAGCAAGCCGAGCGTCCTTATCGCTTCATCAAGTTGATCGTCGCCCCAGAGCAGCGCCACACCTTGCACGACAAAATCGCCGAACGCTTCAAGCTGATGTTAGCGCAGGGCTTTTTAGATGAGGTAAAGGCCTTGCAGCAACGCGGAGATTTAAACGAATCCATGCCGTCGATTCGCTGCGTGGGTTACCGGCAGGCTTGGTCGTATTTGCAGGGTGAGTACGATGTTACCGAAATGCAGGAAAAAGCGATTATCGCGACCCGGCAATTGGCCAAGCGCCAGTTTACCTGGCTGCGCAAGGAGCACGATGCCGTGCAGTTAATCAGCGGATCGGCGGATTTGCTGGAACAAGCGCTGGCGCATTGCCGATGAATAAAACCCAGCAACGGCAAATCGCCTACGCCGCGCGCGATGCGCAAATCGACAAAGCTGCCGCCAGCGCCGAAATCTGTCAACGTTTACTTAGTCACGCTGGGTATCAAGCCGCGCATACCGCAATGTGGTATGTGCATTGCCGCTCGGAAGTGCGTACCTTGCCAGCCATAGTCGCACAATTAAGCGGCGATAAACGCATTGTGGTGCCTTATTGCACGGTCGATGCCGCAGGTGAAAAGCAATTGGGCTTGTGGCGACTAGACGCTTTGGATGGACTGCAAGCGGGGATGTGGAATATCCTGGAGCCGCCGCGCGAACGCTGGCTTGAACCTGCCAAGCAAGTGCAAGCCGATGAGTTGGATGTGGTCATCGTTCCAGGCGTGGCGTTTGATCTACAAGGCGGTCGTTTAGGCAATGGTGCTGGTTATTACGACCGCTTGCTGCAAAACGTGCGGCCAGATACTTTGCTGATAGGTGTGTGTTATCAAGCGCAAGTATTGCCGCAGATTGAGATGCAGGCCCATGACGTTTTCATGGATTTGATTGTCACCGAGCAAGCGATTTATCAGGGTGTTGGGCGACGCGGCTGATGAATTGGCTTGAGCTAAAGCAGCAAATCCAAAGCAGTCCGGCGTTTATCCTGGACGAAGATCAGGTACTTGCCAATCTGCTACCCTTGCAAAGCTTGAGGCAGGCCAGCGGTTGCAAGATTTTGTATTCGATGAAAGCCTTGCCATTGGCATCTGTGTTGGATCTGCTTAGAGGCTTGGTCGACGGCATCTCGGTCAGTTCGCTGTTCGAGGCCAAGCTGGCGCGTGAGATACTGGGTGAACAGGGCGGCAGTATTCATCTGACGACACCCGGTTTACGCGCCGATGAGTTTGCCGAACTGGCAGGTTTGTGCAGCCATATCAGTTTTAATTCCTGGTCACAGTATCAGCGCTTACATGCGCTGGACAGTGGCTATTCAAAAGGCTTGCGGGTCAATCCCAAGCTGTCATTTTTAGCCGATAGTCGCTATGACCCGTGCCGAGTAAATTCCAAATTGGGTATCGATATTGAGCTATTGCGGGATGGTGTGCCGGAAGCCGTCGAGGGTTTGCATTTTCATACGGTGTTTGGTTGCGCGGATTTTATGCCGCTGCAGCTAACTCTGGAAAAGCTTAAGCCGGTTTTAAAACGCAGTCATGGATTGCGCTGGCTGAATCTGGGCGGCGGTTATGTTTATAAGGCGCTCGGGCCAGTCGTAGATTTGATCCGTCAACTTAAAGCCGACTTTGGTATCGATATTTATCTGGAGCCAGGCAAGGCGCTGGTCGGTGATGCCGGTTATTTACTGACGACGGTGCTGGATCATTTTGTCAGCGATGGTAAGCATGTGTTGATCCTGGACACATCGGTCAATCATCATCCTGAAGTGTTTGAATATCAGCGCCAGCCGCGCTTACTGGAAGAGGATGCCAGTGGAGACTTGATAGCCGTTTTGGCGGGCTCCAGTTGTCTAGCCGGTGATTTGTTTGGTGAATACCGCTTTAAGCGGTTGCCGCAGGTTGGCGACAAGTTGGTGTTTGCCGAGGTAGGGGCTTACAGTTTGATCAAAGCCAATCGTTTTAACGGCTATAACTTTCCGGATATTTACAGTCTGACCCAAGGCCGGGCCAGTTTGAAAAAGCACTACCAATATCAGGATTATCGCCAGCAATGGTGGGATGCTGGCGCATAATTGGCTATTGCCCAGGCGGTGGATTTTGGTCGACGCTGGCTAACAAGGCTTCCATTTTCTGTATGCTGTTATCGCAGCTTTCTACGCTGGCCTGTACTTTGGCTTTAAAGTGCAGGCTGATGCTTTCGCCGTCGTTTTGCCTTTCGGCGTATTCGTTTAACAGGTTGCAGGCGTCGTGCATGGCTTGTTCGGTATTTTGAAAGCTGTCGTTATCCGGTAATAGATCCGCTTCGCTTAACATCATCAAGCGGCTGAGCACCGCACTTTGGTGGCGAAATACCGATTCGGCGTAAGCGGCAAAACTATCGTACTGACTATTGGCCGGCACACTGGCACAGCCGACAAAAACACTGCTCAGTGCCAGCAGGGTTAAAAACTTTAAACGCGTTAACACCATCTTTGTCTCTTTTTTTAAGCTTTTTGCGCAGTGAAAATACAGTATTCGGTCAGTTGCTCGGTAAATAATTGATGCTGGGCCAAGCCGACCAAATAGTTGGCGGTTTGCGCCTTGGAGCGTAGTCCCAGCCATTGGCTGATTTTTTGTACCGGTTGCAAGCGCTTGGCCACCTTGTACATATAATCGGCAGACGCTTGGGTTTGGGCGGTGATGTCGTGGCAGACGATGCTTTGAAAGCCTTGCTGCTCCAGCAAACCATTAAATTCAGAGCGAGAGCATAAATTAGGTACAGCCCAGCCGTTTAAGCAGGTCACCACGGCTTGCCATTGCTGCTCGGTAAATTGGCGTTGGCGGACAAAGCCGTCGCAGACTACGATGCGGCCACCGGGTTTTAACACCCGATTGGCTTCGCGCAGAAACTCGCCTTTATTCAAAGCGTGACAGGAGCTTTCCAAAGCCCAGACCACGTCAAATGTGGCAGCGGCGAAGGGCGTGGCGCAGAAATCAGCGACTTCAAAATCCACCAACTCTGCAACCCCATGGCGTTTGGCGTGTTGTCTGGCATAGTCGGCTTGTTTGGCGCTAATGGTGATGCCGGTGACGCGGTTGCCGTGCTGTTTAGCCATCCAGATCGTGCTGCCGCCGATACCACAACCCGCGTCCAGCACTTTGTCGCCGGGCTGAATACCGGCTTTTTCATACAAAACCCGGTTTTTGTTGAGCAGGGCTTGATGCTGATCGTACGGTTTGGCCTCGTCCCAATAGCCGTAATGCAAGGCCAGATTGTCGCGGTTGCACCAGGCCACCAGGTAATCGTTGTAGCAATCGTCGTAATGTTTGGCGGCATCCTGTTTCAATTCGGCGCTGGACAACTCGGCATCCTGACGCAGGCTTTGGTCGCGGTAATCTTGATTGGGTTCTAGGGTGTACATCGTGGCTTGAGTTGCTGGGCGGTGGAAACGTCGATCAGAGCGCTAAAAATAGCCGGTTTAATCGGCAAACTCCCCATTATAATTCAGATCGATGATTCGCTTCATGCTTGCCGAGAGATTATTCAATTGCGGGTCGCTTATCTGTAGCAGGCTGATAACGCGTTTGATAGGTAACTGTTTGATTTGATCCAAACTTATGCCGAAGCGGATTTTAAACAAGCTTTGCTGTTTGCCGGCAGGCAAGCTGGCCAGGATTGCAGTTAATTTTTGGTCTATCAATTGCCGGGCAAGCGCCAGTTCCGGGCTGATGTTTTGCGCGGATTCCCTGGTTTTAATCGGCGGCGGGGCGGGTGCTGCCGCTAAATTGGCTGCTTTGGCTTTATCGCGCATTTCCTGCAAGCGTTTGCTTTTACCTGCTCCGACAAGAAGCGAGTCTGTGTTGTTACCTGGTTTATTCATCGGTTTTGTCGAGGCTGGAATGGGCTGGATCGTGCATCAAATTGCGAATCACCACCGAGGCGCAGACGCCGCCGAACGCCGCAGGCAGATAGGAAATAGTACCGTAAGCCGATTTTTT
>CAIOHN010000141.1 GCA_903858105.1 uncultured Pseudomonadota bacterium | reverse complement strand
TCTCTCAAACACACCGCTGAACGCCGCCACTTCCAGACGACCGGTGCGATCATCCAGCGTCGCAAAACCCATCATCTTGCCTTGCTTGGTTTGCCGGGTGCGCATTTCCACGATCAAACCGGCCACCCGCCCTTCCATCTTGCCCCTGGAGCGACCGGCATCGACTTCCAGACTACCCAGCGTACCGTGGGTAATATGCTTCAATTCGGGTAGATATTCGGCTATCGGATGACCGGTTAAAAACAAACCCAAGGTCTGTTTTTCCGCTTCCAACTTTTCGCGCTCCGACCAGGGCTCGACCACGGTGGAATAGGCTTCCGCTTCGCCGTCGCTGACTTCCACCTGCACAGCCAAGCCAAATAAATCGTTCTGGCCGGCCAGCGCCATTTTGCCGTGCTGCTCGGCAACCCGCAGCGCGGTGGTCAATTCGGCAAGATGCGCCGCGCGATTGGGATCAATAGCATCCAACGCGCCAGCTCTTATTAACGCCTCCAAGACCCGCCGATTAACCTTGCGCAAATCCACCCGCTTGCACAAATCATACAAACCAGCATAAGGGCCATTGGCGTCGCGTTCTTTTAACAAGTCTTCAATGGCGTTTTCACCCACGCCTTTGATCGCGCCTATGCCGTAAACGATCTGACCTTTATCGTTGACTGTGAAGCGATAATCGGAAATATTCAGGTCGGGTGGACAAATCTGCAGCTTCATTTCCCGGCATTCGTCGATCAACACCACCACTTTATCGGTGTTATCCATATCCGACGACATGACCGCCGCCATAAACGCCGCTGGATAATGCGCCTTCAACCAGGCCGTTTGATAAGCCACCAAAGCATAAGCCGCCGAATGCGATTTATTAAAACCGTAGCCGGCAAACTTTTCCATCAAGTCAAAAACGTAGGTGGCGATTTTTTCATCCACCTGATTCTCGACCGCACCCACGGTAAACTTCTCCCGCTCTTTAGCCATTTCCTCCGGCTTTTTCTTACCCATCGCCCGCCGCAACATATCAGCGCCGCCCAGCGTATACATCGCCAGTTCCCGGGCAATCTGCATCACCTGTTCCTGATACAAAATAACGCCGTTGGTAGGCTTTAGGATAGGTTCCAACAAGGGATGGGCGTATTCGGCCTTGGCACCGTGTTTAACGTTGATATAGTCATCCACCATCCCTGATTCCAACGGGCCTGGTCGAAACAGCGCCACCAAAGCGATGATGTCGTCAAAGCAGTCGGGTTTAAGCTTTTTAATCAGCTCTTTCATACCCCGCGATTCCAACTGGAATACGGCAGTGGTTTGGGCGTTTTTTAGCAATTCGTAGCTAGGCAGATCGTCGCGCGGAATCTGGGTAATATCGACGGGCGGCAGGCCGTGCTCGGCTTGTCGACGATTGATGGTCTGCAAGGCCCAATCGATGATGGTTAGCGTCCGCAAGCCCAAAAAGTCGAACTTGACCAAGCCAACAGCCTCGACGTCGTCCTTATCAAACTGCGTGACCAGATTACCGCCGCCCTGCTCGCAATATAGCGGGCTAAAGTCGGTCAACTTGGTGGGCGAAATCACCACGCCACCGGCATGCTTGCCAGCGTTACGCGAAATGCCTTCCAGCGATCGCGCCATGTCGATCAGGGATTTAACCTCTTCTTCGCTGTCGTACAACGCTTTTAATTCTGGACTGTCTTGCAAAGCCTTGTCCAGGGTCATGCCGATCTCGAACGGTATCAATTTAGCCAAGCGGTCGACGAAACCGTAGGCATGCCCCATCACCCTGCCCACGTCACGAATGACCGCCTTGGCCGCCATGGAACCGTAGGTAATGATCTGCGAGACATGATCGCGACCATAATGCCTAGCGACATAATCGATGACTTCGTCACGCCGCTCCATACAAAAGTCAATATCAAAATCCGGCATCGAAACCCGCTCCGGGTTCAAAAACCGCTCGAATAGCAAATCAAACTCAATCGGATCCAGATCGGTAATCTTTAAGGCATAAGCCACCAAGGAACCCGCACCGGAACCCCGTCCCGGCCCAACCGGAATCGCATTGTTCTTGGCCCACTGAATAAAGTCGGCCACGATCATGAAATAACCCGAAAAACCCATCTGGGTGATCACGCTCAGTTCAACTTCCAGGCGCTCATCGTACACTTTACGATTTTCCTCAAAGCTGCCTTTACCGATGGGCGGATATTGGATTAAACGCTCTTCCAGGCCTTTGCGCGATGCCTCTTTAAAATAATCCGCCAGCGTCATGCCTTCTGGCACCGGAAAATCGGGCAGGTAATTTTCGCCTAAAGTCAGCTCGACGTTGCAACGTTTGGCTATTTCTACGCTATTGGCCAAAGCCTCCGGAATGTCGGCAAACAGTTCGGCCATTTCCTCGGCGGTGCGCAAATATTGCTGGGCAGTATAGGTTTTTGGTCGCCGCGAATCGTCCAGCACCCGACCCTGATGAATACACACCCGCACTTCATGCGCATCAAAGTCAGTTTTCTTGATAAAGCGTACGTCGTTGGTGGCCACCACCGGCAAATCCAGTTCGGCCGCTAGCTCTGCAGCCAATTTGATGTAACGCTCTTCTTCTGGTTTGCCCAGCCGTTGTAATTCCAGATAAAAACAATCGGCGAACAGATCCATCCAAAATTCGGCACAGCGTCTGGCTTGCTCAGGGTTTTCGGCTAACAAGGCTTGCCCAATATCGCCGTCCATCGCACCAGACAACACAATCAAGCCTTCGTGGTTGTCCGCTATCCAATCTTTTTGCAGCATCGGAATGCCTTGATGCTGGCCTTCCTGATAACCGCGCGAAATTAACTCGGTTAAGGTGACATAACCTTTTTTGGTACGCGCCAACATCGTTAAACGATAGGGAGTGGCGGGTTCTTCCGGGTTAAAAATCAGCACATCCGAGCCGATCAAGGGCTTGATGCCAGCGCCCTGCGCAGCTTTATAGAACTTAACCAGCGAGAACAGATTGCTTTGTTCGGTAATCGCCGCAGCGGGCATGGCATACTCGGCCAATTTTTTGACCAGAGGTTTGATTCTGACGATACCGTCTACCAAAGAAAATTCGGTATGGATACGAAGATGAACGAAACTCGGATTCATGGCTGTTTAATCAAGATACTTTTTCACCGGCGCGAAGGATTTGCGATGCTGTGGACTGATGCCGTGTTGCGCAAGTGCCATTAAATGCTGCTTTGTTGGATAACCTTTGTGCACGGCAAAACAATAGCCAGGATAAAGCCGATCCAGCGTCTGCATTTCCTCGTCGCGCGCCACCTTTGCCAAAATCGAGGCTGCGGAAATTTCTGCGACCAATAAATCGCCTTCGACGATAGCTTCGCCAGGCATTTCCAGTGTCGGCAATCGATTACCATCCACCTTTACCCAGTCGGGCCTGATTTCCAGCTGCGATACGGCGCGCTGCATCGCCACCATGGTGGCTTGCAGGATATTGATAGTGTCTATTTCACTGGCTTCGGCCCGCGCCACAGCCCAGCACAAGGCTGATTCTTTAATCTGCTCGGCCAATAAGCGGCGTTTTTTTTCGCTGAGTTTTTTGGAATCGGTCAACCCGGCTATCGGTTTAGCCGGATCGAGAATGACCGCCGCCGCAACCACCGGCCCGACTATGCAGCCGCGGCCAACTTCGTCGATACCGGCTATGCGTAAACTATTAGCGCAGGATGCCGCGTGTGACATTGCGTAGAAAACTGACCATGTTGGACAGTTCGTTGCTTTCGCCGGCCATATCTTCCATTTCTTCGATAGCGTCTTCAAGGCGCAAATTATTTTTGTAGAGGATTTTATAGGCTTTGCGAATCTGCCTGATCACTTCCGGTGGCACGCCATTGCGCTCCATACCCACTGAATTGATGCCGTGCGGCCGTGTCGGTCTGCCACCGACCATCACATATGGCGGAATGTCTTGCGTAATGGCGCTGCCCATCGCCGAGAAACTGTATTCGCCAATCTGGGTAAACTGATGGACCAGGGTAAAACCGCCGAGTATGGCGTGGTCGCCCAGATGCACATGGCCGGCAATGGATGCGCCGTTAGCCATAATGACGTTATCGCCGATGATGCAATCATGCGCCACATGGGTATAAGCCATGAACAGGTTATCGCTGCCTACCAGCGTTAGGCCTTGATCTTGCTGGGTACCGCGATGCATGGTGCAGAATTCGCGGACGACATTGCGGTCACCGATTTCCAGGCGGGTGATTTCATCGGCGTATTTTTTATCTTGCGGGTCTTCACCTATCGAGGTGAACTGATAGATGTGGTTGTCTTTGCCTATCGCCGTAGGGCCTTTAATGACGACGTGCGGGCCAATTTCCGTACCGGAATCGATCTGTACATCAGGGCCAATAATAGAGAACGGGCCAATTTTGACGTCGTCAGCCAGTTCGGCGTTGATATGGACAACCGCTCTTGGATCTATCATTTATCCACCGCAGCGGCAGCAGCACACATGATTTGCGCACTGGCGGCTAATTCGCCATCCACTTCGGCGCGGCAGTCAAATGACCAGAGGTGGCGTTTGTGTTTGAGATAAGTCACTTCCAGGCGTAACTGATCGCCGGGAACCACTTGTCGTTTAAAGCGGGCGTTATCGATACCAGCCAGGTAATAAATCGCACCTGTACCCAGTTTGTCGTCGCTTTGCGAGGTTAATAAAGCGGTGGCTTGCGCCAGGGCTTCCATGATCAAAACGCCCGGTAAAATCGGCTTATTCGGGAAATGTCCTTGAAAAAACGGCTCGTTGAAAGTCACGTTTTTTATACCCAGCAAGCGCACACCGGGCTCACATTCAAGCACTCTGTCTATCAGTAAAAACGGATAGCGGTGCGGCAAGAGTTCCTGAATTTGTGAAATATCGAGTGTTCCGGCCATGTGTTATGTAGGGAGAAGTGAGAGAGTGGCAGAGAAGTTTCAGATCAATCAAACTTCCCTGCCGATCAGTGCGTGCCTTCCAAGCAGAAAGCAGCGGTGATATTTATTGCGACAATGTTTCCAGTTTTTGCTGAACGCGGGCAGTAACGTCGATTTGATCGTTGGCGTAAATCACGCCGTCGGTCAGCAGCAAATCAAAGGATTCTTCTTTAGCTAACGCACGTACTGCTTCGACGATACGTTTTTGCAAATTGCCCAGTTCTTCGTTTCTGCGCATATTAAAGTCTTCGCTGAATTCCTGTTG
>CAIOHN010000140.1 GCA_903858105.1 uncultured Pseudomonadota bacterium | reverse complement strand
CTAATGCGGTGTTTTATCGTCAATCAGATGTGCCAGAGATTACAGAGCTAGCGTGGATGTTAACGTGTGTTGCATCAAAAGGTTTAATGAATAGAGCGCATGCCTACAAAGCTGCCGTAGCAGATAATGAGCAGAGCGGTGAGAATGATCCTGATAAAGGCATTAACATGGGGTTGTTTAGTTACCCTATCTTAATGGCGGCTGATATCTTAATATTTAATGCTAATAAAGTGCCGGTGGGTAAAGATCAAATTCAGCATATTGAAATGGCCCGCGATATTGCCAGCCGTTTTAATCATATCTACGGCGAACATTTCGTGCTGCCGGAAGCGGTGTTGGCCGATAACGCTGCGACCTTGCTGGGTCTGGATGGTCGCAAGATGAGCAAAAGCTATAACAACACCATTCCTTTGTTCGAGCCGGAAAAGAAGCTGCGCAAGCTGATCAACAAAATCAAAACCAATTCCCTGGAGCCAGGCGAACCCAAAGATACCGAAGGTTGCACCTTGTTTGGGATTTATCAGGCGTTCGCCAACCATCACGAAGTGGATACCATTCGTCAGCGCTATGCAGAAGGCATAGGCTGGGGTGACATGAAGCAAGTGCTGTTTGAAAAAATCAACGACGAAATCGCGCCCGCTCGCGAACGTTACGAAGCCTTACTGGAAGCGCCTGAGCATATCGAACAGCAGTTATTGGAAGGTGCCGAGAAGGCCAGGGCGATTACCCGGCCGTTTATCAACAGCTTGCGAGAAGCCGTCGGTATTTCCAAGCTGGCGGGTTAATCTGCCAGCGCACCAGTTTGTAAGGTGACGATGTCTGGCGTCGTTATTTACTTTATCAAACTGATCTTACTGCCGCCGATCAGTTTGTTGATTCTGGCGTTGGCGGCTTTACTATTTGGCAAGCCTAAACAGGGGCGACACATGGCTATCGTTTGCCTGACTTTGTTGGGCTTGCTCAGTTTGCCGATTGTAATTAAGCAACTTGCCGGGCTTTGGGAGCGGGTACCGCCATTATCCATCGCAGCCGTTCAACACAGTAAACCGCAAGCACTGGTGGTGATTGGCGGCGGTTTGGATCACTCGGCGGCGGAATATCCCGGCCAAATAACCCTGCACAGTAGAAGCCTGTTGCGCATCCGTTACGCCGCCAAGTTAGCCAAGGAACTGGATTTGCCGATTTTGGTGTCCGGTGGCCGGGTAATTGATTCCGAGCCGATGTCGGAGGCTAAATTAATGGCGGCCGCCTTAGATAGCGAGTTTAAAACACCGGTAAGCTGGCAGGAATCGGATAGTAAAAATACCACCGAAAATGCGCGCTTTAGCTATACGCTGTTGAGCAAGCAGGGTGTGAATAACATCGTGTTGGTCACCCAGGCCTACCATATGCCACGGGCGGCTTCGGAGTTCCGTAAAGCCGGATTTACCGTGCTGCCCGCACCCACCGCATTTATCTCCAGCGACGCTGAATCACTGTGGCAAGATTGGTTGCCCTCGCCCAGTGCTTGGACAAACAGCTACTTGTTGGCGCACGAAATGATCGGCATGATCTGGTATCGCATCCGGTATTGAGACGACTGCTAGCATGCCCGGCTAATGCGCCAAGCAGCCCATGAACTGGCGAGTCGCCGCGACAAGGTCGAGCATGTGTTTCGGGATATTAAAATCCGCTTTGGTTATGCCAAAAATCGTTACCGGGGCTTGGCCAAAAATGCGGCCCTTTTGAGTTTCCTGACCGCGATTGCCAACGTGCTACGCTGTGATGCTTATGAACGTCGCAGCCTCATTGAGTCCGAAATTTAAAAATAAGCCCGAAAACGGGCTGGTTTTTGCGAATACCAGGCTATTTTGACGAAAAAATGGTCGAATATTGAAATTTTGACCAACTCTCGAAGTGGCTGATGCAAAAAACGGCACTTTTTTCAGAGGTTTCTCAGGATTGTGGCTTATGAAACGCTTTTGGAGGAGATAGCTGACTTGAGCAACAAATCGCGGATTTAGAGCAAAAACTTCAGGCGTTGGATGGCGAACGCGAAATTTTGTTTCAAACATTTCAATTTTCATCCGGTCGATAATGGTCAAGTATCAGGCCATTGATTTGAGAGAAGCGGTGAATGTTGCCGGTGCATAACAAGTTATTCTGCGCCAAAGCAGTTGCAGCAACTAACGCGCCCAATTGCGGCGGGAATTACGCTGATGTTTCCATCTTCTTTTGGTAGCGATGTGCTAGCTTTTCCAGCGCTTCTTGGCGGTGTCGCAATTTGCTGTGCTTGGGCAATGGGTCTCCGGGCGGATGATTCAGGCAAAAATATATTCGTGTTGGGTTGATGTTTTCAAGCTTTGTGGAATGGTATTGATTGCAAGTATTGTCTGAGTAGGGTCAATATATGAGCTCGATCTCAGGCTACAAAGCCTTTTTAACATAAAAATAACAGGGGGATAGGACGATGAGCGAACAACAAACACCAAAGGTTGACCAAAGCTTGGTATCTAAAATTGTGGATGTGTTTTATGCCAACATGCTAGATGACTATAGAATCAATCGGTATTTTTACTCTAGGCCTCTGGAAGTCCAAGCCGAGCCTTTGAAACAGCTATTATACGCTTTACTCGGTGATCAAGCTGTTGAGCCTAAAAGACTTTCTGACTTAGCCGACGCCTATTTTGCAGCAGCTTTTGGTAGAGGAAATGCCAAGCCCAGTTTGGTAAATAATCGAGACTTTGCATTCCTGGAAATGTTTGTAACAGGTGATCTTGTCGGTAGCGACGATAAACCGCATCTTACCCTGCTGTGTCCGGGCCATTCCCACTTTCTCAGGCTGCAACCGATAGACGATAACTATGATGTTGTGTTGGAAATACTGCAGAACTGCTTAAAGCATCTAGGCGTACCTGAGGATACATCTGCCGCTATTCTAAGTTTCGCTGCATCCGGCCGCGAAGGCATTCTTGGCCGAGGCTGTGCTATCTACGATGATGGCGATAATTCGGTTGAATTTCGCACACATGGCTAATTTTTACGGCTAAAACTATGCCAATGGCTGTTTGAAAACTTTACAACGTCGGCAAACTAGCCGGGTGACACCGGCTTTTTATTGATTTTGTTTTCAGACTGCAGGTCAGCAAAACACGGCTTATCTGCCTAAGCTATTGGCAGACAAAGCTGCCAGGTGGGCATCAGGCGTGTAAACGGTTCCATGTTTTCAAGTTCGCGTTGCAGGACATGCCAACGGGCCAGATCAAACGAATCCCGAAATAAATACGCAACCCAATCCGCCAAGCGCAGGGCGGCATAAGTCTCGGCATCGTTAGTGTCGCAGATAGAAAGACCTGCGCTGTGCTGGTACCCGGCCACAATGGTCGTTTCATCATAACCCCAGCGATGCAGTGCCAAGGCCGCTAGGCTTGCTCGAAATGTCGTATCCTCAGGCAGGCTCAATTCTGCCACTGCGGCAATAGCATCCAGTGCGGTCGGTAGCTCAGAGAAATGCATATTGGCAAACAAGGCTTGAAGGTGCTCGGCAAGTTCTGCTGTATTGGCCGGATGCCAAAAATTGAAGACCACTGATTGTCGGGGCTGGGTTACCTCGGTAACACCGTGGTAGGAGTTGACATGTAGCGTAAAGCCAAAGGCTTTGTTGTACTCGGGATTAACACTAAAAACCGCTGCAGTTTGCGGCGATGAGAATAACTCCAGCACACCGCCATGCTCAGCTTGCCAGTGCTTATTCAGTTGCACGACCAGTCGCGCAATCTCATAACCCAGTAGCGGCCGGTCGCTGTGTATACCAATGACTTGTCCAGGCAGCATGCGTTGAGCAGTGACCATAAGCCGATTTGTGAGTGGCAATCCTGTAATCTCGCGCATTTTATTGAGCACTTCAGCCTGAAATGCAGCGGGAATATCCGCAGTTACCTCCCGCAAGGAGCAGCGATAAAACGCACCATCCCGATGCTGCCATTCAGCATCTTGCGAAAATAAACCCTCAAGCGCAGCACATTGCTCGTCAGAGAATGCAGAGTCGACATAAAAAAAGGGGAAGGGGGTGTCGTGGTGCTTGGGCTCCGAGAGCAAAGGTAAAACTCCTGCATAAACATTAAGCGAAGGTTGTATAAGTGGCTGGCATCAATCGGCATAGATTTGAATCGCACAGTTTAAGCGGTAGTCTGGATTTTTATAGCAAACACCAAACCATTTTTACCTATAGCGCTGCGCCATGTCACTCAATGGCACGGCTTTGATTTTACTGGCATGGCCGGCAGAGCCAAATGCCTGGTAACGGACCTGACAAAGCGTTTGCATTGCGTCTTTGGCCGCTTGGGTAATCTTGCGCGCGTCCAACTCGGATGCATTTTCTGGTTGGGCGACATAGCGACGAATAGCCCCGGTAGACGCCATGCGTAAGTCGGTATCGATATTGATTTTACGAACCCCGTATTTAATCCCTTCGACAATTTCCGCAACCGGCACGCCATAAGTTTCGGGAATATCGCCGCCATATTCATTGATAACTTTTAACCAGTCCTGTGGCACGGAACTGGAGCCGTGCATCACAAAGTGTGTGTTGGGCAAACGCTGTTGTAAGGCTTTTAAACGGCTAATCACCAACACCTCGCCGGTCGGCGGTTTGCTAAATTTATACGCGCCGTGGCTGGTGCCAATGGCAACGGCCAAGGCATCGATTTGGGTGTGTCTGACAAATTCAACGGCTTCATCGGGATCGGTTAGCAACTGGCTATGATCTTGTTGCGCTTCCAACGCACCCAGGCAGCCAATTTCCCCTTCAACTGATACGCCGCAAGCATGCGCCATTTTGACCACGCTGCGCGTGACCTCAACGTTATAGTCAAACGAGGCGGGTGTTTTCATATCCTCCAGCAAGGAGCCATCCATCATCACCGAGCTAAAACCGGATTGAATGGCCTGAGCGCAAACAGCGGGTATGGGCCCGTGATCTCTATGCATGACGACTGGAATGTGCGGATATTGTTCAACGGCGGCCAAAATCAGATGGCGTAAAAACACCTCGCCAGCATAGCGATTAGCGCCTGCCGAACCCTGCATAATCACCGGGCTGTCGCAGGCGTCAGCCGCTTGCATGATTGCTTGAACTTGCTCCATGTTACTGATGTTGAACGCGGGAACCCCAAAGCTATGCTCGGCGGCATAATCCAAAAGTTGTCGCAATGATACTAAAGCCATACTCGGAGCTCCTGGGCGGTGTTTTAAGTTTTGTATAACGGGAATCTCCTTCTACCTTAGGGAGAAGGTTGGGATGAGGGGGATTAAACTTAATTGTTTACCCCCTCACCCCAGCCCTCTCCCTGAGGGAGAGGGTGTTTTTTTT
>CAIOHN010000139.1 GCA_903858105.1 uncultured Pseudomonadota bacterium | reverse complement strand
TTACATCTTTGGTTTCAACTAATTCATCCTGATATGCACGCACATGTAGCTTGCGATTCTCACTGGCAAATCCCGCCGCATCTTTACCATCTTTAGTTTGCGCATGCGAGCTTTTGATACTCAGGAATTGCTGTTTAACTTGCAAGGCGATACCCTGATCCAACAATATCTGCTGGCTTTCCAATTTGCGTTGCTGGGCTTGTGCTTGATTAACCTTGCCCGCAGTTTCAAAGCCGTCAAATAAACTCCAACGCATCCCGATTCCAATTGTCCAACCGTCGCGATTTGCCGCATTTGTGACGCCACCTTTATATTCGTTCTGAATGTCGTGCACTGACGTTTGAAACGCTATCATTGGATAATAGCCGCTACGCGCTTCCGTGATCTGATCATCGCTAATTTGCACTGCCAACTTAAGCTGCTGAATATCTGGGTTAAAATTTTGCGCCGATTCGATTAATTGCTGCAATTCCAGGTTTATTTGTGGACTGCTTTCGGCTTCAGCCAAACTGTAATTGGCATTCCATTCTTGCCCCATGGCATTACCGAGCGCCTCATGCGCCAACTCCCGCGCATATTTCGCCTCACTACGCATAGTTCGGGTAATAGCCGTAGTGGTCTTTGTCCGCAGATAATCAGTTTTCTTAACTTTCATCGAACCATGCTGATATAGTCGTTCTGTGAGTTCTTCCAATACTTGAAAACGTTCTAGCGTATCATCCGCGAGTTTTTCCATTTGTAATGCAAATTGCGCCGAGTAATAATATTTTTTGACGTCGCGTACAACTTCCAGATGGGTTTTTCGCTGGCCTTGTTCGGCAATTTTAATACCTTTCTCTGCTTGAGCGACAATCGCCTCCCGCTTCATACCTGTAAAAATAGGATAGGTTAGATTAATCGCGGATGTAACAATATCTCTATCGAATAACTTTACGTCCATGTTAATCGGTATCGTCTGCGCTCCCATAGCTGAGGGTAAGTTGAATTGCCCTTGCATATTAAAGGTGCGGTCCTGATCCGCTCGCTGCGCGTTAACTTCTGCAGCCACTCTTGGCCAATAGGCTGACATGGCCTGCTGATATTGGGCTTCTGCCATTGCGATATTTGCTTCAGATACTCGCAGTGACTGGTGCTTTTCTAAAGCCACACGAATACAATCTGCCAGAGTTAATTGTTGCAACGTGCTGCTTTCTGCGCTAAAACCGATACTTAACCAACACAGGGACAAGATTAAAACAGCAATATATTTTAGGGCCATATTTCAATCGTCCCGTAACTGATTACGAATCTCTAAAATTTCATCAATATTTTCAATAAATAAATCGACCAAATCCGGGTCAAATTGTATTGCTTTGTTGACATTTAAGTATTCTATAACAGCGTCATCAGACCACGGTTCTTTGTAAATCCGCCTGCTACTGAGAGCGTCGAACACATCGACCAAACTAACAATTCTGGCTTCTATCGCAATATGTTTTCCGGCCAATCCTGTTGGATAACCTTGACCATTGTATTGTTCATGATGCTGATGAGCGATGGTGGCAGCCATTTTTATCAATGGCTTATCCAATTTATTCAACATTTGAAAACCCATATCAGCATGTTTTTTCATTATTTGAAATTCAGCATCAGTTAATTTACCTTGTTTATGCAATATTTGGTCAGGTATACCCACTTTTCCAATATCATGTAGCGGAGATGCCACTTTAATCATGGCGGAATATTCATCGCTGAGGCCGTATTTTCGCGCTAGCAATTCGGAAATCAACGCGACTCTCTTAATGTGCATGCCGGTTTCTCTGCTTCGATTTTCCACCACTTCGCCCAATACATAAATTAACTCTTTTTGGGTTTCTATGATTTCATCGTTGAGTTTTATTGATTCGCTAATGTCCTGACTTAGGCTCATTAAAGAATGAATGTCACCCTTTTCGTTATGTATACCAACAATAATAGTGCTAAGGGTATGTTGATTACCATTTTTATCATTTACTTTAATGATTCTTGAACTGTAGCCTTGTTGCCTAACTTTCTTTAGAACACGCTCTTTAAAATTAGTATAATCTTGTACCAAGTGCCCAATCGATTGGCCAATCAATTCATTTTGCTGGTAGTCCAACGTCGCACTAAAGTTCTGATTGGCGCTGACAATAACGCCGTCCATATCGATCACGCACAACGATGTACCTATTTCCAGCGCCCGCTGGTATTCGTGGAGATAATGGCTTTGTTGATTGAGGTCTTGTTTTAGGTTTAGTGATAACCGCTCAAATCTTTCATGAACTTCAGTCATGTCAACCATTAATGCAACAAACTCTTCTAATTCGTTATCGGTATTAACAATACCAACGACAGTTACATCAACTACATATATAACCCCAGTTTTGGATCTTTTTTTAAGTATGCCCTGCCATTTCTTCGTCTGGACCAGTGTTCTTTTGAGGTCATCTAATATTAAACCTTGATCTTCTATTTCGAAACTAAATAGATAATGCTTACCTAATAACTCGTCTTCCGTATAACCCAATAACTCACAAAACTGCTTATTGACGTAACTAATCTCTCCATTTAAGTCAATTTTTGCGACCAACGCTTTTTCATCAACCAAGAATTTGTATTGTTCTAATAACTTACGATTTCGTTCTAGCTCCAGCGCGAGATTTAGTTGATTGGTGATATCGGCAAGTTTGTTGACTAGTCGTTCAACGCTGATAGGTTTTGTGATGTAATGCTGTATTTCTAGCTCTAGTGCTCTAAACAGGTATTCAACATCGTTGTAGGCACTTAAAATTACGATGGGTTGTTCCGGGTTTATCGCTTTTATATCGGCAGCCATTGATAAGCCATTTACCTCCGGCATCTGAATATCTGTGACCACGATATTTGGTAAATGCTCTCGGTACAATGACAAGCCTTCTCTGCCATTTTTCGCCACGTAAAGGGTTGCAACGTACTTTTGGAGTATAGCCTGCAACTCTTCCCGCGTATCCAAATCATCTTCTACATATAAAACACTGATATTGGATAAAGTAAGTAATTTTTTATTTATAACCACAATATTTTCTTAGGTTTATTAATTAACATGCTGGCATATTTCCGCTTAGCTTTTACCTTGGCATCCTATAGCACTGCAGCGGCGTATCTAATCGAGGTAATTTTGTTGGCGCTATATCTAGAGAACAGCTACCGTATGTTGGCAAAAATCAATAACTGACTTTCACTTCTGCAGTTGAGGATTTTACTATCCGCGGCACGGTTTCGTTGCTTGGGGTTCTGGATGAGCTGTTTAGAATATTCACAATCTTGTCCTCGCCCATTCTTGTATCTAGCCACTTACCTTACACGGCGCCTCAGTCGCTGCGCTACTGCATTTGATACTTCGTTAGGGTGCCCACAACCCAAACTATCATTTACTTTTTAGTTCGGTTAAGACCTAGAAACAATAAACCCAAATTGTAACTAAACAACTTAGCCGACACCAAGCTGGGATCTGACCATTGAATAGTTTGTTTTCTAACGACAAAATCAGTCGATGGATCTATCTCTTGGTTCTTAAGTAACCCCTGTTCTAGGATTATTAGAGATTCTATTTTATTGCGCATATTGCGCGAATACATCTGGTTGGTTTGGGAGAATATCCACTGTTCCACTCCACCTAACTTGAGATAAGAGCCACCAATCAACACCAGAATTCGCAAACTCCATAGTGTAGTCCAATTATTACAAATAACACTACGCAACTAGTTTTAAGCAATCTCTTTAAGTCGATATGATTACCGAACAGGCGAACGGCTGTTCCCAGGACGACGACCAGAATGGCAGCGCGACAGCTATATTGGCATATTTTCAATATTTCTGAACGCTGCGCTGGCGTTAGTAACTCTTAAAGGTTGGGCAATGTGTATACGTAATCCTGGTCTTTCATTGGTGCGTGACAGGCAAAGCAAGGCGCTGACTTTTCCTGATCCAACATGTTTAAGGTCTTGCCTCCCCAGATCCCAAAGCCCCAG
The DNA here is from genome assembly GCA_903858105.1 of uncultured Pseudomonadota bacterium. Lineage (GTDB taxonomy): Bacteria > Pseudomonadota > Gammaproteobacteria > Methylococcales > Methylomonadaceae > Methylomonas. Next base: position 12,266 of record CAIOHN010000139.1, on the reverse strand, counting down.
CCGCCGGTTTCGGCATATTTTTTACTGTCTTTCACCATCGCTTCCGCGGCGGTAAATTCCCCTGGCACACTGGCTTGTTCCCAGTTGGGATGCTTTCTTTCCGCCCATTTTATTTTGGCGATGATGCTGCCATCGGGCCACGGTTTGATCTTGCCCGCACGGGCAGCGGCGATTGCTGTATGGTTGCCGACAATCGCCCGCATGCTGTTTTTATCATGGCGTTGCGACACCCCCAGTACTCGCCAGTCGCGGTATTCACCATGTTCCGGTTTGGTTGTTGTTTCAGCGTTAGCTGTATTAAACGTTATTAGCGCAGCCATGCCTAGCAACACATTGCGTATACTCTGTTTTCTCATCCTCATCCTCCTTAACCTGCAATAAAAATCACTTGCGATTTTAACGATTAACCCGCCGGGCCGCTAATACTATCGCGCTGCAAGCCACGACTATACTCGTATCCTTATGCTTTACGGAATTCTGCATTCGGCATAGCCGTGCTACCATTTTGCCAATTCTTCATGCATTAAACCGTACTTTTTGACAGGAACTTGCCATGTCCGGCACTAACCAGCGTTTACCATCTACTATTTTTTGGGCCTGTGTCGCCCTGGTCGCAGCCATTGCGGTCGGCGGCATTGCCTTGCAGCGCGGCGAACACATCAACAGCATGTGGCTAATCGTCGCCGCCGTGTGCGTTTACGCACTGGGTTATCGTTTTTATAGTGCTTTCATCGCTGCAAAAGTGTTGGTGCTTGATGCTGGTCGCGCCACGCCAGCCGAGCGCTTTAACGATGGTCGTGACTTTATGCCGACCCACAAATGGGTGGTTTTTGGTCATCATTTTGCTGCCATTGCCGGCCCAGGCCCTTTAATTGGCCCCACACTCGCTGCGCAATTTGGCTATTTGCCTGGCACCTTGTGGATTTTGATTGGTGCGGTTTTGGGCGGCTGTGTGCAAGATTTTGTCACATTGTTTTTCTCTATCCGCCGCGATGGTCGCTCCCTGGGCCAAATGGCTAAAGACGAACTGGGCGCCATCGGTGGCACTGCGGCAATGCTGGGCGTGATGATGATTATGATTATCCTGATCGCTGTATTGGGTCTGGTAGTGGTCAACGCCATGAAGCACAGTCCGTGGGCGACATCCACTGTAGCGGCCACCATTCCAATTGCGGTATTGATGGGCTGTTATTTACATCACCTGCGGCCAGGCCGTGTATTGGAAGCCACCTTGATCGGTGTGTCCTTACTCATATTTGCGGTGCTGGGCGGCGGCTGGATCGATAACAGCCCCATCATCCGCAGTTGGTTTGATTACGATGCCCCGCAGTTAGCGTTGATGGTGATCCTATACGGTTTCGCCGCAGCGGTATTGCCGGTCTGGCTATTGCTGGCGCCGCGCGATTATTTATCCACCTTTATGAAGCTCGGCACCATCGCTGCATTGGCGATTGCCATTGTAGTGTTGCGACCAGAACTGAAAATGCCAGCTCTGACCCCCTTTATCGATGGCAGCGGACCGATTTTTGGCGGCAAGTTGTTTCCTTTTGTGTTTATCACCATCGCCTGCGGTGCTATTTCCGGGTTCCATGCGCTCATTTCATCCGGCACTACCCCCAAGTTGTTAGCTAACGAACAGGACGCTCGCTTCATCGGTTACGGGGCGATGATGATGGAGTCGTTCGTCGCCATCATGGCGATGATTGCCGCTTCGGTACTTGAGCCTGGCGTCTATTTTGCGATTAACAGCCCGGCAGGCGTGGTCGGCAAAGAAGCAGTGGATGCCGTCGCCAAAATCAGTAGCTGGGGATTTCCGGTCGGTGTCGAGCAAATGCAAACCCTGGCGCAAACCATGGGTGAATCCACGCTATTCGCCCGTACCGGTGGCGCACCGTCACTGGCCGTGGGCATGGCCAGTCTGTTCGCGCAGGTATTTGGCGCGCACTTGTTGGCCGCCTGGTACCACTTCGCCATTATGTTTGAAGCCTTATTTATCTTAACCACGCTGGACGCCGGCACCCGGGTTGCCCGCTTCATGCTGCAAGATATGTTGGGCAATTTAAACATCGGCGTCGGCAAAAGTACCAGTTATCCCAGCATATTGCTAAGCAGCGGTCTGGTGGTGGGCGCCTGGGGCTATTTTTTATACATGGGCACTATCGACCCACTGGGTGGCATCAACAGCCTGTGGCCGCTATTTGGCATTGCCAATCAGCTGTTGGCGGCGATTGCCTTGTGCGTCGGGACGACTATCCTGGTTAAATCGGATAAATTGAAATATGTCTGGGTCACCGCAACACCTTTGGCCTGGCTGATTGTGGTAACCAGTTGCGCGGCCTGGGAGAAGCTATTTGCCGCCGATCTTAGAGTAGGTTTTCTGGCGCATGCCGCAGATCTATCCGCTAAATTAAGCAACGGTGTGTTGCCAGCGGAGCAAGCCAAAAACGCGCCGCATCTAATCTTCAACGATTATCTCAATGCTGGTTTGACCAGTTTGTTTATGCTAATCACCTGGCTGTTGCTGGCTGATACCCTGCGGGTGATTTATTGCATCATTGCCGGTAAAAGCTACCCGCAAACCAGTGAATCGCCGCACACACCTAGCCGTTTGGTTGAGGATTGGGTGAGGGATTAATTTGGCTTATACAGCCCGGCGGGACGGCTGTAACAAGATCTTAAAATAGGCTATTTGCGTTGGTAGCCGATGTACAAAAAGCGGCGCAGCGGAAAAATGCCGAAGGCATGGTTTTAAATCACTTACATGCCGCCCGAGCATCGCAGCTTTTGGCGAGAATGGCCCGCTAGCGGAACAACGCTAACAAAACCTTATATAACCCGCGAAAACTGCTGCTGCTTTTGCGCCAGATATTTATCAAACACCATACAGATATTACGGATCAACAAACGGCCAGCGCCTGATACTTTAATGCCGTCCGCAGTCATATCCAGCAAACCGTCGGCTTTCATCAAGCGCAGGTTATCAAGCTCCGCCGCAAAATACTCGGAAAAGTCGATATTAAACTCGGTTTCAATTTTGCTAAACCTCAGCTCGAAATGACAGATTATTTGGGTGATAACCGCCCGCCGCAATTTATCATCGTCATCCAGATCCACGCCGCGAAACACCGGCAATTTACCTTGTGAGATAGCCGCGTCGTATTGCTCCAGTTCTTTAAAGTTCTGCATATAGGCATCGCCTACTCGGCCAATCGAAGTAACCCCCAGCCCTACCAAATCGCAGTCGGAATGGGTGGAATAGCCCTGGAAGTTGCGATACAACTTGCCTTCACGTTGCGCCACCGCCAATTCGTCGTCAGGTTTGGCGAAATGATCCATGCCGATATAGACGTAGCCGGCATCGCTGAGTTTTTTGCCCACCATTTGCAAAATTTCCAGCTTTACCGCCGCAGTCGGTAAATCATCGTCATTGATTTGGCGTTGGGTTTTAAAGCGACTGGGCATGTGCGCGTAGTTAAAAATCGAAAAACGATCCGGCGCATAAGCCAACACTTGGTCCAGCGTAGTGGCAAAGGTTTTCTCGGTTTGCAGCGGCAAGCCGTAAATCAAATCGATATTGGTAGAGCGAAAACCCTCTTTACGCGCAGCTTCCAACACCGCAAAAGTCTGTTCTTTGCTTTGCAAGCGATTGACGGCTTTTTGTACGTCCGGATCAAAATCCTGCAAACCTAGACTGATACGGTTAAAACCCAGTTCGCGTAATTGGGCGATGGTGCGATCATTGGTTTCCCGCGGATCGACTTCAATTGAATATTCACCGCTATCGTCATCAAGCAGATTAAAATACTGACGGGTGGTGTCCATCAGTTGCTTCATTTGCTCGTAACTTAAAAAAGTCGGCGTACCGCCGCCCCAATGCAGTTGATTAACCGGGCGACTCTTATCGAATAAGCCGCCCTGCATGGCAATTTCCTTACACAGGTTTTCCAGATAAGGCGCAGCATGCGCCCGATTTTTAGTGACGATTTTGTTGCAGGCGCAGTAAAAACACACGGTATCGCAAAACGGGATATGAAAATACAGCGACAGCGGCCCGCCAGCTTGATTGGATTTTTCTATGTGCTGTAAATACTCAGCCTCGCCAAAGCCTTCGTGTAGTTCCAAGGCGGTAGGATACGAGGTGTAACGCGGCCCGGATTTGTCGTAACGCTTGATCAGATCCAGATCGAATTTGATTGATTGATCCATTACTTCACTTCTTGGTTGATGATGATGTTGACGCCAGGATTATCCGACACGGCGTCCAGTTGCGCCGTACCGATCAAATCACCGGCTTGCGGCATGGCATTACCGGTTTTGGATATACGCGCCACGATACGCAGTTGCTTGAAGTCGGCCAGATGGGTTTGCGGCTGCATCGCCACACTGTCGTTAAGCACTACGCTGGCCGGTAAATCAGCCACCTGTTTGCGGATGATAGCCAGCGGCATTTTCGGACCATTCACCGCCTGAGCATAAATAAATACCGTGTGTTGCGCGTCTACTTTGTCTTTAAGCGCGGCATCCAGTTCCACTTTAACTTTAATATCCACTGCGGCTGCGGTTGAGGCTGTCGGCTGAGCCTGTTGCTGCTGTTCAGCGGCCATTTGCATCATTTTTTGCAACTGCGGCTGATTTTCATCGTTTACAGGTAGTAGGCCGGACAGTTTTTTCCAGTAGGCGATTGCTTGAGCAAACTCGCCAGCTTCGGCTTTGGCCATGCCTGCCAGCCATAACGCGGTGTGATCTTCCGGCAGCAGTTTTAAGGCTTGATAGACCAATTCAGACGGTTCCCCTTCCATTTGGCCGTTACGCAGCATCGACAAGGCATCGGCATAATGCAACATCACCGCTGGGTCATTGGGTTTAAGCCGGTTTAATTGCGCAAATACTTCGGCAGCCTTCTGGTAATCCTGCACATAGACATACGAGCGGCCCAACATCATCCAGCCTTCCAAATCGTCCGGTTGCTGTTTTAGGCGCTCGACCAGCTTATTGACCATGTTTTTGACGTTATCGGCGGCTTTTTGATTGCTTTGTTGCAATTCGGTTTTAACCAAAGCTTGCGGGTCACCGAGCAACATGTACAAAAACAAACTGAGCAGCGGCACACCGACAGCCACGAAAGGCACTATCCAACGACCAGACTTGGCGCTTACTGTCATGGCTGGGTCGGTTTCCAGGTCGTCTAACAAAGTCAGTTGCAATTCCCGATATTGGGCATCGTATTGCGCTGGCGATAACCCACCATTTTGTAATTGGGCTTTAAGCTCGGCCAGTTGTTGACGCGCAATAGCGGTATTGCGCTGTTCGCCATCGGCACACAGCAAAGGTGTATTCTTAAATAAGGGCAGCACCAACACCGCTAAAGCCAGTAACACCAATCCGGCTATGATCAGCCAAAATTCAAGATTCACGCGTCGTCACCTTTATCCAATATACGGTTCAGCTTGGCTTGCTGTTCTTTTGTTAACTGCTGCTCGCCAGCGCTGGTTTTGCTACGCAATACCCAAACAGTGGCCAAGCCGATCAGTAAGAACACGACCGGCCCCAGCCACAGTAAATAGGTTTTTAGTTTTAAGGCGGGCTTGTACATCACAAAATCACCATAGCGCTCGGTCATAAAATCGACGATGTCTTGGCGGGATTTGCCTTGTTGCAGCATTTCGTAGACTTGGCGGCGTAAATCCTTGGCCAGATCGGCGTTGGAGTCGGCGATAGTCTGGTTTTGACAAACCAGACAGCGTAGTTCCGAAATCAGCGTTTGATAGGTTTGTTCTTGATCCGGTTGTTTAAAATCGCGGTATTCGATTTCGGCCTTCGCCTGAAAAACCCATAGCGAAAGTATCAAGATGTAGAGATAGTTCATGCGCTCTCCGCCTGTAGTTGTTCGATCATCGGCAAGAAGATTTTTTCCAGATCGCCGGCTTGCACCGGCCCGGTATGCTTGTAACGAATCACGCCGCGCTTATCGATGACAAAGGTTTCCGGTACGCCGTACACGCCGTAATCAATCCCCGTGCGGCCATCGCTGTCCATCACGCTGACGTTGTAGGGATTACCCTGTTTGCTGAGCCATAAATTGGCGGCCTGCAATTCGTCTTTGTAATTTAAACCCACCAGCATCACCCGGTTTTGTTTAGCCAGTTCAATCAACAAGGGATGCTCTTCGCGACAAGACACGCACCAGGAGGCCCAGACATTTAATAACCAGACTTTGCCTTTTAAATCGGCCTGACTCAGACTTTGGCTGGGTGTGGCTAAAATCGGCAAATTAAACGCCGGGGCCGGTTTGTCGAGCAGCGGCGATGGAATGTCGCGCGGATTGAGTTTTAAACCAATCGCCAGAAAAACCGATAAGGCGATAAACAATAACAGCGGTAACAAATATTTCATGTGGTTTGCGCAATGGGTTTGTTAAGCAAGCGGTAGCGGCGATCAGTCGCGGCAATCAGGCCACCCAGGGCCATAAATACCCCGCCCATCCAGATCCAGCGGATAAAGGCTTTATAATAAACCCGCAAACTCCAGGCACCCTGCTTATCCAACGGCTCACCCAAAGCGACAAACAAATCTCTGAACACGCCAGCATCAATTGCCGCTTCGGTCATCGGCATGGTTTGTACCCGATACACGCGCTTTTGCGGGGAAAGTTCGGCGACGACTTCGTTATTGTGACTGACGGTCAGATAGGCTTGCTCGGCGCGGTAATTTGGCCCTTCCGTGCTTTTAACGCCATGAAACTGAAAGACGTAACCAAATAAATCCAGGGTTTCTTCCGGTGCCAGCCGCACGTCGCGTTCTATGCTGTAAACCGAGGTATAGGTAATGCCGATCACAAACACGGCAATACCAAAATGCGCCAGGGTCATGCCATAAAAGCCGGCCGGGATTTGTCGCAGACGTTGCCAAGACCAGGTTTGCAGACGTTGTTTAAACGCCACACCGGTAATCGCCAACGTCCACAAAGCCAAGCCAGTGCCCAAAGCCGCGCCCCAGGAGTAAAACGGCATCAACAGCGGTGCCAACAACGCCAGCGCCACGCAGATTGCGATCAGCCAACGCACTCTTAGACCCAAGGCTTTAAGATCGTCGCTTTTCCAGCGCATTAACACGCCCAAACCAACAACTAAGGACAGCGGTGCCATTAACGGAATAAACACGGCGTTAAAGTATGGCGGGCCGACCGATAACTTGCCCAAGCCCAAGGCATCGACGACCAAGGGATACAAAGTACCCAACAAGATACTGGCGGCGGTCACAACCAACAGCACGTTGTTGACCAGCAATACCGATTCCCGCGATACCAGCTCAAAGCTGGCATGGCTTTTAACCTGCGGCGCGCGAATCGCATATAACAATAACGATCCGCCCACGACAACGGCTAAAAAGATCAAAATAAACAAACCGCGCGCCGGGTCGCTGGCGAAGGCATGAACTGACGTCAGCACGCCGGAGCGCACCAGAAAAGTGCCAAGCAAACTTAAAGAAAACGCGAAAATTGCCAGCAACACCGTCCAGGTTTTGAACACACCGCGTTTTTCGGTGGCTGCCAGAGAGTGAATCAAAGCGGTGCCGACCAACCACGGCATGAAGGAAGCGTTTTCGACCGGATCCCAGAACCACCAGCCGCCCCAGCCCAATTCGTAATACGCCCACCAGCTACCCAAGGTAATGCCCAAGGTCAAAAACATCCAGGCGATATTCGTCCAGGGCCGCGACCAGCGTGCCCAAGCGGCATCCAATCGCCCTTCCAGCAAGGCTGCTATCGAAAAGGCAAACGCTACCGAAAAGCCCACGTAGCCCATGTACAGCATCGGTGGATGGATCGCCAAACCCGGATCTTGCAGCAAAGGATTAAGGTCACGCCCTTCTAACGGTGCCGGGAATAGTCGCTCGAATGGATTGGAGGTTAGCAACAAAAACAGAATAAAACCGATGCTGACCAACCCCATTACGCCCAGCACACGAGCGCGAGTTGCGTCCGGGATATGCGCACTAAAGGCCGCAACCAGACCGGTCCAGATTGATAAAGTCAAACCCCACAGCAACAATGAACCTTCATGCGCGCCCCATACCCCGGAAATCAGGTAAATCAAAGGCAATGCGGTGTTGGAGTTTTGCGCGACATAGGCCACCGAAAAATCGTGGCTGATAAAACTGCTGGTTAAACAAGCATAAGCCAGCCCCATGAACAGCAATTGCCCAAAAGCCGCAGGTTTGGCGACATGCACCCAGCCAGTGATGGATTTGGCGGCACCGAAAATCGGTAACGTGCCCTGTACAATCGCCATGCACAAGGCCAGGATCAGTGCAAAATGACCGATTTCCGGGATCATGGTTGAACCGCCGGTTTTTTCAAACTGCCAGCCACTTCGGGCGGCATGTAGTTTTCGTCATGCTTGGCCAGCACTTCTTCGGCGACAAATACGCCGCGTCCGTCCAATTTACCTTTGGCGACGATGCCCTGACCTTCTCTGAACAAATCCGGCAGAATGCCTGAATATTCTACGCTGACTTCCTTTTCAAAATCGCTAAGTTTAAAGCGGACTAATAAATCGGCATTGGGGCGTTCGACGCTGCCTTTTACCACCATGCCACCCAGGCGAAACACCGCATTATCCGGCGCCTTGCCCGCCGCCACATCGCTGGTGGAGAAAAAATACATCAGGTTTTCGTTGAAGGCTTTCAAGGCAAAAGTTGCTGCGACGCCCAAGATAGCCAGCATTAGCAGAATTAATATCAAACGTTGTTTTCGTATGGGTTTCATCGGACTTGGCTACGTTTTTGTTTGATGGTGAGTTGTCTCAGCAGTTGTCTGCGCTGCCACACTGGCCAGAATAAATTACCCAGCAATACCAGCGCTGTCACGCCATAAGCTGGCCAAACATAAAGCGCGTAACCGCCCATGTATAAAAAGCTTTCCCAGCTCATGCCTGTTTCTCCAATAACGCTTTGACCCATTGCGAACTGGTTTCGCGTTTTAATAATTCCAGTTTGGCGGCCTGTAATACCGCGATTAGATAATAAAACTTAAAGGCTACCGCCATCAGCAACAGCGGCACCAGCATGCTGACGTGAATGGAAGGTTTGTCCATTTTGCTGACTGTCGGGCCTTGATGCAGGGTGTTCCACCATTGCACCGAGTAATGAATGATGGGGATGTTCACCACACCTACCAGCGCCAAAATCGAGACTGCCCGCGCCGCAGCGCGTTTTTCTTCGATAGCGCCGTACAAACTAATCACACCTAAATACAAAAACAGCAAAATCAATTCCGAAGTTAAGCGCGCGTCCCAAACCCACCAGGTCCCCCACATCGGCTTACCCCACAGCGAACCGGTCACCAAGGCCACAAAAGTAAACCCGGCCCCAATCGGTGCGCTGCTGATCAGCATGACTTCGGCAAGTTTCATGCGCCAGATCAAGGCAATGCCGCCCATCACCGCCATCATCACGTAGATAAAAAGCGACATCCAGGCCGCCGGCACGTGGATGTAAATGATCCGGTAACTATCACCCTGCTGGTAATCGGTCGGTGCCAGATACAACCCGCCGTAAAGCCCGGCGCCCAGCAGCAACAGAAAAATTACCGTCAACCAGGGGATGAATCGATCCGCCAAAGCGTAAAAATGCGGTGGCGAAGAAGTACGATGAAAAAACCGGCTAACCGGCGCAGGAATCCAGGACATCAATTAACACTCATTTTTAAAGCGGCCGCAGTAGGCAGCGGCACTAACACCAAGGCCGATAACAACATGGCCGTTAAAATATTCAATTGGGCATCCACCGGCAGACCGCTGGCGGCTCTATCCACAGCGCCGCTGGCGAAGATCAGCACCGGCACATACAAAGGCAAGACCAGTAAAGACAACAACATGCCGCCGCGCCGCAAACCGACCGTCAACGCCACACCGATGGCACCGATCAGGCTTAACAAAGGCGTAGCTAAGATCAATGTCAGCCATAAAGTTCCCATGGCTTGTTCCGGCAGGCCTAAAAAAACTGCCAGCAAAGGTGCCACCAACAGTAATGGTAAGCCGGTAACCAACCAGTGGGCGATGATTTTACCCAGCACCAGCACCGATAAAGCATGCGGACTTAACAACATTTGTTCCAGCGAGCCGTCATCAAAATCACTGCGAAATAAACTATCTAACGACAATAACGCTGCCAATAGCGCCGACACCCAAATCACGCCGGGCGCCATCGCCCGCAACAAATTGGGCTGAGCACCCACGGCCAACGGAAACAGCGTTACCACCAGCACGAAAAAGAACAGCGGGTTGGCCATTTCGGCGCGACGGCGAAATGCCAGTAACAAATCCCGGCGGATGATGGCCCAAAAGGCCTGAATTATTGGCATGCTTGTAAATGTATGCGTTGCAGGTTGAGATCAGCCATGCTCAGGTCGTGATGAGAGGTTAAAACTGCCATGCCGCCCTGCTCGATGTGTGCGGCAATCAGCGATTCTATCAATTTGATGCCTTGTCTATCCAGTGATGTGAAAGGTTCGTCCAATATCCACAGCAAATTATGCGTGATCAACAAACGGGCCAGCGACAAGCGGCGCTTTTGGCCGGCCGACAAAGTATGTACCGGATTATCATCAAACCCGGCCAGCATGACCTTATCCAACGCTTGCTCAATGCTATATTTGCCTGGCGCACCGAGTGCCAGGGCGAAGTTTAGATTTTCCAACACGGTTAATTCTTTCTTGGTACCGTCGGCGTGACCGACATAAGCCATATCCTGGAAATAACTGCTTTCTGAAATTTTATTGCCACACCAGTAAATCTGGCCAGCATCCGCTTCTCTAAAGCCACAGAGGATACGCAGCAGCGAGGTTTTGCCGCTACCGTTTGCGCCTTCCAGCAACAACACTTGTCCAGCGTTTACACTGAAATCTAGCGCAGAAAATAACAGGCGCTCGTCGCGGAAACACGATAGCTCACTGACTTGCAGAGTAGCGTGTTGCGAGTTTTCCATCATCCATCCTTAGCTTAAAACATTACGAGGGGCGTTATCTTAACATCAAGCCCCACATTGTTCCCAACTCACCGACAGAGAAAAACCTGTTATTTATGCGATAATCGCGCCGAATTCGATTTATGGCAAATACCGGAGATTTTGCATGACCGCATTGATAGGCATCATCATGGGTTCCACATCCGATTGGGAGACCATGCAACATGCAGCGCAAACCCTAGAACACCTTGAGATTCCACACGAAGTGGAAGTGGTGTCTGCGCACCGCACCCCGGACAAGCTGTTTCGTTATGCTGAATCCGCCGAAAGCAAAGGCTTTGAAGTCATCATCGCTGGTGCCGGTGGCGCTGCGCATTTACCCGGCATGACCGCGGCTAAAACGGCGCTGCCGGTGCTGGGCGTGCCTGTGCAATCCAAGGCCTTGAACGGCATGGATTCCTTATTATCCATCGTGCAAATGCCAGCCGGCATCCCGGTCGGCACCCTGGCCATCGGCAAAGCCGGTGCGATTAATGCCGCACTGCTGGCGGCCGCGATAATCAGCAATAAGCACCCGCAATATCGTGCAGCACTGGACGCCTATCGCCAGCAACAGACCGATAGCGTAATGGCCACCCCCGATCCAAGACAGGTGACCGGATGAAAATTGGTATTTTGGGCGGCGGACAGCTCGCCAGAATGATCGCCTTGGCTGGTTATCCGTTGGGTTTAAAATTTATCGTGCTTGATCCTGACCCGAACGCCGGAGCCGGCGGCTTGAGCGAGCATCTGTTGGGCGCTTACGACGATCCGGACTTACTGGCGGAGTTAGCCGAAAAAGCCGATATTGTGACTTATGAGTTTGAAAACGTACCCGCGCATGTCGCCGAATTTCTCTCCAGCCACACCACAGTCTATCCGCCCGCCGGTGCATTAGCCGTCGCGCAAGACCGTTTGCTGGAAAAGAATTTTTTTAAAGACTTGGGCATTCGCACTGCGCCATTCGCGGCTATCGACAATCTGCAAGACTTGCAACTGGCCATGCCGATTATTGGCTATCCGGCTATTTTGAAAAGTCGCCGCATGGGCTACGACGGCAAAGGCCAAGTGGTTTTAAAGTCAAATGAAGAACTGGCAGCCGCCTGGGGCAGCATGCAAGGCGCAGCTTCAATAGTGGAAGGCTTTGTGCCGTTTCAACGCGAAGTATCGATCATCGCCGCCCGCAGTCCGTCTGGCGAAATTGCGTACTATCCATTATCGGAAAACCAGCATAGAGGTGGTATCTTGCGCATTGCAGAATG